>CAYUGI010000132.1:0-18980 GCA_964444105.1 uncultured Pirellulaceae bacterium
TTCTTCGCCCAAGAAAATCCCAGCGTTTGAAGGTAACGGCGCATCCAGCGTTCGTTGTGTTTGAACTGAGCCGAAGTTTCAGGCCCAGGACTCGCGTCTTTGGGAATGTTGATCCATTTGTCTTTCCCTTTGTAGAACTCCGGGAAATCCAAATCGGAAGTGAGGTGAAACTTCCCAACGAATCCGGTGGCATAACCGGCTTCACGAAGAACGTTTCCGACGTTCATCTTGTCGCGTTCCAGTGCGACATTGAAATTGGGAAGCCCCTGATTCTCGTTATTGCCAACCGCATCGGCGTAAAGCTTGCTATGTGATTTACCAGCGAACCGGCCAGTCAAAAAACTGTATCGAGAGGGAGTACAAACCGAGCTGCTGACGTAGGCGCGAGTGAACTTCATTCCTTCTGCAGCCATGCGGTCGAGATGAGGAGTGTAGGTATCGCCCCCAAACGCAGCGATGCTCGATGGGTTCTGATCGTCAATCAGAAACATGATGATGTTGGGACGCTCTGACCGCGCGGCTGTGGCAACGATTGCCGACAAACAGAAGATCGAAACTGAGAAGAGTGTTTTCATGGTGAGATAATGAGTTAACAGCAAGTGTGCGCGATCGTGACTCCGATCCACAAATTAATCCATGCGCGAGTTCAAAAGTGTGGACATACTTTCCAAAAGATCTGGCCGCTGATTCCGAGGTCGCCCCGAAAACCGCAAGTCATGGGTACACATGAACGCGGCACTACAGACCGTGTGATTGCGAATCAACTCGGGCAACCAAAATCCAAGGCACCGCTTTTAGTCGGGCGAAGACAAGCACGTCTTCTCCGTCCACGACAAACCCAGAAGTCGTCCCCTTCACCGCATGCGCTTCGAGCTCTGGAATCCCTAAGACGCCCAGTTCTTTGCTTCTGTTTTCGCCGACCGTAACTGCGGTCCTGAGCCCCTTCTCCTCAGAGCTAAGCACGACTTTTCCTGAGCCATCCATCAACCACGTTTCTTTTACGCCCGCAACGTCTGGCATATCCAGCTGATCAATGACGGTATCCATGGAAATATCCAATCCAGCCACGCCAAGAAACTCACCCGAGCGGTCATAGAACGCTTGGTTACATGGCATCAGGTACCCCGACCCTGTTGCATCCGGGTAGATGATTCCCCATATCGGCCCATGTTTTTTGGCAGCTGAGGTGTACCAGGGCCTTTTGGTCGTATCGAAATTTGGCGGATAGTTTTCATTCCCGGGGTAATTCAACATCGCTCCATTCTCAAGCCCAATGTAGGCCCAATGGACTGGCGTTCCGTCAAAAAGAATCGCATCCGTCTCAGCTTTTTCAAGCTCGCTTGAATCCATCCGCTCGCTGCGAAGCAACGCATTTCGGAATACATGTTTCATTCCGCTCAATTGAAACAGCTGAGTTTCGACAGCATCCATTTCAACGTCAGGCGAAAGCACGACGATGAAATTATCGAAACTCACTCGCTGTTGATAACGATGAATCCTGGCCAAATCCGCCGGAGGATTGATCCCATCTTGATCGTTAGGTTGATAGATCAGGTAAGGTTCGGGCGGTGCATGATCGAGTTTTTCACTACTGGATGTCGCAACTCCCTCCAACAAACTTTCCACCTGAAAAAGGAGTGTGTCAAACTCAAGAACTCTCTTGTTAACGTTCGCGACCAAGCCGGCAAGTGTTTGCCCTCGGACCGACGCCATCCGCTCTGCTTCAAGGCCACGATACAGGCTGACGGTTGAAACAACCCCAGCCGTGGCAAGGGTCATCAACAGCGCCGTCATCACCGCGATTGGATGACGCTGCACTCGACGCCACAAAGAACGAACCAGATTGTCAGGCCTTGCGTGGACTTCTTCACCGTGAACGTACCGTCGCAAATCGTCGGCAAACTCTTCGACCGAAGGATAGCGGTCCATTGGATCTTGCGACGTTGCCCGATTCACAATCGCCTGAAGTGACGGATGAACCAACTCACCTTGATCAGCATCCGAAAATGAGTTGCGTGCCCCCGACCGCACTTTCTCCAATAACTCACTGGCGCTATTTATCTGACGCGGCGTGGTAAAGGTAAGCATCTCAAACAGTACCATTCCGAGTGAGAACTGGTCACTCTTGGGGCCCGCGTTCTTTCCACCCGCCTGTTCGGGAGGCATGTATTTAGGCGTGCCCATCATCGCGCCCGCTTGAGTTTTCGTTTCTTGATTGCCGATCGTGACATCGTCTGAACCGAACTTGGCCTCCAGGTCGTCAGCTGACGATTCTTCATCCGGTTCATCCAGCAGGCGTGCGATCCCCCAATCCATTACGTAAACTTCGCCATAAGCGCCAATCATCAAATTGTCTGGCTTCAAATCACGGTGAATCACTCCCCGAGAGTGGCTGTAAGAAATCGCGTCGCAGACGCGTAAGAAGTTTTCGATGCGTCCGTTCTGCCCATGCCGTTCATGGTCGTAATCGGGGGTGCCCAATGCTGACGAGCACTGCTCTATGTATTCCGCAAATGTATCTCCGCGAATCAGCTTCATCGTCAGAGCCGGACTGTCCTTGTCCGCCTCTTCCAATCCATAGACTGGAACAACATTGGGATGAGAAAGCTGCGCCGTCACCTGTGCTTCACGAACAAAACGTGCCAAACCGACATCGGTTTCACTTGAAAGTACTTTCACCGCCACTTCGCGATTCAACATGCTGTCGCGCGCGGCAAACACTTCTCCCATTCCCCCGCTACCCAATTTCGCAGCAAGGGCAAAACGCCCCTCAAGCGGACGAATGGCATCTGTCGATGCACCTGCAAGCTCCGTCAAAGTCGTGTTTGACGAATCGCCAAGGCCGGGCGCAACCGTTACCTCAATTTCATCAGGGACAGCTATTGTTTCGTCGAATTCGTTTTCGGTGTCACTCACAAATCGTTCACGTCATCTCGTACTGCTTGCATCACGAACGCGGAAATTCCGCACCTCCCGATAATAACCAAAATGATGATGAAGAACATCGCGTCGGCTAGAGCATTTTCAACTAAGGGATAGAAGGGGCTAATCACAGATCATCGGTCTGCTGAGTTTATGTCGGCCTCGTGCCGCTGCCGCGCCCGACTGGATTGCAGTACCGAACTTTTCAGGCCTCCGGCCTTTCGTCTTTGTTTGCATCTCGCACCCATGGCTGACGCCATGGGCTAGGGTTGTGTCGGCCTCCGGCCTATTCAAGACGCCAAACATTCTGGCATCACCCCAGTCTGGCTTCTCTACTTTGCTTCGCGTGCTTTGATGCGTGCGGCTTTCTGTTTTTCGCGTGCTGCTTTCTTTTCCTGCTTCGACATTTTTTTGTCGGGTGCAGCGGCATCTGGATTCCATCGTTTTTCCTGTTTGCCTACCGGGTCCGCCATTTCGTCGAGCCACGCGTTGTATTTGTCCGTGAGATCAGAAACCACTTGCGAGTGTTTTGCTGCGATGTTTGAGGTTTCGCTGAGATCGTTTTCAAGATCGAAGAGCTCAATACGACGTTTCTCTGCGACCAGTTTCCAATTCCCGCTGCGAATGGCCCACTTTCCTTTTTCACCCCCAGAACTCCAATACAGTTCGTTGTGGAGTTTGTCGGTTTCGCCTTTCAGGGCGGGCAGGATGCTCTTACCGTCCAAAGGTTTGTCCGTTGGCATGGGAAGCCCGGCAGCATCGAGTGCGGTGGCAAAAAGGTCAGTCGACCACATGGGAACGTCGCATTTCTTCCCGCCTTCCAGTTGGTTCGGCCAAGAGACAATGAACGGAACATGAATTCCGCCCTCGTAGTCCATCTGCTTGAAGCCGCGAAGCGGTGCATTGTTGGCGCTCATCGTTTTGGAACCGCCATTGTCCGTCAGAAAGATCAGCAGCGTGTTGTCAAAAATGCCGTGCTTCTTCAGTGAGTTCACAATCTCGCCGACTCCCATGTCGAGGTGCTTGATCATCGCCATCAAGGTGTCGCGTGTTTCGTCTCCGGTAACGGGCTTGATGTCTTCTTCGGGTGCTTCGGGTGGAGCATGCACTGCGTTGTAAGCGACATAAAGGAAGAAGGGATCCGCTTTGTGGCGATCGATAAAATCGACCGCTTCCTCAGTGATTCGAGTGGTGAGGTAGCCTTCTTCTTTGATCGGTTTGAGGCCGCGATAAATGGGGTGGTCCATATCTGAATGGTCGAAGTAGGGATGTGCCCCGCGTCCCATGAAGCCATAGAACTCATCGAAACCTCGATTGATGGCGTGGTACTCTTCGGTGAGCCCGAGATGCCACTTACCCAATGCACCGCAGGCGTAACCGGCTGGTTTCAGGCGTTGAGGAATGAACACTTCATCAAGTGGAACGCCCGAGCCTCCCTCGCCTGCTGTATAGATTCCAAATCGTTGCTGATAACGACCAGTCATCAGCCCTGCACGAGTCGGCGAGCAAACGTGCCCACTGGTATAGCCCTGAGTACAGATGATCGACGAATACGCGAGGGCATCGATATTCGGTGTACTGACTTCTGGTGGAGAGTGCGGGTTGTAGCTGACATCGGCATAGCCCTGGTCATCTGTAAGAATGATGACGATGTTCGGTTTCGCGTCCGCCAAGGCGATGGAGGGCATTGCGATCAAACAGATAATCAGGACGCGTCGAAGTTTCATGGTTACTATTCAGGTCTAAATGGATGGGGCGAGTTGAAACAGGCGTTCAATCTGTTCAACGGTTAGCGGGCCGTTAACGAACACTGATTGGTAACCCGAAACGTGAGCGAGGGACTGAAGAAAAGACTGATTCGGAACCGTTCCTCGCTCACGACTTGGGTTATCAAGGTTTTTAGAATTCGCTCTCGTCATGTTTTATCGATTAACTGCATCATCACCTTTCAACCTGTCGTCTTGAGACGACGACCCGGATTTGGTCGACCGCCGAACTTGCTGCAAGGTCAAGCGACAAAGTCATGCGGTCCCGGCTGAGTGTGACATTGTCTCGACCCGACTCAGGCAGGTCATCCGGACGCGCTGGCTCAATGCCACGCTTTGTGCCTCGATAATCACCCAGCGGATGCCCGAGCAAATTGTCGGTGCCAATGAGCTGCTTGGTCCCACCAATCAGTCCGAGAATCGGCCGATCAAATGTGATCTGACCGATGACTCGCGCCCCGTCTACCTCATTACGGCCAAACTCACCGATCGGATTAAGTTGCAGCAGATAGCTTCGGATGATCTTTCCCGCGGCGATGGGATGCTTGTCCTTACGATGCACACGAATGTACTGTCCCGGCTGGGTCACGTTGACTTCGAGATCCGATTTAAGCAGAACTCGCTCGCGTTCTGGGAACACCAAAATACGTTCGCTGTCTTCGTATCTTCCCGGAGCGAAATCGGGGCCCGGCGAAACGAATTTCATCAGGCCGGTCACCTGCAACACACCCGACGTGACTGGCCATGCGTCTTCATAACGCTCGGTCGAGTAATCAACTGAGTCAATGGTGTCGGCTTTTGGCCTGGACCGGACGGCATTACCTTCACGAACAACCTGTGGCATATCCTCACTTGCGGAACGACTGACCTCGACTTCACCTTCAAAAACACAGACGTCGGTTTCCCCGTCTGCTCCCACCGAGACACCAAACGCAGTTCCCAGATCGACAACATCAATTGTCGGGGTGACGACTTCAAAGCCCACGGCTGACTCCGGTATAGAAGCCGTGAGGATTCCACTGCGTAGAATCGTTCTGTCAGTCGACAAAATCTCAAACGCGGCGGGCCCCTGAAGTGTGACGGTGGCACCATTGCGAAAATCCAATCGCGCCAAGCCAACCTTCAAATGTAGTCTGCCTTTGCCGAACCCGTCTCCCATCGCTCGTTCTTTGCTTCCCCATCTTGCATGAGATGTGTATGCCAGTGTGGCAATCGCTGGAGCCCGTTTGTCTTGCGGTGGCTCAGCATCTGGCCAATTCAAACAAAGCAAGAGCGACGCAGCGGTCGCCAACACCACCAGTACGATCGCGGTTGTTCGGCGTGACGACGGAAAGCCTAACGTTGTGCTTCGTTTCGAATCGACCGCATGACCATGCTCATGAATAAAACCTGTCAGCAGGCGCAGGTCATTGAATTTCCGAACGCGATCAGGTGAGTTTGCCAGTTCGCGACTGAGCAAACCAAGCTCGCCATCATCAATCGCGTCTTCCAAATACAAGGTGGTCAAACGCAGAAATTCTTCATCATTCACGAGATGGAATCTCCCGTGTCGAATGTAGCCATCTTCCTTTGAACACACTCGGCAAGCGTGACGTAAATGCGCTGAAGCGTTTTGTAGACAGTCCCTGGTTTGCGACCGAGTTTCTCCGCCACCTGTTTCCCACGCAAACCCTCGAAGTAACGCATCCTGATCATTTCGCGCGACTTGTCGCTTAATCCGCCAATGCAGTGGCGAAGTGCGTCGGCTCGCACCGCCATGTCACTGTTGTCGCGGCACTCAAGCTCTGCATCCACAAGATCCAGGATCGATTCGTCAAGTAACGTGACTTGATACTTACGTTGACGAATCAACTCATAACATCGATTGCGAAGAACCTTCCACGACCAGTCACGAAGATGCCCGGGCCCCTCAAAAACGCCTTCGTTCTCGAACACTTTTGCCAACATGTCCTGATAGGCATCTTCTGACAGGTGGGACTGCCGCAGGATCGACCACGCTAGGGCGATCTGCTTCGTCCGTTCGGGCATCAAGATTCGGAGAATTTCACTGCGGTCCATGAACTCCATCATGCGCGAGATGAAAAGTGTGGACAATCTTTCTGCACCAAAACTTTTCTCAAGTAAGTTGTAAGATATGCACACCTACCGTTGTGATTCAGTGTGTACCGCTTGGGGACGTGTCCGAAACAACTAAGAAACGCAACCGAGTGGACCTGGGCATCAGGGCAAATCACTTTCTGAGGCTAGGGGACTTTGGTAACCCGACGCGTAAGCGAGGGACCGCGTAAATCCCTCCGTATCCGGGTTCACGATGACGAATTCTAATTCGTTCATCAACCGTGTCTCGGCATGAATCACCATGCATTGCGACGAAACGGCCGCATGCCTGCACATCCCTAGCTGATGGTGTCAGCCACAAGATAGAATCTATGAAAGTTTGGGAACCCGAAGCATGAGTGAGCGTTGATGCGCTTGCCTTGAACGAAAGGCAACAATGGCGTTCCCACCTTTTCGCTGGCGGCGTGTTCAGCCTAAGAAATAGACGATTTTTGAAACCATTTTTGAGACGTTAACGCTCATGAAATCACGCCGCAAAGGATGCCGGAATTTTCAACAAACGGTTGGATCGCGCCGCGATGCGTTGCGAATCGGATCGTTGGCCGTCGGCGGACTGACCCTCGGGCAGTTTCTGCAAATCCAATCTGCTCAGGCCGAACAAAAGTGGCACGAATCGGTCGATGGTCCTGCTAAGAGTGTGATTCAAATCATCTTGCCCGGCGCGGTTTCAGCACAAGAGAGTTGGAATCCCAAACCTGAATCGCCACTGGAGTATCGAGGACCTTTTGGGGTCAACAAAACACCGATTCCCGGCGTCGTGTTGGGCGAAATGATGGCAGAGACGTCGAAGATCGCTGACAAGTTGACTATCGCGCGTGCTGTTGTTGGCAAGATTCCTGATCACGGCCAGGGATCCTATCACATGTTGCGCGGCTACCCGATGACGCCAGCGCTAAAGCACCCGACGATTGGGACAATCGTCAATCACGAGTACAAGTCGCGATCGGAACTGCCAAACTATCTGGTGATCGGTGACGCAAAAGACGAGACAGGTTACTTGAGCTCCAAGTACGGGCCATTCACGACAGGCAGTGATCCGGCGTCGAGTGGTTTTCAAGTGCGCGACATGCGCTTGCCCGGTGGAATCAACCTGGAGGCATTCGAGTCACGCAAACGAATCCGCGATGCGGTGAATGCCGAATTTCGCAAGTTGGAAACTGATCCTTCGCAGCTGGACACGATGGATTCGTACTACCAGCGTGCGTACAAGATGATGACTTCTGATGCCGTGCGCGAAGCATTCGATCTGAGCAAAGAACCCGAATCCGTCAAAGAGCGTTACGGAAAAGGCCAATTTGCCAGCAACACCGGTTCGCAGGCCGGCATGCGGATGTTGCTCGCCCGACGACTGGTCCAAGCCGGTGCTCGCTTCGTGACACTTCGTTACGGCGAATGGGATCATCACACTGAAATCAAAAAGAACTTCCAGCTGAACATGCCGGCGTTCGACAAAGCATTCGCAACGCTGATCTGCGACTTGGACGAACGCGGCATGCTGGACAATACACTTGTCTGGGTTGTCTCCGAATTTGGACGCACACCAAAAATCAACAAAGTCGCTGGTCGCGATCACTGGGCTCGAGTGTTTTCGACCGTGATGGCTGGTGGCGGTCTAAAGCAAGGCCTTGTTTATGGCGACTCGGATTCAACCAGCAGCGACCCGGCAAGTAACGCGATTCCACTGGCTGATTTGCACGCCACGATTTACAAACAGATCGGCATCAACTCTGACAAGGAGCTGATGGCATCGGGCCAACGACCGATCGAAATTATCGATCAAGGCGAACCCGTGGAAGCGTTGATCGGTTGATCTTATGACGATGAAAACGGACACAACCGATTTCGCCAGTTTGGCGTCTTCTTGTATGGTTGCGAAAGCGATTCTCGCGACGCTCGCAATTTTGACTGCGCTCTCGAGTGAGCCCGCCGCCGCTGACGAACGGCCCGAGTTTTGCATTTTGCCGTATCGATGCCCAACCGCGGCACGCTTGATGCCCCAAGTCGGTCAACGCGGAACGCAAACGACGTTACTGATGATCGGAGCCCGCCTGCAAAAGATCGAAGACGTCGTTTTCTATCGGCCGGGTTTGCAATTTATTGGTTACGAGTTGGTGGAAGAAATCCCTGACGACAATACGATGCAGATGAAACCGACACCCGCTGGAACCGCCGTCGCGTTGACGTTGAAGATCGATGCAGATTGTCCGCTAGGCGAACATCAACTGAGAATTCGCACAGACGACCAACTGTCCGAAATGGTGACCTTCTGGGTTTCGCCCTTTCCTTGCGTGGCCGAAACGCGCATGGGGCACGATCAAGATGGCAACACCAACGGTGACATCGAAAATGCGCAACCGGTCGAATTGAACAACACGGTTTACGGTTACCATCCCAAACAAAGCACGATGGACGATGACTGGTACAGCGTCGATCTGAAAAAGGGCCAGCGATTGACCGTCGAAGTCTGGTCATCATGCCTTGGGTTTCAGCATTTCGGCGCGATGAGTGACACGAAAATCACGCTACACGGACCCGACAAACAATTCTTTACTTCCGTGGATGACACTTCGCTGCGCGACATGGACCCGATTCTGAACATTCTTGCCCCCGAGTCGGGAACCTACTACATCAACATCCACCAAAACATGGATTACGAGGGGAACCTTCGTCACTATGCCGCTCATATCTCCAGTGCGCCACGACCAACGCTGACCTACCCACTCGGTGGCCAAGCGGGAACCAAGATGAAAGGCATCGCGTTTGGAGACGTCAGCGGAACACAAACGTTCCAGTATCAACTGCCCGCAAAGGTCGGTCCGTTCGAAGAGTCGATTGTTGAAATCCGAGCACGTGGATCGGTGATTCCCAATCTGATTCAAGTAGCTGACTTTCCAAACGTTTTGGAAGACGGCAACGAACATTTTCGCCCCGAGGATGCACAGATTTATTCGGGAGAGTTGCCAATCGCATTCAACGGCCAGATCGAGCATGAAGGGAAAGCGGATTGGTTCCGTTTCACTGCAAAGAAAGGCCAGCGATACAAGATTCGTACTTACGCTGCAACGCTTGGGTCCTCGCTTGATGCCGTCTTGGAGCTGCGCCCTGCCGAAGGAACGAAAAGCCGCGTCAAGATCAACGCGGACGATTCGCGGTGGGTCGACCATGACTGGTACGGGAACGACAAAGTCTGGGTTACTCGAGATCGCATGGACCCTGTCGCGATTTTCGAGGCCGACGTGGACGGCGACTATGTGCTCGGCATCCGTGACGCTCAGCGACTGTATGGACCCGACTACGCTTATCGAATCGAATTTCAACCGGCTCGCAATCATTCGTTTGTCTATTTCCCGACTGATTATCGCGAAGCAGCGCACAAACGCGATCGGCTCGTAATCCCACGGGGCAACACCATCGAACACATTTTCGCAATCCTGCCCGGCACAGGGAACACTTACCACGGTGGCATGCGGATCGTCGCGGAGGGATTGCCGCCAGGTGTTACGTTCAAATGCCCTCCACTGAAGCCAGGACAAAAATTGACACAAGCAACTTTGTCGGCCAGTAGCTGGACAGCTTCGCCCAGTTCGTTAGATTGCATCTGGTGGGTCATGGTCGTGTTCCTTTTCGTTGCGTTAGAACTTTGAAAAGAAACCGATCTGGCCCGCTCTTTCAAGCGGTCGCCGATATTGCCGCGTTTTGTTTCGTTCGCAAGCTCACGAATCAAAACGCGGCAATATCAACAAATTGAAAGTACAGAAAGAAAGTTACACCACCCGATCCGTTTGCGACTGTTTGAACTTCGCCTGTTAGGCTCTAATTTTGCGTATTCTCAGATTGCACCTAATAAATGTCTTCGGACGTCGTGATCTACTTGAGTCGCCTTCTTTCGTCAAAGCCTAAAACGGAACGAACCTATGATTGCCCCAAGTAGAACGAATCTATGATTGATTGCCGAACGCCACCCAGAACGATCGCCCTTCTTTTCGTAACGACTTTGTGGCAAAGTTCGACGTTGGCTCAGACGCAAACTCCGCGATCAGTCGTTTCCATCTGGATTGAACTCCATCAAGCAGGAGAACGTGGCACCGCTTCCGCCTTGACGACAGGTTCCAGTGATCATCGCGCTGTCTACTTTCTTTCGCCGAAACGAGATGACGTACGAGTGCGATAGTCGCTTGAAAATCGAAAAGCGGCTGCTGTCGTCACCAGTTCCTTGAAAGAAACCGAACAAGGCGGTCAACTGCTGTTGTTCTGGCTCCTGAAACGCAACGGAGTTTGGAAAATCAACAAGTCGGACGTCGTCTTGAGCCAAATCGTTGAGGAGCGGTTGCGCGGATTTATCGAAGCCGGCGATGTGAGTTGGCACGTGCAACGCAGCGACTTGTTGGGCCATTGGGAGGCCGCAGCCTGCACGCCACCCGGAGCAGAGATGATCACTGCATGTGCAAGCGAGCTAGTGCTTAGCGATAACAACCAGTTTCAACTGAAATTCTGGGGTCCCGGTGGACGTGCCCCGGACTACGACATGCAAGGTACATGGAAACTGGAAGCTGACCATATTCTGCTGTCCAGTCAGGACATAACCCACCGGTCGCGGGTTGTATGGTTAAGCAACGATCAGCTTGTCATCGAAACTCACAACGGGGCAGGCCGCGCGCGCTACGAACGCGCTGACCAAGTCGACGATCCGGCAAAGCCAGTCAGTGTGGCTGGAGAATAACTGTGAACCAACGCCCACTCCCTTGGTTGTAGTAGACCCGGATTTCATAACTTCCAATCCGGAATCACAGACTTAAAAGCCTGGAGGCATAGACGGGGCTAGGTGTCGTTTTTGGTTCCCAAGCGATCGCGAGACAGACGGTCATCAGGGCTGCACGCATCGGAGACAACCGCGAAAGAGGCGAAAACAACGCTGCGGCAATGAACACTTCTTTTCGACACTTCTCGCTAATCACCACCACGACCTCAAACACAAATCCAAAATGACAATGCCTACTACGGATCTTCTTCACCCTCCTGCGCAGCGGGAGGGTCGGACGCAGTAGCGGTCGGGGAGGGCACATGCAGAAACCCTCTCCGGGCCTGAGAGCCCGACTCTCCCGCAAGCAGGAGAGTAAAATCAAGGTGGCGATTAGCGAGAAGTGTCCTCTTTTTGCGTCTTTCGCGGTTGTTCATCTCACCGTTCGACTAGCACAAAGGCGCCGAGTACTTCACGGATCCAAGGCCTGTGCGCGCTGAGCCAGCGAGAAGAAATTGTGTCGGCCTCCAGCCGCATTTGTTGCCGTGCCTGATCCCCGCGAGGCGTTTCCCTTTGAATGGTCCGAAAAATGGTGTCAGGTACGTCACCAAGCCGAATGCCCGGCGTAGAATGTCGTTGCAAATTGTGCTTAATTCGCTCGGCAAAAGGTGGAGTCCAGGATGCGTCTTCGAGTTTACTTGTGCCTGATTGGTGCTCTGCTTTCGGTGCGCGGACTCGCATTCGATGCGACGCTTTTGCCTGCTCACAGTGATCAGCCAGCGGGAACAATCGACATGATCGAATTTCCGCTCGAGGAAGGACCAGAAACGAAAAAGTTTCGCTTGTCTGTCGCTGAGAACCGGGCTGCAGAAAAGAGCCGCAACATTCGTCTATACGGCTATCAGCTGAAGGCGCGTAAGCCATCGGGACACGCGCCGATTTTCTTATTGGGCGGTGGGCCAGGTCAGTTTTTCGATGACAAGCTGATCCTAAAACTGAACCGCAAACCCAGTGGTGGCATGCTGGCCGAGGTTTGGGCGTTGGCCGAAAAACGAGACGTTGTGTTCGTCAATCAACGTGGCGCAGGACCCGCGTTCATGACCATGATGTATATGACTCTTGGTGCGCCCATTGGCAAAGCCTACGACCACGATGCAATGAAAGCCGGGATTCAAGAAGACTACAAGCGGGCAATCGATCGATGCACTGATTACGGCATCGATTTGGCTGGCTACGACATCATGAACGTGGCGGCAGATCTTGATGATGTGCGCGAAAAGCTGGGGTACGAGAAAGTTGTCTTGTACGGCGGCAGTTTTGGTTCACAGTGGGCTTTCTGTTACATGCAAAAGTACTCGGGCCACGTTGACCGCGCCGTGTTGTCCGGCATCGAGCCAATCGATCATGGTTGGGACAGCCCGCAAGGTATTTGGAACGTGATGAATCGCCTGGAAGAACGTGTCGCGCCCGTTCGTGGTGAACTGGGGTTCCCCAAGGTTGCGTTTGCTGATGCGATCCAGGCAATTGTTGGACGCCTAGAGTCAGAGCCCGTCCGCGTTGAGGTTGGGAAAAGGGAAGTTGTGATCGGACCTGCTGATTTCCAACGCGCGCTGCTTGGCGGCCACGGTGCTCATCGCGAGACCCACGAATCCATCTCCAAGATGCCCAAATTTGTTTACGAAATCTACAACGAAAACTACGAGTCGCTGGCAGTAAAGGCGGCTCGAAAGATCTCCCCAGGTGCGTCGCCCTTACAGGCCTATTTGATCGACAATAGCTTGGGGATTAGTCAAATCCGCCAATCGCGAATCGACAGCGAACCGGGCCGCAGATGGATTGGCGAACTGAACGCCACCTACAAGGCGACACGTGACGTGACGCCCACGCCGGTCATTCCTGATTCTTTTCGAGCCCTGAAAACAGAGTTGCCGGTGCTGATGGTTCAAGGTGACTTGGACATGTCGACACCTTTTGAAAATGCCAGGGAGCAATTGGAAGAATCGTCTAATGGGCATCTGATTCGTGTTCGCGGCGGCACGCATGCCGCGATGATGCAAATTGGCAAGCATGACTCCAATTTTCGCGACTATGTAATGCGGTTTCTGAACGCAGACTTCAGCCAGCAAACGGTCGCGTCGCTTGACCTTCCCGACGAACTGACACTGCCGCCCATTGAATTTGCGGCGATGCAAAAACCGAAGGGCTAAGCCCCCGCTGCTTTGGGCGAGGGCGCTTCGCTGCGCGCTTGCATTGAATTTCAGCTAGCATCTTCCGCCTAGTCGCCTCTTGCACGCGACTTTCTTGCGTTCTCCTGTACGTAGTAGCTCTGCCAACTGTCGATCGTCGCAATGAGTGCGCGCAGTTCGTTTTCTACTTTGTGCCGTGCAATCGTGTCGTCGGCTTGCTGTAATTCAGCCGACAAGGACTGTGTTTTGTGCATATCACCGCGCGGAGCGTGGATTGATACCGACGACCTCAATGGTGACAAGAACGAACTCCACTACCGCAAGGAAGAAAACGGAAGTATTGCACTGGGGAGGCGATTCGCTGCGAAAGCTATTGAGCTTGCCAACAACAAAAGCCAGTCGAAACAAGCACTTGCTCTAGAGATCACCCAGCGTACCGCGAGTGTTTCGCGTGTTACTCTCCCTCCGGGCAACGCCGTAGCGGATTCCTAGTGAGCCGTGATCGCGTAAACGGCCGGGCATTGCGATCGTTAGCAACGCGCAAGGCCCTTGCCTTACGGCCAGCGGCTCACAATGCCGACAAATCGCCAAGCGAAAATCCGCTACGGCGTTGCCCTCAGGACTGGTGAGGGCTAATTCGATTGGCAACAAGACTACCGTTTTCGACGCACAATGCCCTCACCGGCCGCTACTGCGTCCGACTCTCCCACACGTGAGAGAGTTTAAGCGAAGTGCCATCAAAGGCCCACAAGCCAGCGTTACCAAACCCATCAATATCACCCAAACCGAAACGAACCCATGAAGACTTTGCTAACTGCCTGCCTCTTGTCTTCCGTATCCGCTGCGATAGCCGCAGCCGAAGATGTCGAAACGAAATTCCCTGCTCCCGGGCAATTCGGTTATCAAAGCTGACTTTGAAGACGGCCGAAACCCTGGCAAGCCTAACTGGCAACTTCGCAAATCCACCTGGGAAGTTCGTGGCGGTGTTCTTCGCGGAGTCAACGCAGGCTGCAACGGCACTTTCATTCGACTTCATTCGAAATAGAAAGGCGGTGTCCTGCCCGAAGACTACATCATGAAGTTCTCATTCAAGATCTTTGAGAATCCGGACGCTGAAAAGAAGAAGAACAAATACCACGCCGCTAGCAGCCAGGGACTCGGTCGGCCAATTTGTGCTTTCGCGGATTCAAATGAATGTAGTCTGCGCACCGCTCGAGGTTTTCTTCATCGCGAGCGGTGTATTCCCAGAATCGCGGCTGCGCAATTCCTCGCTCTACCCGGTTCTAGTTGGGGCTCCGTGCACATTCGCTTCCGGCAAGCCGGTGCCGAGCGACTGATCGGTAAACTCGGATTTGATCTGTTTCATCCATAGCGAGTGCCGACCATTGCTAGGCGGCGACTGCAAGATACGATGCCAACGAATGGGTAGCACGGTTGCCACCGGCGAAAACGGGGGAGTTGGGCAGCCACAGGGTCAGTCGTTTTCCTTCTCTTGGGCTCGTTGTTCGCGACGTTTTCTGATTCGGCTGAGTATCCCTTCGCGTTTTTGCTCTTCGGCTTCTTCATTGACCATTGGTTCGTCTTCGGCGACGAGTGGCGGAATGCTTATCTCGAATTCTTCCTCTTCCTCATTCTTCTGAGTCCTTCGCTGTTTTAGTTTCTCGAGCAGTTCCAATTCGCCGACTTTTTCTAGAAGTGGTCCGATATCCACGTTACCGTTCGTGGCGGATTCAACAACCTCTTGAGCGAGTCCGGCGATGGCTTTGCCTTTGCCAATTTCGATCTTGGGCTCAGCGAATGTCCCGCGCACGGGAACGGCAAGTTCTGGTGCGCCCAACTTCTGCAATAGCGCTGCCTCGCCCATGTTTTCAAAAGGAATTGCGGCGGCAATTTGGAAGTCGAGTGTTCCGTCCAATCCAACATCGCCTCCGGATGTTAACACTAGGCTCGGCAGCACCTTCGGCAAACCGAACGACAGGCCGCTGTGAGTGACCACGCGGTCTTTAACAGCGAATGACACGACCGATTCGTCTGCGATCTGAAGATTCAAGGGAACTCCATTTTCGGTCACATGCCCAATCGCTTTCGTGAGGTTCTGGATCAACGGAGTCTCGATCTCAGCATTGACCGCATGCAGGCTAAGCGTGCCGCTGATTAACAAGTCCTTGGGGTGATCGGGGGACATCTGAAACGTGTTGATCGCGAGTGAACAATCTCCATCAACATCTAGCGCACCCGACAAAACGGGAGCAACGAACTTTAAGCCGTGATCGCAAACTTCTGGCAGCAGCTTGACCTGCCAGGTCGTCTTCTGTCCGTCGTGGAGGCTAACTTGCGTAATCTCGCCGCCACGCTGCAATCGGAATTTGAACGAGTCCGTGCTGGCTACGCTTTTCCACTGGGTTGAGTCTTTCGTCTGCAGTTGCACTTCGACCGCATCGAATAGAAACCGAACATCCACGTCTTTGTCAGGGTCGGCGATGTGTTTCAGCAATCCAGATCGCGGATCCATTTGCGCGATTGCGGCTTTCAGCTCTTCGCGTGTTGCTGGATTCCCAGAAACATAAGCGACAAGTGATTCGACTTCGATGCCGCCAACGTCGATGTCTTTGGCGATCAGTCCCCAAAGTGATTTCTGGGTGCGAAGCCGCTGAAGCGTCACGACCGGCTGGCCCGATACCGTTGACGCGGACAAGTTGTTCACCGTCACCGGCGAAAACCAGCCAGCCGAAAGAGAGTCGCATTGGATGTGCAGGCCCGTTTCATGCGACAGTTGTCTTTGGATTTTTCCGCCCATCATTGCCAAAACAATGTTCGGCAAGAAGATCACCAGCACGGCCAACACGCCAAGGATCGACAGCCAGAGTTTTCGACTCCTGAGGAGCCCTCGCTTGGCGGAAGCGTCACTGTTTTCAGTGTCAGATTGCATGTGGGCGAACGCAAAGAGAAGGGAAAATAATGAGTGCATCATAATCGCTGCGGAACCTGTCAATCGCGCGGCGTCGAATTACATGGCAGCGCCAATCACTTTTCCAAGATACGACGTCAGCGGCGACGCGTCAGCGGCCGGGTATTTTGCGGAACCCCGAGTCCTTACGCCAACGGCTCACAACCAAAGCAGGATTGGGTAGCGCCGAAAATTCGGGTAGCGCCGAAAAGGCGTGAGCAGTTCTCCTCCTCGAATAAAAGGGCTTCAGCAACCAAATCCCGTCATTGGTTCTTGACACCTTTTACTGACCCCGCTGGCTGGTTTGGCTTCTGGCGTAGGGCAGCTACAGTGACCTGCCCTCTTAGATCTGTAGGTTGACTCATCCCTCGGTTGCACTTTGTTATCTACACTCGCATCGGCTTAGTAGGGTGTCGTGTCTGATATAATTCGCGTCAATCGGTGGCCAGGATGTCCTGGCGTTTCTGTTGCCAGGACAACTTCCTGGCCTTCGCGTTTGGATGGTCAAGATGAAGTCGTTATCGATCGTGATGCTTGCGTGGGTCGCTGTTTCGTCGGTCTCAGCTCAAGAATCGACTCTTTCAACTGCCGAAGTTCGTGAAGAGTCGGTAATCGATGAAGCGACGATTCGAGGGCACCTTCGCTTTTTGGCTGATGATCTATTGGAAGGTCGTGGGCCGGGGTCACGCGGGGATGATTTGACGCAGTTGTACTTGGCGACCCAGTTTCAAGCGTTGGGTTTGAAACCGGCTGCAGCGGATGGTGGTTGGACGCAGAGTGTCCCTTTAGTGGGTCTGACGACACATGCTCCGAAAGAGGTAACGTTTACCAACGGCGATCAGGCATTGTCGTTGGAATCAGTCAAAGACTTTATGTCGTCGATCGGGCGGCCGGTTGAGAGCACGAAGATCGCCGATGCCGAAGTGGTCTTTGTCGGATATGGCATTGAGGCGCCGGAGTTCGACTGGGATGACTACAAGGATGTTGATCTGCGCGGCAAAGTTTTGTTGATGATGAATAATGATCCGTCAACGGATCCGGAGTTGTTCGAGGGACGCAGGCGTCTCTACTACGGTCGCTGGGATTACAAGTACGAGAGCGCCGCACGCCAGGGCGCGGTCGGCGCGATCATCATTCACACGACCCCATCTGCGGGCTACCCATGGCAAGTGATTCAAACGTCATGGAGTGGTGAAGAGTTTGAGTTACGTGGAACGAAGGGGCCACGGATGGATCTCAAAGCGTGGGCGACGGAAGACGCGGCTAGATCGATCGCTTCGCTGGGCGGGCACGATCTGGATCAACTGCGTGGCGCCGCGGAGTCACGAGATTTCCGGCCGGTATCACTTGGCGTGAAGTTTTCGATCGACTTGACTGCCGACGTTCGTGAAAAGGAAACCGCCAACGTATTGGCGATGATGGAAGGAGCTGATCCGGAACGAAAGAACGAGTATCTGATTTACATGGCACACCATGACCACTTGGGAATCGGCGCCGAGCGTGATGAAACGGGCGACAATATTTACAATGGTGCGGTAGACAATGGATCGGGAACGGCGGCGCTGCTGGCAATGGCGAAAGCGTATACCCGATTAACAGAACGCCCCAAGCGATCGATTCTATTCGCGGCCGTGGGCGCCGAAGAAGCTGGGCTGCTGGGCTCGGAACATTTCTCCAACAACCCGCCGATTCCGGCAGGCAAGATTGCCGCGGTGATCAACATCGATGGCACCAATATCATCGGGAAGACGCATGATGTGAACGTGATTGGCCACGGGAAGTCAGACCTGGACGACGTGATTCTTGCCGTGGCAAAGAAACAGGGCAGGATCGTGACGCCCGATCAGTTTCCAGACAAAGGGTACTATTATCGCAGTGACCAATTCAACTTGGCAAAGATCGGTGTGCCGGGTGTCTATTTGCACTCCGGTGTCCACGTGATCGGCAAACCAGCAGGTTACGGGAAACAGAAGCTGGCAGAATGGGTCGAAAAGATCTATCACCAACCGAGCGATGAGTATCGCGAAGACTGGGATTTAACTGGTGCGTTAGAGGACATTCGGTTGCTTTATCACGTCGGCAGGCAAGTTGCTGATCAACCGAAGATGCCCGCGTGGGCAGAGGGTGATGAGTTTGAAGCAGCGCGAAAGGCTTCGTTACAGTCGGTAGATTGATCCTCGTCGGACCGCGAAGCGTTCCCTGACGAAAACCGAACACCTAGCCTGACCCCCGCGAAGCGTTTTCTGAATAGGCCGGAGAGGCTGTGAATTTTCATTAGTTTCAAGCATTCAGTCTTGGCTTGA
>CAYUGI010000133.1:0-5193 GCA_964444105.1 uncultured Pirellulaceae bacterium
ACCGAACCTTGCGCTGGACACGCGCGAAGGCTGCTGGGCAAAAACAGCTGAGCAGCTCAGTGCGGTGCCGGCAGTGGCGAACGCACAAATGATCACGCGCAGAAGTTTGCGCGTTTGGGTGCGCGTAGCAGCCCGCATCGAAACACGAGGGCGCGCGGCGTTAGATGGATTCGCCTGACTGAACGTCAGGGCTGTAGTTTGGCGCTTCTTGAGTGATCGCAATGTCATGCGGGTGGTTCTCCCTCACCGTCGCTGCCGAAACACGGATGAACTTGGCATCGCGTCTCAGCTCTTCAATAGTACGTGTCCCTACGTAACCCATGCCTGCTCGCAATCCGCCTACCAATTGGTAAACGTACTCGCCAAGCGGACCTTTGAACGGCACTCGACCTTCGACACCCTCGGGAACAAGTTTTCCCGCCGGCGATCCTTTTTGTCGGTACCGATCACTGCTTCCATCCACCATTGCACCCATCGAACCCATCCCGCGGTACGCCTTGAAACGTCGTCCTTGCCAAAGGATCAACTTTCCAGGGCTCTCGGTCAGGCCCGCGAACAAGCTGCCAATCATGACGGTGCTTGCTCCGGCTGCAATCGCCTTCGTCACGTCACCGCTGAAGCGAACTCCGCCGTCAGCGATCACGGGTATCCCTCTTTCTGCAGCCACTGCGACCGCATTGCGAATCGCGGAGATCTGCGGAACACCGACGCCGCTGATGACCCGAGTCGTGCAAATCGAACCTGGCCCAATGCCAACTTTGACCGCATCCGCTCCCGCGTCGATCAGATCTCGAGTCCCCTCGCTTGTGGCGACGTTCCCCGCGATCACATCAATGTCCCATCCTCTTTGTGTCTTAATCTCTCTGACGGTATCGATCACGTTCTTGCTGTGCCCGTGAGCCGAATCGACCGTCAGCACATCAACGCCTTGAGCAATCAAGCTTTCCGCTCGCTCAAAGTCACCCACTCCGATCGCCGCTCCCACTCGCAGTCTTCCTTGCGGATCTTTGCAAGCATGTGGGAACCGTTTCATCATGTCGATGTCACGGATCGTTATAAGTCCCGTCAGTTTTCTTTCTTCGTCAATCAGTAGAAGCTTCTCTACCCTTTTTCCCGTTAAAATCTTCTCAGCTTCCTCAAGCGTTAAATTCCCCTGCCCCGTCACCAAATTATCTTTGGTCATGACTTCGGAGATTGGGCGATCTGGGTTGCCCAGGAAGCGTAGGTCGCGACGCGTCAAAATGCCAGCAAGCGTGCGGTCAGCGTGGATAATGGGAACGCCGGAGACGTTTGCCTGGTCCATCAGTTCGGCGGCACGGCCGACTTTCTCTTCCGGCGCAAGCGTGACGGGATCAACGATGATGCCGTTGGCCGATCGCTTGACCTTCAAGACCTCTTCGGTTTGACGCTCGGGCGAAAGGTTCTTGTGGATGATCCCCAGGCCACCCTGCTTGGCCAAACCGATCGCCATTTGCGCCTCGGTGACGGTGTCCATAGGAGACGACAAGAGCGGGATCTGTAACTTGATCCGCTTGGTCAGATGGGAACTAACGTCCACTTCACTAGGCACCGCCTCGCTGTAGCGAGGCACCAACAGAACATCATCAAAGGTAACGCCAGCTTCGCCAATTTTGTCGTCGTCCATCCGAAGCGTTTTCCCAGTCAGCAGCAAGTCGAGGTGTAAACCTGGGATTATGCAACAATCGGCGTTCCGATAGAAGGTGGGCAGTGCAGTAAATGTAGACGGCGAAGACCGGAACCGCGTTCGCCCGCTTGGCATCCTGGGCATTGATACGTGCAAAGGATTTTGGGAAGCCAGCGCAAACATTGGTGTAGCGGCGTTTTCAGAATGTCTAGCTTGACTCGCATGATTCATGACTCGATCGAATTGTGTCACAAGTCAATGAACTCGTTTGGCTTCCGAGAGCGATGGATCAAACAGTCCGCGCACGTTGGTGTGCCGGCTTCAGCCGGCTTCGATCAGTTTCAGGCCGCCTAAAGGCGGGGCACCAGCGAGCGCTGATGAATAGTCCGAGTTAAGTGGTTTCGGGCCGCCAGCCACGATCTGGAGGTTCATTGGGGCAACATGAAAAACCGCAAGCACCGGCCGCTCACCCTTCCCCGCGCACGCCCAAGGACTCGATCGTCCGCCGGGTCCGATGACTGATCGAATCAAGTAAATCTTGATTGGAGATCCATGCGGGCAGCGCGACCTTTTTCGACTTTCCGCTCCGTAGCGTAATCTCCAGGTAGTGGATCAAGATCGGTCGCGTCGTGGTCATCCTGGGAGTCTTGCGTGGTTTTGTCCACTCGGAATATTCGCTGAGCGATTCAATGTCAGAGTACAGAAATCGACGCGTGCCGATCCATTTGCGAATGATCAATTCATCTTTTGTCAGAGAGAATGACGGCCAGGTGCAGATTTGATAAAGACGGACCCCAATCGCCAACGTCACAACTCCCATGAACAGCAACGCCCAGTCGTCGGCGTCGTTGAAGTTGCGAGTCAATGCCGCCAGCGTGGCCATCGTACCGAAACCGCCGATCACAAATAGAACAAAGTACAAGCCCGCTTTCGACGGGATCTCTTGATAGAAATCTTCACGGTCAGCAACAGTTTTCATCGCGAGCCATTTCTCTCTTCTTGAATCTTTCGGTGCGGTTTGCTGCCTCGTGTTGGACGGCAACTGCAAAACTCGCTCGCTACTTCTTTTGTCTCGTTTTGAGGTAATCGCCGTACTCTTTAACTGTCACCAATCTGTCCCCGTTTAGATCGGCTTTCATGGGCGACATAAGCATGCTTGACGACTCTTGCTCTGTCAGCCGTCCGTCCTCGTTCTTGTCGTATCGTTTGATGACTGCGGTAGCGTACTTCAAGAACTTGTCTTCGATGACCGCCGCAGTCTTTTCGGTGGGGCCAGGATTCAGATTGGCCTCCATCCGCTCCAGGCAAATGTCGGCGGCTTGCAGCGCGGCAGATGCCGCTTTCACATTGTCACCTCGTGCCACTTCAAGCACTAGCGGCATAAGGCTCTGGTCGAATTCGCCGGTGTGTTGGATTAGTGTGAACGCCGAACTTGGCAAATCCTGAAACTTCAATGCCTCCCTCAGATTCTCGGCAAGTTCCGATGGATGCTTTGCCAAAAACTCTTCCGCTTTCTTGGCTAGATTTGTCGCGACTCGCGTGCTTACTGCTTTACCCCTTAGAACAGGGACTTGCCCCAAAGCTGAAAGAAAGCACTCGAGGGCCAACTTGGATTGGACCTTCGTTTCAAGCGTCGTGTGAGGCAACAGCAGCAGCGCCTTGGATGCATCGACATAGTTCCAAGTCTCCGGATCGATCGATGTTCGCATCGTGTTGTATACGACCGCGTTAAAGCTCTCATTTTGATAGCCGCGTTCACGCACGATTCGGATGGCGTCTGATTGACTAGGGTTTGCAAAGTCGGCGGCTTGAGCGCAAGCGATTTCACGTAGTTGGCTTTGCAAATCGTCGACGCTGATGCCGTCGGCGCTGATACCGTCGGCGCTGATACCGTCGGCGCTGATACCGTCGGCTTGGGCAGCTTTCGACGCGTGATCTACAGGCTGTTCCTGTGCCTTGACTACGGCGGTCTCCAAGCTCATCGCGGCGAGAACAAAAGCAATGGTTTTCAGTCGGTACATTTTGGATTCCTTGAACAATACGTCGGCAAACCGCATGCAGTTTAACACCTCGACTGACCCGGTAGTTCCGATGCCTCTCGGGGGCTGGGATCGAAAGGGCCTTGAAGTCGACGTGGCTGGCGAGAAAAAGACAAATGGTGTGCCAGTCATGGCGTTCGCCAGCAAAACACGACGACGCACCGAATCACCATGGATCCACATTGCGTGGCCTTCAACTTTGATTCGGCCTTCGGCTGCTGGGAACCCGGCCTGCGTACAAGTTGAGTCAGGTGGATTTTGCGTCACCATTGATCTGGACGAAATTCCAGCCGAGAGATTGCGTATGGCACACGCCGATCGATCTCCAGAGCCCAACCGTTTCTATACCCGCTTTCCCCAGTCGCGAACCTTCGGAAGATTGCGATACAGAATCCAGTTGTAGAGACGTCGCGGCAATAGTCGTCGCAACCAAGCAAATGCAATCGCATCGATGCTCCCGTAAACCCTCAATGGCGGTGACTTCGAACTCACGACGCGGGCCACCTTCGCGGCGACCGAATCGGGCGTGGCAAGCGCGCGGCCCATTGCTTTGGCGATGAACGCTTCCATGTGTTGGTAGTGTTCGTGATAAGGATGATTAGAATCCTTCGATGCGCGTTCGCTCATGGTTGTATAGGGTACCTTTTCAAACGCATCGGATCGCATGAACCCTGGTTGGATCAGAGTGACATGGACGTTCCATGGTTTCAGTTCGTAAAAGAGCGCCTCGCTGGCCCCCTCCAATGCAAACTTGGATGCGGAATACACCGACATGGTTGGCATCGCCATCATTCCGCCGACCGACGAAATGTTGATGATCTTGCCACGACGCTTTTGACGCATTACCGGAAGGACACACCGCGTCAATTCGATTGGTGAACGAAAATTGATATTTATTTGGTGCAACCGCTCTGGTTCGGTCACGTGTTCAACGCAGGATCGGTACGCGACACCTGCGTTGTTGATAAGAATGTCGACGCCACCCAGTTTTGTTGTGATCTCAAGGACAAGGTCGCTGCGTTGTGCCGCACTTGTCACGTCAAGTTCACGAATCCAGATGCGTTCCTCCTCCTGGATGCCCGCGGCATCGAAGCGATGGATTGAGCTTGGACGAGCGGTCAGTACCAAATGAAATTCCTCGCGTTCCCTCCCAAGCATCAACCGACGCGCGATCGCGAGCCCGAGACCGATCGACGCTCCGGTAATGAGGACAACCTGCTTCACGACAATCAGGATTGGGACAGACGGTTGCAAATCGTCGGGACGGTTAGCGAGAAATTTGAGATGCTTTGCCAACAGCGACGCACTTCGCGTACCGAAATGCTCGCGATTCACAAACCGCCATGCCAACAACGTAGAAAGTCCCCATCGCCGGTCGCTGGGTGGAATAGTCCTCGCTGCTTAGAATTGCGTGGCGAAATTCGGATCCGTGACTGCCAAGCAACATTGCAGCGACAGCTCAAGTTTGCCAGTTTAGTGAGCCGTTGGCGTGAGCCGTTGGCGTGAGCC
>CAYUGI010000133.1:5293-18810 GCA_964444105.1 uncultured Pirellulaceae bacterium
ACAGCTCAAGTTTGCCAGTTTAGTGAGCCGTTGGCGTGAGCCGTTGGCGTGAGCCGTTGGCGTGAGCCACGGACCCCACCACCCAGTACGGGGAAAAAGGCCTGGGCGAGCGCGTAGGCACTGAGCGACCGCGTAGGCACTGGGCAGTCATTCGCTGGGTTTAGTAGCGACAACCATGTAGCGTTTCGTTCGTGTGGATGGCCGAGCGTTGGTGGCGTTCATTGATCCCGCGAAATCAACTCGGAAACCTGCTTCTTCCAACAAGTACGGGACCGCTGCGTTGGTTTGGCAAGCTGACAGTGGCAACGTATCAACCATGTCGGTCCATTTGCCTGACCAGGCGGAACGCTGGTAGTGGCCGTCTAGCACGATCACACAGCCGCCTGGGCGCAGCCAATGATGCCAGTTCCGAAAAGCGGCCAGTGGATCGTACAAACAGTTCGCCAATTGTCGCGACGCGATCACGCGAAAACTATCAGCTGAAAACAGATCTCGGTCATTTGCGTGATCGCAAAATCCTTCAACAACGCTTATGTCGCTCAAGCTTGGTTTTGCGCTCAGCAACTTTCCCATCGCCCGACTCGGTTCTAAAGCGGTGATCTGCAGCCCTGGGATTTGCGTTAACGCCAAGCACAAAGCACCGGTACCGGCTCCGGCATCCAGCACCGACATCCCATCGGTCAGTGGCAGATGGTGTCCGATGTCTTCAACACATGCTTGATGGTCATCGTCGTCCATCGATTGAATCCAAGCATCGTATTGGCGAGCCCCCGCAGAATCATATTGGTCAAGGTAACGCTTGCGAGACTCTTGGTAACTCATTCGGTATGTCATCGGTTTCCCAAATCGTTGCGAGTCTCAAAAAAGGATCGAAAGCAAAACGCGGGGAACAAGGAACATCGACACCATGGAAAGCGTAAAAAACGAAATAGCGTGGCCTGCCTTGATGCGGTGCCATTGCACTGCAGACCACGCCATTGCCAATCCGCAGAATAGGCTTAGTACGGGGAGCAGCATGGTGTAGGTTGGAACGCCGCGCCAGCCTAAATCGGAAAGTCCCGCAATTGACACGCACTGGTAAGCCAAGAAAATCGTTCCCAGCAACATTGCAAAAGCCAACAGGGAACTCAACAAGAATCCCAAGACGTGAATAATCGAACGCTGCGTCAGGATGGGTTCAATCTCATTCGGCGGAGCATAGGGTTCTTGATTCATCGATGTTACTTCTGCTTGGGTGGTTGCATTTAAGTCATTCGACGCCATTTGCTCACACGTCTGCGTCGAGTCGTTGAACTCAATTACATCCACTTCTCACATCGCGATTTCCGCGTCTCGTTCTGCCCAGCCTAGGTAGACGAGAATGCGATTGATCAGGTTCAACACACGTAAGTAGATCGAATAAAAAACGGGCACCAAAAATAAGACCAAGAACGTCGCAAGCATCAGACCGAATGCCAAGCTAGCGGCCATCGGGATCAACAACTGGGCTTGGAACGATCGTTCCGTCATCAACGGAAGCAATCCGGCGATCGTCGTCATGCTGGTCAGCATGATCGGTCGAAAACGGCGTTCGCCGGATTCCAGAAGCGCAACTTCACCCGGGATCCCATCGCGAATCCTAGCGTTGATAAAGTCAATCAAAACAATCGAGTCGTTGATGACGACGCCTGAAAGTGCGACCAATCCAAACATGCTGAACAGTGTGAGCGGAAGCCCGAGCACGGCGTGACCCCAAACAGCGCCAATCATGCCGAAGGGAATAATGAAGAGAATCAACACGGGTTGGATGTAACTGCGGAATTGCAAAACCAGCAAAACGTACATCGCGACAATTGCAAGTGAAAAACCGGTCATTAAACTGCCAACGCTTTCTCTGCTTTGCTCGCGTTGGCCTTCCCATCGAAGTGAAACGGCGGGGTACTGCTCGTTCATCTTCGGCAGGTACTCCGATTGCAATTTCGCGATGATCAAATCGGCGTTGGCCGTCGTTTCATCCAAGTCCGCCGAAATGGTGATCGAGCGTTGTTGATCGACGCGATTGATTTCCGAGAAACCACGGTTCAGATCGATCTGAGCTAGCTCGTTGAGCGGACGTTCTTGGCCTTCGCCTGTGCGCACGCGGATTTCGCGAATATCGACCATGCTGCGACGTTCTTCTGGCGGATATCTCACCATCAATTTGACTTCGTGCCGACCGCGTTGCAGACGCATGACTTCAGCGCCGTAGTACGTATTGCGAACCGTCTGACCTAGGTCGGTGGGTGTTACGCCAGTGGACTGTGCTTGATCCTTCACGCGAAATTGAAACTCGTATTTACCGGGCGTGTTGTCGTCAGCGATATCAAAAACACCGGCAAATTCACCCAAGCGTTCCTTGATCGATTCGGTGGCTGCTAGCAGCTGCTCTTCGTCTTCACTGGACGCCAACAACTTAAACTCAATCGGTTTTCCGCCAGGGCCGACACCGACACTGCCAAACGTCACTCGCTCGGCACCGGGGAACTCGCCCGCTTCTTCTCGCCACATCGCCAAGATTTTATCACTGTGGATCGACCGGATTTCGGTATCGTACAATTCGGCAAAAATTTGACCCACGTGACTTCCCGACCCGCCTCCTCCGGCTGGATTGTCCAAGACCGCGATCGTGCCAACATCGCGGTAAGTCAATCTCACAGGGCCGCTAATTTGCTCGCTTTCGGTTGGGTAAATTTCCGCGGATTTGATCCCCGATTCGTCAGCGCGTTCTTTGGCGATCCTAGCACTCACGCGGCGGAGCGCATTTTCCATCTTCCGCGTTGCAATGTCTGTTTCGGCTGCGGAGGTTCCGTTGGGAAACGTGATCGTCGCCTGCAAGTTATTGTTGTCAGACTTTGGGAACAGAATCGATGGCACGATTCCCCCGCGAATCATACCAGCGGTGATCGCAAACATCATGATCGACAGCGCGATCGGGATCAGCGGAAATCGAATGCTGAACTTCAGCGCCGGCACGTATAGATTGTTGCAGAAAGCAGTCAGTCCGGCCGCAGCCCGCTTATTCAGCCAGTTCAGCGCCAGCCCAAGTGGGCGCAGTGGGTAGACCAAGACCGACAGGACGCGAAAGAAGCCGCGGTGTCTGTGTGCCAGGTGGCTTGGCAGCACAAACGTACTTTCCCACAGCGAGATCACTAGCATGGCGATTACCGCAAATGGAATCACGGCCATGAACTTGCCCATCACGCCGCTGACGAAGAACATCGGCGAAAAGGCAATGACGGTGGTTGTCACCGATGCGGCGACGCTAGGCATGACTTCTAAGGTTCCATCGATCGCGGCTGTTTGAAAGTTCTTGCCCATCTGACGGTGCGCGTAGATATTTTCACCGATCACGATTGCGTCATCGACCACAATCCCAAGTGCCACCAGGAACGAAAATAGGCTGAGCATATTCAGCGTTTGATCGCCCCAGGAGAGTGCCGCACCGGCACCAAGAATCGAAATGGGGATACCCAGTGCCACCCAAAAAGCGAGACGCATTTCCAAAAAGAGCGTCAAGACGAGGAAGACCAAACAGAGACCTTGAAACCCGTTGCGAAGCAACAGAGATAGTCGACCTCGGACTTCCGTGCTGCTATCGCCCCAAACAACAAAACGATAGCCAGGCGGCAGCTCGGTTTGATCGACGTACTCTCGTACAGCATCAACCATTGCCAGCAGGTCTTCGGACTTTGTCCTTTCAACGTTGACGACCATTGCCGGTTCGCCATTGATTTCACCCACGGCGGTTACGTCGGCAAATTCGTCTCGCACGGAACCCAGGTCGTTGACACTCAGCACGACTCCGCCAGGATCTGTGACCAGCGGCAAACGCCCGATTTCTTCTCCGACTCGGCCTTTGTTCTTTGTCCGTAGCAGAATCTCCTGGCCTTCTGATTTCAGTTGGCCACCAGGGAGTTCGATGTTCGTCGCTCTTAAGATCGCAGCGACTCGGTCGAGCGTCAGGCCATAACTTCGCAGCGTCGCCTCGGGAATCTCCACATCAATTTGATAGGGTTTGGTGCCCATGATGGATGCGGAAGAGACCGTCGGAAGCATCAGCACATCGTCGCGTACGCTTTCTGCCACGTCGCGCAAACGCAATTCTGAATCGCGAGCCTCCTGCAACGCGCTGGGAGATCCATCGACATTGGTCGCCGGTCCGATAATGCCCAAGCGGATTGCGGCATCGCGAAACGTGATCTGTTGAATTTGTGGATCTTCGGTCAGCGCTGGAAAGCTGGGGATTCGGTTTACCTCCCGATCAATCTCCGCCATGATTTTCTGAACATCGCTCACATCACTGCGAAGTTCCGCCAGCACATAACCAGCACCTTCCTGCGAGATCGAGGTTACTTTTTTGATGCCGTCAATTGATCGAATGGCTTCCTCGATCTTCTGGCAAATCGCTTCTTCGACGTCCTTGGGCGTTGCGCCAGGATAGGGCACCGAGACCATCACAATTTCCAGCTCAAACGCCGGAAACACTTCTCGTCTCATGTTCCAAAGAGAAAAACCGCCAATGGCCATCAGCGCCATCATCAACACGTTCATGCCGGGGGCGTTTGTGATCGCCCATGCAACGACTCGATTCATGATGCGTCTCCCAAAGTCTTAGCCGGCTCTTCACTTTCTTTTGTCATCTCAATTGCGTCCGCGGCAGGTAGCTTCTTGCGACTGCTTTGGGCGGGGTTTTCTGACTCGTTTTTTGCCAACTCTGCCCGTGCCAAAAGGCCCCCTGCATCGACACCGCTGAGCGGACTTGTCACAACATAGGAGTTGGCAGCAAATTCGTCCCCTTTGATTTCGCAGACCCAGAACTGCCGTTCGCCTGAAAGCGATGATTTTTCCAGGTCGGCGGACGCGGGCTGGCCGTTGATGTTGAAAGTCAATGCATCGACTGGGTAAACGCTTCGCTGAACGATCACGCGTCCGGGCGTCCAATCGTCGGCTACAAACGAGGATTCTTTCTTTTCGTCCGCTGCTGCCGAATCATCTCCTGCTGTCGACGGATCACCGCTCGCTATTTTTGATTCCGATGTCTCGGTTTCACTTGACTGGTTTTCACTTGAGGCCGCCGGGTCGTCCTTCGCCATTTCAGGTTTATCCAACACCTTTTCATCGGGGACGAATTGCCAAACCCGATTGCCCGGCTGCAGCGCGGTGCCGGGGATAACGACCAGTGGCGTTTGCGGCTTGATCTTCAATTTCACTTGAACGTACATGCCACGAAGCAGAGCAGTCGGTGCACTCGCGCCTTGCAATCGCTTGTTACCGTCGCGCTGCGTTATTTTTTCGATGCTCTGTGGGTCATCCACCAAAACTCGGACCGGTACAGTACGTGTTTGCGGATCCAGTCCGACGCCGTCGTAGCTCAGGAGACGACCATTCCATCGGTAGCTGACATCGTCTCGCCCCGGAAGATCAAATTGGATGGTCGCGTCGGTTTCGGGCAGGTCGTAACTGCCAGCATTGGTTTGTGAAGCATCGTGTTTCTGATCCAGAACCCAGTACAACTGGTCCATGCGAAGATTCGTCGAAACTTCGACCTTGGAGGTGTCCTCGATCGTCAGCAGCACCGAGCCGCGATTGACGAACGTGTTGGCATCTGCATTCTCGACGACGATCACTCCGTCGATTGGAGCAACGATATTCGTACGTTCCAAATTCAGCTCGGCAGCTTTCAGTTGTGTCGCGGCTAGTTTCTCGGACGCTTCAAGTCTTACCCGCCGCTTGTCCAAAAGATCCAACAGGTTTTGATTGGCAACCAAAGACTGCTGAGCTTGCAAGAGACTGCGTTTCGCGCGGTCGATATCGCCACGGCTGGCGAATCCTTTTGGCAACGATTCCTGCCTTCGCACTTCGCTTTGTTGAAGATCGACGTCATCCTGCGCGACCTTCACCAACCGCGCCGTGTTCGTTTTCTCTTGGTCAAGCTCAAGCAGGGATTGGTAAGCTTGCTCCTTCTGCCGCGTGAGGCGATCGACTTCCAGGTCGTAGTCCGTCGGATCGATTTTCATCAACAATTGTCCCTTTTTGACGATGCTGCCTGCTTCGCAAATGGGGTCTTTTTCAACGATTCGCCCGGCCACTTCAGCAGCCACCCGCGCCTCATGAAACGGAACCACGGTCCCATCAACAATCAGTTGCAATTCTTCACCCGTTGATTGCAACGAATCGATTTGTTCCACACGTACTGCAGCCAACGCTTGGAGACGTCCCGCTCGGCTGTCGTCGCCCGCGTCTCGCGGAGGCGCGGTCGCAACACCAAGCACCTTCAGAGCCAAGACCCCCAATAGGATCAATGCGATCGGAATGACAATATTGAACAGGACAGAAGCGGAAAATTGACCGGCCTTATTCGATTTGCTTGTCGGGGCGTCCGATGGACGAATCAGCGGAACGAAATCGTCGGCTGCTTTGGTATCGGGGGTATCGGAGATGGACATTGAGATCGATTCGGAGAAGCTTGATTAGTTTGGTCGGTAGAGCAACTGAACGCCGGCTGCGTGTTCAAACGCAAAAGCGCAATCGTGTTAGGGAGCGTCGTCTGCGAAACGCTTCGGTTCGCGGTCAAAACGGACATTGCGTTTGCGTTGGCCGAATTTCGGGTCTCGCGCCGATGCGATTGTGGTTGCGACAATGTGGCGACAAAGCGACTCGATGCCAAAGTGCTGATCTTGCATCTCGCTCGGCACCAACTCATTGATCACCAAGCGACCAATGCGGTAGTACACGCACTGACCCACGACGCTTAGCGCAAATTGTTCGACGACATAATCATCCGCGTCAGTTGGCAAAAGCGATCTCAAGACCGTTTTGAGTTGATCGTAGATGGGGCGAAAGAACTCTTGCACCATTTCGCGGAACACGGAGGTCGGTTCGTCCATTTCACGCATGATCAACTGTGATTCCCAACCGTGCTGGTCACCTTTGATCATCCGCGAAAGCATGGTGGAGATCAGTAGCGACAGCGAATCTTCGGGCGATTGATCGGGTGTGTTTTCTGGTGCGGGAAATCTCTGTTCGCGCGACCGACGGATCTGTTCGATCACGGCGCGGTAAAGCCCCATTTTGTCACCAAAGTAGTAGGCGACCGAGGCGACGTTTACGTTAGCCGCGTGACTGATGTCGCGAATCGTCGCCCGCTGGTAGCCGGACTCAGCAAAGACGGGGCCAGCGGCAATTAACAACCGCGTGCGGGTGTCCTGTTCGACGGGCGACGAGCTGACACCGGACGCCCCGCTTGGCAATCGCGAAGGGTCGGAATCGGACGCGGAAAGCGATGGGTTGATGGACGACATGAATCTGCCAGCGAGCGTAAAACCGAAAATTGCGTTAATCGCAATCTAAACGGCTGTTTCAAACACTCGTTTAATTTGTCAGTCTGTCAAGCCCTCAAGCCATACGTGTGCCTCTAAGTACCTGGCTGAAAACACTTTACGAATCGGTGCAAGATGGGTTCAGTGGAAGGCGGCTGCCGTTCGATGCACGGTTTTGAAAATGAAAACAGCCCGTTCTGTCCTGGCTGGGAGGGAGCGGCCAGAACAGAACGGGCTCTGAATCGAAACGAGCGAAGTGGCGGAGCGACTGCAGACAGATGGCCTGCATTGGGTCGATTTAGCGACGGGCGGCTTCTTGGTCCGAGGTGATCGAGTTGTTGTCGATCTGCGCGATGCTGGCGGTGGGATTCCCGATGACCGACGCGACGGTCTTTGACGCTTTGCCGAGATAGCTAATCCATTGATTCAAAATCACGTCAGGATCGGTCTTGCTTGCCGGTGCAACGCCGGCGCGGGCCAATAATTGCGATCCCACCTCGCTAGGTGCAACAGGTGCAACCGGCTGGGGCTTGATTACGGGCGGAACAGCGACAGGCAGCATTCTGGCAAGCTGAACCGCTACATCCGTGGCAGCTTTTTGCTGCCCCAGAAGCATGGACGCGAATCGTTTGCTTAGACGTTTTGGCTGCACGGATGCTTGGACGTTTGGTGCGTGACTGGCAACTTGCTTTGCCCATAGGGCCAGCTGTTTTTGAGCGACTTGGTCTAACGCTGGCAGTGCTTCCGCTTGAACATCGTCGTTGACGCTTGCGGGTGATTCCGAAACGTCAGCGAGTAGCATTTCTTTGACAATGCTGTAGGGGCGATGAGCAAGAGGAAGCCACTTGCTGACCGGATACTCTCGTGCCGCGAGGTCGTACGGCATGTAGACCTCCTCAATGGAAACGATCATCGCAGAACTACCGACCAGTGCGTCAGCAGTCTCTGTGTAAGATGTGTCTGAAGCGGATGGACTCGATTGGGTTACCAGAATGCTTCGACCAAGCACTCTCAATGAATCCGCTTCCACATCGATCGGTTCTTCCATCGCCACTTTTTTCAAATCTTCTCGGATCGTCGATTCTGCGAACTCACTGGAGTTTGATGATTCGACAGAAGCGACGGAGAAATTGAAAAAGGGTTCGCTCGGCTGGGCCAGAGGATACAAGCGATCAAAAGTTGGCGTGCTGGCAAGTAGCGGTGACCAATGATTGTCGGCAAGTAAAGTCTGTCCAATGTCAACGAACGGCACGAGGCTGACGGTTTCCTCTTCGACAACGTCGCCTTGGATGACGTCGCCGGCAACCGCGTCAGCAGCGGTTGCAAGTTGAGCGTTTTCTCTTGCAGCGTCGGCCTTCGCTTCGGCCAGCTGTACTAGTTCTGCGTACTGATGCTCCAGATCGCTTTGGGTTTTCTCCCACCAACGCGTAAACTGGGCCACCTCTTCGACGGAGTGATTGGATTCTTGTCCGACCATCGCGAACGGCTCGATCAACTGCTCCACCGAGACGCCCGCGTGTGCACAAGCAGTCGCAGCGACAGCGGCTAGCGAGGTTTCAAATGACGACGATGTCCTGGAACGAATGGGATGCGCCGATTCAGGGCGATTGGCAACAGTCGGAATCGTTACCTGCCGAGCGGATGCGACTTCTTTTGCATCGTTGGGCTGATCGTTTACTTGGTAGTTGCAAGTATTCGATTCCGTCCACACGCACCAGTCATTCTGCAAACCCAATTCGTTGTGCAAAGCCAGCTTATTGTGCGTGCTCATTGCTTTGGCATGGAAAGGCGATAGGGCAGTGTCGTGAGCGGATGAGTCAGCGGGAGTACTGATCACGGCGGACAAGCTGCATGCGACGACGATGCAGGAAAGGGCAAAGCGACGACTGAGTCGTTGAATCATTGAGATCATCTGAACTGGATTCCTTCCGGTTGGCATCGCGATGGGTAGGTTCGTCGTCGGCGTGGGAGGTCGTCTGTCGCCGTTGACTTGAGCGTCGCAAACTTGGTTGTTCGCGCCTGTCCAACTTGCATGCCTGGTTTGTGAAACACATCTCGAGGCGGGGATCCCACGCTTCACTGCAGCCATTGCCGAAGCAATCTGATTGGGCCTTCGCGGGATATGCTAGCTATCGGCGGGTTTGCCGCCTGGGCTTTCCCTGACGATCACGAAAAAGCAAACGAACACCTGGGACCCGTCAGGTTGTACGGCTTAGGCAATTCGACGATCGATTGAGGCTGAGCTAGGCAAACACTTCATGCAGGAATGCTGTGGACCGATCAAAAATCCCCAGGTTGCTGCTTTCGCGCGGCCCAGCAATGTTCAAGATGGTTGGCCTTTGCTCGGCGAGCCACTGGCGAACGCTTTTGGCATCGTCCCGTCCCATTTTGACCAGCAAGTACGGTTTGTTCTGGCGTTGACAGATGCGACGTGTCAGCAACGTGCCGCCCTTAAGCCTTGTCTCATAAACGATCAGCGTTGCATCGCTATCGATAACATTTTGCTCAGTTCGCGGTGGATAGTCGCGCGTTGGCATCTCAGTCAATTGATAACGGCTGGGAACACTGCCGTCTTCGGATAAACGCCCCGCTGGACACCATCCGCCATGATCGATGCCCAAAGCGATGGCGACTTCCAACCCTGCCCGATCAACCCCGGTCTGTCCTCCCGAAACAATCCTATCAGGCACAAAACTCTTCGGCTTGGGAGATCGCTTAGGAGTTCGTTTTGCAGGCACGGGCAAATGAATCAGATCTGCGTGGCGGATTCAGGGAGATCGAAAACTCTGGCGACAGTGTCTCTCAGAGACGGCGTTGAAGGAAGACGATGGGAAAGTTGCTTCCAGCTGGCTGGGACGGGAGACACAAATTCGCGACGATCTTTCAGTGTTGGGTGATCGATTTGCAGCAAAAAACTGTGCAGCGCGATGCCCTTGGGAAAATTCATGTCGGAGCCGTATTTTCGGTCACCACACACTTTATGACCTCGGTTAGCTAGTTGCACGCGAATTTGATGCTTGCGTCCGGTTTTTAACTGAACAGCTAACAGTGTCGTGTCATCGGATTGGTCCAGGACTATGCAGTTCATCTCGGCCAGTTGGGCACCCGCTTTGTCCCGCGACACGACGCGCATGCGATGCGCTGAATCGTCCTTCAAGACATGGTCCGCCAGCGTGCTGATTTTGGGTATCTGGTTTCCTGATACCACCTTTCTATTCACCGCATCAGAAAACTGGCCTTCAACAGCAACCAAGTAGACTTTGCTTGCTCGGTTGGTTGGCTTCTTGGAACCGCCACCGAACTGAGGTGCCAGACGCGACGCCGCCTTGCTGGTTCTTGCCAAGACCAAGACACCGCTGGTCATTGAATCCAACCTGCTGACGATGCCGACGAAGACCTTGCCGGGCTTGTTGTACTTGTCACGCAAATAGTCTGCTGCGCGCGAGTGAACGGATTCACCGGAGAGACTGCCCATCGTCGCGATGCCCGGCGGCTTATCGACCACCAGCAGATGATTGTCTTCGTAGATAACGTTCAGCACGGATCAAACAAAAATGAGAGTAACGCAGCCAGTTAGATTAGGCTGCCGCTCGCCCATTATGACGCAAACGAAGCTCTTCGTCATGCAAGATATTGCGGTGGCTTTCGCCGCAGCAGGCCGCCTCGGTCCGCTTCTTGATACTTCGTCGCATTGCTTTGTGATAGCCGACCGACGTCGCAAAGAGGGTCAGCAAATCCACAAACTGTGTGTTTTCAGCTAGCGGGTGTGGGTCGATTTCGACGTAGCTGTCATACCCAAAACTGAAAAGTCGGCCGTCGATCTCACCCGCGACTTCACCATTGACTTCGACATCAAAGTCGGCGCCGATGGAAAACCACTGACGCTTGATCATCACGTTCCACATTTGTTCGTCGTCGTAAAATCCCGTTGTGTAGATCGCGGGGATTCGAAAGGTGCGATGGTTTTGTTGAACGTAAGTGACAAAACTGGTTCGTGGCAAATTCACTGCCATCGTGATCAGCGTTCGGTTCGACCCCATGGAGTTTTGCACTTCCATTGCGGTGACTTCTTCGATCGTGCCAACCCAACGTGTGCGTGTCCCCGTGGTCTTAAAAAGTTTCAGCACCAGCCGGCGCGTTTCGATCTCGTCGCATTTAAGCTGCATGATGGCGTCGTCGGCCATCTGGTTCTCCAGCCGCTCGGATTGCTTGCCAGACAGGCGGCCACTGCGGCGAATGCTCTTCTTCATTTCCTTGCGGCGTTTGTCTTGCATGGCGCTAAGCGCACAATCGAGTTCTTCGTCGTCCGGTTTCCAGACGTCCGTTCGGACACCAACCAGATGCGTTTTCTCCCAGTCGCCTGTTTCCTGATCCATCTCTGACACCGTTCCGACACAATCCATGTGCGTGGTGAAGTGATTGGTGTCGGCGGTCTTTAGTTTTTGAAGGAATTCAACGTTGCTCGGGTGCATACCGGGCATGGCCCACATATCCACGTATCGCCGAACGCCGTCGTAGTCTTGCTCTGCCATGGCTGCTCTGTCCACTAAGTCCCGCTATCTCCTAACTGCTGTGTACCAAAACGGTGAACCAACGTGACACTCCAAATTGGGTTGATGTCATTGGGTTTACTACCTTGCTCGGACGAGGTCGAACCAGCAAATAGCGAGCGTATCTACCCCGTAGAGAACCTCGACATTCCACAACAAATCGCTTGGTTTTTGAATATTCCTGAGAAGAACTGTATCGAATCTGCAGACCCCCGCGTCATTGCAATCAAATGTCTTTTTGCCGCGATACCCATCGGTTGTAGATGGGGTTGTATAAAGATGCCGGAGGTTCGTTGTGCTATCGCAACCGACTTCCTTATCGACTACTTCGTCTACCCTTTCGATTGTGGGCCGCCGCGGAAAATCGCGGAGGCGGATCAGCCTTGTCTTTGGAGCTATTTGATGAACCGTTTGAAGCACTCTCTTTCAGCCATCACCATGATCGCAGCGTTCGCGTCCAGCGGCGTTTTTGCGCAACCTCCCGGACAGGATGGTCCACGACGTGGTCCAGGCGGTGATCGAGGAGAGTTTGGCGGGCCAGGACAGGGCGGGCCAGGACAGGGCGGACCGGGACAGGGCGGGCCCAGAGGTGGGCAACGTGGTGGACCCGGCGGTGGAGGCGGTTTCGGCGGGGGCCGTGGTGGTGGACCCGATGGAGGAGGCCGTGGCGGTTTTGGTGGTGGACGAGGAGGCGGAGGTGGCATTGAGATGCTGATGCGAACCATGCCTGTCTTAGCCGCTCTGGATGCCGACCAGGATGGGAAAATCTCAAAGGCCGAAATCGATAACGCTTCCGTCGCACTGCTTGCTCTAGACAAAAACAAAGACGGAAGTTTAACCGCAGAAGAAATGGCTCCCGACTTTTCGCGCGGCGGTGGACCGGGTGGCGAACGAGGTCGTCCTGGTGGTGAGCGCGGTGGCCCTGGCGGTGAAAGAGGCGGCCCCGGCGGCGCAAGAGGTGGCGATCCAACCGCGATGGTCAATCGCATGATGGAATTCGACAAGAACGACGACGGCAAACTGACTAAAGACGAAGTGTCAGAAAGAATGCAGGGAATGCTGACCGCGGCAGACAAAAATGGCGACGGTGCTGCCGACAAAGAAGAGATCACTGCAATGGCAAAGCAACGCATGCAACCTGGTGGAGGCCCCGGCGGCGGCCGAGAGCAAGGCCGACGTGGATCAGGCGACGGTGGCGGAGAACGCGGTGGCGAACGACCGCGACGTCCACCTATCGAGTAGGGGAAAGATCGTGTGTCACGTCAGGAGCACTGAGGGAAAACACGCGACTCGATTTCACAGTTGCTGCGACACTCCGCCAACAAATTTGGCGGAGTGACGTGACATTGGCAGGTTAAGCCTGGACTGCCAAAAGAATTGTTGTTGTATTGATTTGGGATGGCGTAGGTTTTTAACCGTTCTTCTAATCGCGAAGCGATGGCATGCGTTAGCCCCGAACGCTAGTTCGGGGATGGTCTGCACCTCAAACGCATTGGCTCTGGCTATTCATGCCATCGCTTCGCGACTCAGTGTGATTGCCAATTTTGTCTCCTCGGACTGGCGTCCGAGGCTAGTGCATGACGTGACAACCAATGTTGTAAAAAGCCCCGATTAGCGGGGCTGAGGACAA
>CAYUGI010000134.1:0-18349 GCA_964444105.1 uncultured Pirellulaceae bacterium
ACCGCGGGCGATTTCAATTACACGTGGGAAAACGACGCTGTCTTACCCGTTACGTTTGGCACCGCAACAACCGCTGCGACGACTGTTCGAGTGCAAGACGACATTCAATTCTCGGAAATCGAATTCGCCCAAACACTCCCAGGGACGGGGCGTTATCAAATCAACGACGACGGCGGCTCTTTATCAGCCGTCACAGGCGGCGGAACCATTCGCGCAACCCAGTTTGGCGCCATCGGAGCCTCGATCCAAGGCAATCAAGCGATCACCAAAGAGGGCTCCGGCGAGCTGATCATTAGCGGTGACAACTCAAACTTTGCGGGCGAATTCAACCTGAACGACGGAGTCACGATTTTCACGCGAGCCGAAGCGTTGGGGGAGGGTGGATTCTCCGGTTCGACGCGGACGACGGTCGCCGATGGGGCAACGTTGCAAGTTCGCGGAACAGGAATCACGACCAACGAGCACATCCGTCTAAATGGTACGGGTGCGGTCGTCGATGGTGTTTCGCAAGGAGCACTTTATGCCAGCGCGGGAGATCATACGTTTACAGAACGGATTGGTCTGCTTTCTGCATCGACGGTTAATGTCGAAGCAGGCGCATCGATTTCGTTCACGGGTGCTCAAGGTCGCTTTTTTAACAACCAGGATCTTACCCAAGCGGGGGCGGGTACGGTTGTTTACGACAACATCAGCAATATCGGCAGTTTAGCGATCGTCAACGGTGTCGCGGCGGGTGATGGTGGTTTCAATGCTTCAGTGACTTTGACGGGTGCGAGTGAACTACGTCCTGGCGACTCGGCAACGGCTGCAGAAATCGGCACCTTCGACACGGAAGACTTCTTTCTGGGCGCAGGGAGCGAACTGACGATCGACTTCGACCCCTTGTTAGGGCAGTCCGATGTCTTGAACGTAACAGGAAGCACAGACCTTAGCGGACTGTTGAACCTCAATCTGCTTAGTGCCCCAATGAGCGGCGACAGTTTCTTGATCGTCAACAACGACGGCAGTGATGCAGTGATCGGCAGCTTTTTGAATCCAGGGTTTGTATCTGGAATGTTCGGGGGACAGACCTACCTTTTTGGTATCGACTACATGGCGGGAACCGGAAACGACATCTCGCTATCGATTGTGGCTGTTCCCGAACCCAGTTCGCTGGCTCTTTTATGTTGGATCAGTATCGGTGTGATGACGCGGCGTCGCCGTTCCTACACTGGATGATTCATGACGCGACCAAAATGCGTCGAAATTCAATGACCTCGTTTCGCTTATGAGAACGCCAGACATACCAGACCGCGCACGCTGGTGTCCCGGCTTCAGCCGGCCTCGGTGATGACAGGCCGCCTGAAGAGAGCGTCCAGCTTAGATCGGCTCGGAATGCTAGCCTCGGAGAGGCGGCGGAATGTAGCCTGGGGTGACGAAGGAGAGCGACAGCGAACCTGAAGGAACCCCAGGTGGCAATGCGCGAAAAGAACGCGGCTCCCTCGGCGATCGGCGGCTTTGCCGCCGAGGGGTGTTTCCGGTTCGCTTGGGTCAACCTGGGGCTGCACCTTGCTTGCTGAGACAAGCAAGGATTGCCCCAGGCTACATTCCGCCATTGCTCCGCAATTGATCTTGGGTGAGCACAATCGATACGTGGGTTCACACCAAACGAGATGGCGACGCTCAAATTGCAGACGAATACCAACCACTTAAGCTGGACGCTCTCTGAAGGCGGTACACCAACGTGCTCTGATGAATAATCTGGCTAGTCGCCATAGGCGACCGAACTCAGATTGATACTGTGCGGCGCTAGCGATGCCCAATTTGTTCAAAAAGTCCGATTGCTGCGACAGCCAGCAGCAAAGCGCGCTTGTATACCTGCTTAATCACTTTCTTCCGCATTGCTTTCGTGTTTGAACCAAATTCGCTCAAAGTGCGCAACGACCTAATCGAGAAACGTCGAAATTTTTACCTCTCGGTGTCATAACCCCTCCAAGAGGAACTCGCTTTCTCCGAAATGTGCTTCTCCATGAGGGTAAACCCTCTAACTGGGCTGCATCTTTTAGCACGTGAACGTTGCTTCAACCGTGAAGCGACCACGGCACCCTGCCGTGCTGTTCGAGATGTAATTTCAAATCGGAGTAAAGACAGTGACAAATACTGCAAAGAATCTATGGAACGACGAAGCTGGCTTCGTTGTTTCGGTTGAATTGGTTTTGGTTTCAACAATCGCCGTTTTGGGCCTGATGACTGGCCTGACAGCTGTGCGTGACGGAGTTGTTTCGGAATTGTCCGACACAGCTGGTGCCGTTCAAGACTTGAACCAGTCGTACTCATACAACGGCGTTGTCGGTCACTCTGGCTCAACCGCCGGATCAGACTTCAACGACGCATTGGACTTCTGTGACAGCACAGACGACCAGTCGGGTCAAGCTGACAACTGCATCACGTTCGATGGCGCACCTGCCAACGAACTGTAAGCCAATCTTGGTTTACTTGGGAGTCGACGCACATTTTGTGCGCCGGCTCCCTTTCTGCGTTTTGTAGCGTTGCAAAGCACATCGTCGTCACGATCGCCGTTATCGGAGCATTTGACGGCATTCATTCTGCGACAAACAACGCGGCTCAACTTTCTGGCAAAGGTGGACGCGTTGAAGGTTCGAATAGAACCTGCATGATGACCTCCATTTTTAAATAAACGCAAAAGAAACAGGATGACTCGGCAAGTCATTCATCCATCGCTTTGAACTTCAACCATTCCCGTAACGAAAATGCACCAAACAGACGAAAGCCTCAGGGTTGCGCAGAAATGTCGCGATCTTTTCGTTTCGCTTTGGCAAGATGAAGCGGGCTTCGTGGTGTCCATGGAATTGGTTCTGATCGTGACCATTTTGGTGATTGGAACGATTGCCGGACTAACGGCACTTCGAGACGCAATCGTGGGTGAGCTGACGGACGTCGCTCGTAGTGTTCAGCAGCTGAACCAGTCGTATTCCATCAACGGCGTTGAAAGTGCATCGGCATCTACCAGCGGCTCTGGGTATCAAGACCACAGTGACGGCGCCCCGAGTACCTGCATCGTGGTCTTCGGACCTCCTGATGAGTTCTAAGTGGCAAGCGGTCGACGCTTGATGATGCCCACCAAACATTCAGAAACACGGATCGTAACAAAATGTCTTCAGGTCAACTCACAGCTAACGCCAAGTACCAATTGCAGGCAACGCTGCCGGATCACTTTGCCCTTCGATTCCATCACGCCGTCGCATGCGGAGTTTTCGTCTTTCTGTTTCTGTACTTTGGCTATCTGCCCGTTTCAAACCCGTCGACATGGGAAGCTGTTTCGAGCGTGCAGATGGGTAGCCAAGCGGCTAAGCTGCTTCCATTGGCTGAAGGCATGCGGCACATCGAGATCGGATCGGCTGGCAATCGCCTGATCGCCTTGCTGAACGCTTGGGGCGGTTCGGAAATGTTGTCGTTCGCCTTTGCGGTTCTGCAAACTCTCACACTGGCCATCTGGGCCATCGTTTTTGTTCGACTCTCTGATCGTCGCTGGGCCGCGACGGGTGTCGTCTTGATCGCGATTACAAGTCTGCCGTTTTTGAACGGTTTGACACAATCATCTTTGGGCCAGCTTGCTTTTGCAGTCTTGGCGCTTTGCCTTTCAAGTACCGCGGGACGAACAGAAAGGTCAACCAACGCCAGTGATCTGACGATTTCGTCAGCCTCTTATCGTTTGCAATTCGCGATGGTCATCTTGTTTGGTGTTTGGGCCAACCTACACGGTTCATTTTTGATAGGGCTTGGCTGGCTTGGTTGCTTGATCGTGGCTCGGTTTCTGACTACCGCCGGAAATAATGGACTCCGCTCATCACTGGATGACGATGAACTCAAGTCTCGTGTTTGGCTGTTGGAATTCGCTGCACTCGCAACGCTGGCGACCCCCAACGGCATAGGATTGTGGGCGGCCATGTGCTGGTGGCCCGACAGTCCATTGATTCACAGCTTGGGTGGGTTTGCTCCGACTGTAATGTCCAGTTGGATTGGAGTAAGTGTCCTCGCGCTCTGGGCCTTTGTCGCAGTCTCCACTCGCGGCCGCACTGTCAACCTTGCTTGGTTGCTGCCGCCAGCGTTGCTAACCGTCGCAATCGGATTCTCTAGTCCCATGATTGTATGGTTCGCGCCGTTGATGATGGCTTCGATCTTCGCTCTCCTACGCAATTCAAGAAATGACGCGAAACATACAGACAGCAAAGTCGATGAGAACTGTGATGACAAGATTGCCGGTCAGGCAATCCAACAAAACGGAACTCTGCGATTTGGCTTCACGCTTTTGGCAGGTCTGCTCATTTGGCTGGGCTTTGCTTTCTCGCCTTGGGCTTCTTTGCTACTAGGTGGCAAAGCCAGATCCGAGGCGCAACTGACCGGCTCACAATACCCCAGCGCGGCAGTAGCCCAGCTGACGAATCAAGGCGATCGCCTTAACGATCGTGACGACCAGTTTCTTTTCTGCCCAGCAGAATGGAGCGACTGGATCCAAGCGAAATCAGCGATCCCAGTTTTCGTAAACAGCGATTCAAGTCGATTTCCCAGGAGCGTGCAAAGCGACTATTCGTTGATCTATCGAGGCGAGAGCAATTGGAAAAGTGTTGCTGAAAAATACGCACTCAGTCACTTGCTGATTGATCGGCAGAAGCAAAGTCAGCTAGTCCGTCGTTTTCGCCAAAAACCTGGAACCTGGAAAGTTCAGTACGAAGACAAAAACACGATTCTTTTGGCAACGGAGGCGACTCAATCATGAAACAACTCATCACTCCGATTTTGTCCCTTCGAACTCTCTTCACCGGTGGCCTCGGCTTCGTCACCGTTCAGTTTGTAATTCTGGCGACAATCGCAATCGCCTCGGTTCATACGGTTCGAGAGATGAATCACCGAGCACTGCAGCCGGCATTCAACGAATACCCGCGACACGTGGGACCGCTTTACGATTACGCGTTCGTGATTTCGGATGAGCAGTTATCGACCGTGCTGCAAAAACTGCACCCTGTCTTTGCCGAAGAGCCGACGAAAATCAACTTTGTCGATCACGCTATTCGAATGTGGGACGACGAAGCGACCTTTGATGATGAATCGCTGAGCGGCCAACGAATGCTTAGCCTGCTGCTGAACCACGAAGAGTTCGCGAAAGTTTGGGGCGATTCGATGCCCTTGGTTCAGCAATCGGCGCACGGAATCGCTGTCAACACTCAGCAGGGCCGGCCGTCAGTCAGTCACGTCGACCACTTAATGGGCACGCTGGCAGAAATTGGAGTACCGCTTTCGCATCCCGTCCGAACGCCAACCGGCGAAGATCAAGTCGCGGGGATTCTGCAAAGTGCCGTCCGCAATTTTCGTGTCAATCAACGCGAATACGAATGGACGGCGCTTGCCGCTGCGTTTTACGCACAAGACGGACGTCCTTGGTACACCGTCGAAGGCCAAGAGGTGGACTTCAATGTCATGGCAAAACGCATCATGCGGCAAACACAACCGCTGGGCGTGTGCTATGGCCAGCATCGACTCTACACATTGACAATGCTGCTGCGTATCGATGACCAAATTCACAATGAAGACGTTGCTTCAGCCAATCGCATGCTGACCGCACAAACGCGGCAAGAAGTCATGGCTCACCTGCGGGGAATGACGCAACGATTGTTTCATTCCCAGTCATCGACTGGTTACTGGGATGGCAATTGGCCTGATGCGAATAAACCAGTTCCGGACCCCGACACGGCCCCACTTAGCCGACGCATCTTGGCCACGGGGCACGTGCTGGAATGGTGGGCGATGGCACCCAAAGAACTTCATCCGCCTCGCGAGACAATTGTCAAAGCGTCTCAGTGGCTGACCAAGGAAATTATTGAGATGGATGCTCACAAGGTAGAGAAGAACTTCACGTTCTTAACGCATGCTGGACGAGCATTGGCATTGTGGCGTAATTGCTTTCCCGCTGAATTCGAGCGGAAATACGAAACGCAAGATAAACCGCAATTGCAGCTCACTCGGGCGTTGTAGTCGCCGACGAATAACAGTCTAACGAATCAACTTTAACAATTAGGAATCGGCCATGGAACTTGACGCAACAACGATCGCAATGGTCATTCTGTTTTCGTCTATCGCGTTGGTGACTGACCTGAAGAACCGGCGAATCCCGAATTGGTTGACGGTTTCATCAGCGGTCGCAGGATTGGCGTGGCACCTTTGGAGTGGCGGACTAGCCGGAGCTGGTACTTCATTGGGTGGTTTCGCCACGGGCTTCGGGTTGCTGTTGCTGCTGTGGGTCATCGGTGGTGGCGGTGGCGGCGACGTCAAACTGATGGGTGCCGTTGGAGCTTGGCTGGGTGCATTCCCAACGTTACTGGTTTTCGTCGGCAGCGCTGGCTTTGCCGTCGTGTGCACAATCGTGCTAGTGACTTTGAAACGCCTGCATCCAGCACCCGTCGAGTCTGATCAGACAGACGCTACGAACGATGCGTCCGACGGCGAGTCGAAGATGAGTTCCGCGTTCAATTTCACCGTGCCATACGCGCTGCCTGTGGCGATGGCAGTTTGGTCGTTGGCTGCATTGAATCTGTTGCAGTAAGAAACACGTAAGCTGACCAGAACATATCGCCAAGTAAGTCCATTGGATGCCCTTCCCGAACGCGACTGAGGCGCGCCTCCCGCAGGCTAAAACGCGAGTACACGACCATCTCTTTAAATTCAACTCAGGTTCGTTAGGCAATGAAGAACGAAACAACCAGCAAGATTAACTCGAGCACGATTCTGCTTGGGTTCGTTGCCATCGTTGTCGGCTTGGTTGGAACCTACACCGTGCGAATCGCGTTGGCGGCTGCGCCCACGGTTCAACAAGAGCCACCGCCCGCGCCGAAGCCACCGGCCAGAATGACGGTTCCACTTGCAAGCCGCGACATCGCAGTCGGCACAGAGATCACGTTGGATGACATTGCGCTATACCGCATGACCGCCCAAGAGATCAAGGAAACGATTCGTGCGAAGACGTTTATGACCAACCCAGACCAGATCATTGGCAAGATCGTTTTGGTGGGACACAAACGTGGTCAGACGTTCGACACAAAGGATCTTCTGCCCGCAGGAAAAGTCCCCGGCGTCTCTGGTCGATTAAAGCCAGGGCTGCGAGCAGTGACCGTCGCAATGACACCGGAAAACGCACTTCTGGGTTTTGCCGGCGCAGGTCAACGCGTTGATGTTCTCTTTCACTACGGGCAAGGTACTGCCGATGGCAACGTAGCAACTGCAGCAAACGTGGCTGTTGGCGCTGACCCCACCGGCTTTCGCCCCGGACACCATGACTTCAACCCACCACGCCGAAGGGACTACCACGGAAACACGCTGGGTCGTGGAGGCGGCGGAGCTTTGGGTTCTGGCGCTTACCAAAACGCGACCTCGACACTGATTCAAGATGCGGAAATCCTTGCTTTGGACAACGAAAGTACTCCGACCGACTTGGCCAGTCCGTTGGGCGACAAGGAAATGGTTCGTGTGACGTTGGCGGTCTCGCCGCGGCAAGCCGAAGTGGTGCGAGTCGCATCCGGTCACGGCGAACTGTCGCTTACCCTCCGTTCGCCAGACGACGGGGGCAAAGTGACTTTGGAAGACCCGATCACGCTGGCCAGCATCATGTCGGTTGATCATTCCGTCCAAGTCATGGAAATCTATCGCGGTCAATCTCGTTCCCAGTTGACCTTTGGAAGTAAGCACTCGATCAAGAAACGCAATTTTGACGACCCTCACGCCATTGAATCGACAAACGTTGCACAGGAATCCAAATCATCGATGTCTCTCGCCTCGGCCGCAGACGATGCTTCCGGTTCAAGCCGCCAGAAAGAGGAGGCAAGAAAATGATCGAACACATCCAATCATCGGCCGTGTCAATCGACACCGACCAGCGATCGGTCACCAGCCGAACCGACACGTTATCGACCAGTGCGCTATCGACCGGTGCGAGGGCAAACACCTTTGCATCGAAAACAGACGAGATCGCGTTTCAACAGAAAAAGCAGCAGATCCATCAGCGGATGGTTGGTTGCTTGGACATCGCTGCACCGCAAGAATTTCGATCAAGCGAAGCACTTGATGAATTGCGAGGATTCATCGAGATGTTTGACGACGAAGTCAACCTGTCGGCAGACGAGCATACGCGAATGATGACCGAGCTGCCGTGGGAGCTTCTGGGTAACGGGCCCTTAGAACCTCTTTTGGCGGATCCGGATGTAAGCGACGTTTTGGTGAATCGGGCACACGAGATTTTCGTGGAACGCAATGGCATGATGGAGCCAAGTGACATCATCTTTGCTGACGACGCACACTTGCTACGAATCATTCAGCGGATCGTGACGCAAGTTGGTAGGCGTATCGACGAATCCTGCCCGTTGGTGGATGCAAGGCTGGAAGACGGTTCACGAATCAACGCAATCATCGCACCGCTTGCCTTGGATGGCCCGAAACTATCGATTCGCCGTTTTGGGAAACGACACACAAGCCTTCAGCACTTAGTTGCAAACGGAACCCTTAGCCAACCGATGGCGGACTTTTTGAAGGCCGCTGTTCAAGCTCGTCAGAGCATTCTGATCTCAGGAGGAACGGGATCGGGAAAGACGACCATGCTCAATGCGCTTTCGTCATGCATTCCCGCTGACCAGCGAATCATTACGATCGAAGACTCCGCGGAACTGATTCTTCAGCACCCCCACGTTGCTCGGCTGGAAACGCGGCCAGCAGGTAGCGAAGGCGTCGGTGAATACAGCCAAAGAGACTTAGTCCGCAATAGCCTGCGGATGCGTCCCGATCGGATCATCGTTGGTGAGGTACGTGGTGCCGAGGCGCTGGACATGTTGCAGGCCATGAATACCGGGCACGAAGGATCGCTGACAACGATTCACGCGAACGACACAGTCGATGCGATCTCGCGATTGGAAATGATGGTGGCGATGACAGGCCTGGATCTTCCGTCAAATGTAGTGCAGTCCTACATTCGCAGCGGCATTTCCTTGGTGGTTCATCTTGCCCGGCAGCAGGGAGGATCGCGCAATGTAATGCGAATTTCAGAACTTCTTTCCAAACCCGGGGGAATTGAACTCCGACACGCGTTCTCTTTTCGACGCAGTGGCGTTGATGCAAATGGCCAAACCGTGGGTGCATTTGAAGTAGGCGATCAACCCAAATGTGTCGGCGTCTTTCCGGAATTCGGTGTTCAGTTTGATGCGTCATTCTTCAATCAACCGCAGTCCGCAGACCTGGTGGGTGCAGCGAATGGCACATCGGATGTTACCGTGGATGTTGCGGTGGATGACGCACAATGATTGGCCCCGTGGATGTGTTCCTGTTCTGCACTTTTGTGCTGGCGACCGGTCTTGTTGCGATTCTGCTGAAACGCGGAAACGCCACGTCTGCATCGACTCCGGCGGACGCACCGACCGTTGCCTTGTTGCGTGTTCGTCGTGACGCAGCGCTGAACAATGCTGTCCCAACAGCGTCGATGTTCGTCAAGTTCGATCGCGCCTTTGAGCGTGTTCTCATTCGCGGTGGTGTCCAAAGTGATCGCGGCACATGCACGTTGATATTGATTTGTGCGGCATTACTGGCTGCCGCCGTTGCGTTCGTGCTGGATTTTCACGTGGTCGTTCAGGTTCTGGCTATGGCAATCGTTTTGGTGTTGGGACTGGTAGTGTTCTACGCTCGGATGGTCGTGCGGATGGGTAAATTCGCGACGCTCTTCCCGACAGCAATCGAGCTGTTGGCGAGGGCAACCAAAGCGGGGTCTAACTTGGAAAACGCTTTTCAAATCGCGGGGCAATCGTGCGAAGAACCAATCAAAAGCGAATTCCTGCAGTGTGTTCGCCAGATGCAGTTGGGGTTGGCTCCCGCCCGCGTTGCCGAAGATCTGGCGGTCCGGATCGATTCCGTCGAAGTTCATTTGCTGTCGCATACGATTGCGGTGCATCAGCGACTCGGGGGAAAACTATCGGATTGTCTTGAACGTCTATCATCATCGATTCGCGATCGGGCTCAGTGCGAACAAAAAATCAAATCCATGACCAGCATCGCTCGATATTCCGTTGCCGGTATCGTGCTGATGGGCGCGTTTGTCTTGGTGTACATGCTGACGGTCGAACCCGACTACATCGACAACTTATTTACATCGGGTCTAGGGATGAAACTCCTGGTGTACGCGGGCGTATCGGAAGTCGTTGGGCTGGTTTGGGTAGGGCTGGCTTTGAAGTCAGACTTTTAGAAACAGTGGCTCGGGTCGCACATCGCTGTTGAATGTTTGATGTGCGGTGTGAACATAGGAAAGCAAAGAATGCTACTCTACGTACTGATATTCTTGTCACTGACATTCAGCTTCTTTTTGCTGGGACGTCGATTCGTGATGAAGCCAGAGGCTGCTGCGACTAGCAGCGAGGATGCTGTTGCCGCGACCGCAAAACCGGCGCCCCTTTTGGGTGATTTCACGGGGCCTCTGGCAAGCGTGCTACCGACGTCTGCCTCCAAACGCGTCAAATTTGCAAAAGACCTGGTCGCGTCGGGTGACCATCGACTGGGTGCCGTTGACGATTTCCTGGCAAAACGAAATGCCGGTGTGCTGGCAGCAATTTTGGCTAGCGCCTTGATATTCGCACTCGGCTTGGCCGATGGTCGCGAAATTGTCTTCGCCGTCATCCTAGGTGTCGGATCATTATTCGCTTACTCGTTGCCGCGAATTGCCTTAAGCGGACGAGCAACGCGTCGAACTCAAGCAATCGAAAAATCCATTCCCGACGTCATGGATATGATTGCGATGTCGATTCGCGGCGGGTTGCCATTGACCACAGCGATTGGTCAAGTCGCAAATCGCATGCAAGGCATCTACCCCGAGCTTGCCAAGGAATTGGGGATCGTCTTTCGGCAAACGCAATCAGGATCACCCGACCAGGCTTACAGCAGTTTTGCGCGGCGCATCGAGATCCCCGAAGTCGTCGCATGGTGTGCAATGATGCAACAAAGCCAAAAGCTGGGCGGCGGCTTGGCACCAGCTCTTGGCGACTATGCGAGCCGAATTCGCATCGATCGTCAAAGCAAAGCAGAGCGAGTGGGGAACACCGCATCGCTAAAACTGTTGTTTCCCGTTGTGCTGTGTTTGGCACCGCCAATCGCAATTTTGCTGATCGGTCCGGCGGTGATCGAATTGCGAGATTTCATCAATCGTGAAAAAGGAACCACGCTGGCTGCATTTGAAGAAGTGGAAAAGATTCAGCCCTAGTTCAACGAGAAGTGTCCTGTGTTCGACCACCTAGGGGCGGATACTCACGAAGCTCGGTTTTGAACGTGCTGCTGAGCGTCCGAAATTTCCGCCATCAACCAAGCTTTCGCATACGCCCAATAGCCATCAGCAGTGCGCCGGCCAATGTCCATTTGGTCTGCCACTTCGCCTAGCGTCATGCCAGAAAAAAATCGTAAACGAACAACCTGTGCCATTTTTGGCTCCAAGGTTTCCAGGGCGGACAGTGCTTCATCGAGCGCCAGCAGCTGACCTGTCGTTTCCGGCATGCTAATCATGTCCAAGTCAATCAGGACGCGGCAGAAATCACCGCCCCGCTTTACTCGCGACTTGCGCCGCGCAGTGTCGATCAAAATTTGGCGCATCGAATTCGCCGCCGCATTGAAGAAGGCTTGTCGGTCGCCCCAAAGAGCCGGAGACTCGGGCAGGTCGTTGCCAGTGCAGTGCAACAACTGCAGAAAGACTTCATGCACCAGCGCACGCGGGTGGAGCATCGGATCCGTCTTTTCGCGCGCCAACAACGCAGCAGCCATGCGACAGAGTTCGTCGTAGACACTGGCAAAGAACAGTCTCTTCGCGTCCAGGGCGCCCTGTTCTGCCGCGCGGAGCAAGAACGTGATTTGTTTCGTCGTCATACGTCTTTTCTCACCCCCTAGCCTGGACTGCTAAAAGTTTGGTGTTGTATTGATTTGGGATGGCGCAGGTTTTGTTCCGCTCTTCTAATCGCGAAGCGATGGCATGTGTTAGCCCCGAACGCTAGTTCGGGGATGGTCATAACGATCAATCGCAAAGTCGCGAAGCGACGACATGCCTCCTCAAATGCGTTGGTTCTGGCTATTCATGCCATCGCTTCGCGACTCAGTGTGATTGCCAATTTTGTCTCCTCGGACTGGCGTCCGAGGCTATTGCACGCCGTCCATTCGGGACTAAAAGACACCGTCGCATCCTCGTGTCAACACTATCTTTTTAGCAGCCTACCCCTAGCCACTAGCCCCTTAGCCCAAGCGGCGTAGATGTGCCGAGTGTTCCGCCACCTGCATTCTCATTGCGAATGGTCTGGGGGCAGCTCCCATTGCCCTTCGTCAGAGGTCACCGGTGCGTTGTTCAAAGGCTGCCCTGTTTCTGCTTCCCAGGCGAGCCGTGCGCGACGGTATCGCTTCCAATCTGTAAACTCGAACGCTCTGTCTTTGGCAACCATGCTTTCGGTAGCAAACCCCAAGACTTGGCTTTCAATCCGCTGGTAGATTTCCTCAAACCCTTCTTCGGAATAGGTTCTCGTCGACACGTGCGAAGGAGAGTAGGGTCGGTGATAGTAATATTGCTGCATGCTCGTGTAAGGGATTCGGCCCACGAGATCTCCTGCGGGAAGCAGCCGGTGGTTTGACCAATGAACACGCTCTGTGCTACTCCGACCAATCTTCGCTTCCTGATTGCCTGAAATATTGCCCTGTGTTGTGTGGCCCTGTATTCCACATCCACATGTTTCGTCACTACATGCGTCGCAAACCGCTGGAGGCTGCGCGATGCAGGTAGGTGAGCCGCACGCAAATGCGGCGAATGCAAGCAATAGGCAGAGGGCGTTCCCGTTCTTGCTTTTAAAACGTCTGGCACCCTGCCAACCTTTGAGTCCTGCCATCAATTGCCTCTGCTTGTTGCGTTTACTTTACTTTGCTGTCTTCGGCAGAATTCACCCTGATTGCGACGTATTAGCGTTGTTATCGACATATTTTACCCAGCTCCCTGCAAGTAACAGAGGACTGCGATAGCAATCGATCTTGCGAATCATGAGCAAATCGCGGGCAACTTGGCTGCGTGATTTACGCATTGGGGTTCCATTCTGAACGGCGAATTGTGTAATCGACGGAAAACCCTTACTGCAATCACAGCACAAGGATCCAACGCATTTCGCTCTCGATGCCCTATTTGCTCGCTGCCTATCGAATCACAGTTTTGGCTGTGATCTTTCTATCGACTTCCCTGTCGGTTGATTCGCTGCATGCGCAGATATTGGGCCAGCGGCCAATTGCTGAAAAAACTGGGCCACTCGAGTTTCCTTCGCCGCATTCGATCGCAAAAGAACGTTCACTGATCGACGAAATTTATGAACCTGAGTTACTGCTACGCGTCGAGCCGTCTCAATCGAAGATCATTCGGACGAAAGTCGCGGTGCAGCGAACGGCGATTGCCAACCCCGAGATCGTTGACTTACATGTATTCGACAACGATGAAATTGAGATCATCGGCAAGAGTGTTGGCGACACGACCATCACGTTCTGGTTCGACGTCCCCGGAGCCGGGACGCAAGTGTTGCGTTACTACGTCGAAGTAGACAATGCCCAGCAAGAACAACGGCGTCGCGAAGCGAGATATAAGTCGCTGCAGTCACGAATCAACGAGTTGTTTCCCGACAGCCAAGTGTTCTTGTTCCCAATCGACGACAAGGTGATTGTGCGTGGGCAAGCACAAGATGCAAAAGAGGCATCGGACATCATGCGTTTGCTGGGAGATGACGGCCAGCAACGCACATCACGCAATTTCAATTTCAATCGCGGCGGTAACCAAGACAACGGCAACAACAGTCGAAACGGTGGCGATGACTTCGATGACCAGGACAGCGACACTTTCATCAATCTGTTGCACATCGCTGGCGAACAGCAGGTAATGCTAAAGGTCCGCGTTGCCGAATTGGCTCGAAACTCAAGTCGCGGCGCAGGAAGCGGTTTTTCGGGCCTGTTCGACTCTTTGCAGCTCAGTAGTTCGCTCGCTTCGGGCGGTGCGTTGTCGGTGATTTTGAACGACGGTGATGTCGATTTTTTGCTTGGTGCCGTCGAAACACATGGCTACGGAAAAATTTTGGCAGAACCCACACTGGTGACACTCAGCGGAAAACCCGCGCAGTTTCTTGCCGGCGGAGAATTCGCTGTTCCGACAACGGTTGGCGTTGGCGGAGTCGGCGCAGCATCAACCACGTTTCGTGGCTTTGGAACCGAACTGCAATTTACCCCCACCGTGCTCGACAAAGACCTCGTTCGCCTAGAAGTCTCACCTTCGTTTAGCACATTGAACTCCGATGCAACGGTCGGCGGTATCCCGGGGTTGAACCGACGAAGCGTCGATACAACCGTGGATCTGCGGGAAGGTCAATGGCTGGCGATCGCCGGTCTTATTCAAGACGAACAGGGTGGCCAACGCACCAAAATTCCGTATCTCGGCGACATTCCGCTCGCAGGTCAATTGTTCTCACAACGTTCGACGTCGCGGTTCGAGACCGAGCTAGTCGTACTGGTCAGCCCTGAGTTGATTCATCCGCTAGAAACTGAACAAGTGCCGTTGTTTCTGCCGGGGATGGAAGTAACAGACCCAACCAACACCGACTTCTTCGTTCGCCACCTCGTCGAAGGATATCAAGGGTTCGAGCATCGAAGCACTGTTTGGCCCACTATTGCCAGCCAAAACAAAGGCCTCCAGCCCAGCAGCTTTCAGTCAGGGTTCTTTCGTAGCGTGACGAGCACTCTCGCACTGCATAACACGTATTTCTCCGGCAAATGCGGGTTGTCCAAGTGAATCACTGCGCCGGTGGAAAATCCGTATTGGCATTCACGATCGCTGGATTGATCGCAAGTTTAGGCAGCGGATGCGGTACTCCCTTTCCTGGCGGATCCGTCATAGAGCCATCCATCGTGGGAAGCAGGGTCGATGAAATCAATCAGCTGCAAGAGGAAAACGCCGAGCTTGCGAAACTGATCATCTATTGCCACGAATTCGAAATCAATTTGCAGGAATCGCTGCTAGACAAAGCTCCCGAAAAACAGTCTGCCAGCACGTTTCGATTCAATCCCCCAACACGTCCGCGCGGCATACGATTGACGCCGGCCGGTGAAGATCATGTCAAAGAGATCGCCGAGTTCCTACTAAATTCGCAGCATTACGACACACACATTTTCGCAGTGGTCGAGCGAAGTGAAACCAGCAAACGCTGGGCCACCACGCACCACTATCCCGTACACCGGAATGCCGAATTGGATGCACTGCGGCGTTTGGTAGTCGTGACTGCCCTGGAGTCGATGGGAGTTGTCAACGCGGAAGAAGTGGTTGTGATTGCACCCGCATTTCCAACGGGGATGAGTGCCACGGAAGCTTCGTCGGCCTACCAGAATTCACAGAGAACCCAAGGTCGCAATTTGAACAACTGATTGGCTCGCAAACGTCAGTTAGCAATATTTGATGATCCGAACTCGCCTACTTTCCGATTCCACCCTCCAAGCTCGTTGCCTTGCAACGTGCTTAGGCATACTGCTGCTCGCTTGCCATGTCGGCTGCGCCTCGCTCATTCAGTTGCCCGATCAACCAAGCGGCCCCACCAACGAAATTCGGTTCGGAATGGCGCGCATGCTGGAACGTAACGAAGCATTCGCCGACGCCGAAAAACTCTACCGAGAGATCCTGGCTACCACGCCAAACCACGCCGAGGCTCGACATCGACTGGGCATCGTCTTACTGCGAACGGAGCAGGTGGACGATGCGATCACTTGCCTTTCCGACGCATTGCAGCTGGGCGATCCCCCTGAAGGCCTGCTGGGTGACTTGGGATACGCACAAATGCTGGCAGGCGACCTACCTGCTGCAGAGAAAACTCTTCGAGCCGCAGTTGATGCGACCCCAGATGACGAACGGATCGTAAACAATCTGGGAATGGCTGTCGGATTTCAGGGAAAGACCGACGAGAGCTTGGCGCTTTTTCGACGCGTGAACAACGAATCCGAAGCACAGTCGAATCTCGCATTTGTTTTGTCGGGACTTGGCAAACTGGACGACGCAAAAAACCGCTATCACCAAGCGCTCAATCGGGACCCCAAACTGAAACAAGCTGCCCGAGGATTGGCCGAATTCCATCGCACGTTCGAGCCAACAAACAAACCGAACCGCTCTGCCGCCAAACGATAGCCAGCTATTTGAAAGTCGCTTGCGACATCCGTTTTGGACGGGAACGCGCAACGGTAAAGACGCGAAAGGTACGCAAGGCCGGGCAAGTACTCGCCTCCCTTGCTAGCAAAATCGGCCGCCAAGAAAACACGGCACCGCGACGTATTGCGATATGAACCTCAAGCCACAATTGATACTATCCTCGCTTATTGGCATAGTAAACCCGCATGATAGTCACCCAGATCCACCCCAATGAAAACGACTTACCGTCTCTGCCTGACGCTCTTGCTGACGTTGGCAGCAAATTGTTGCGACGCCGCGATCGTGACAGTTTTCGCGACCGGAACAGCGCACGCAATCGCTCCCGCACTCGTCCCAGACGTGCAGACGGGTGACAGATTCACGGTCCAGTACGTCGTCGACACATCGCTTCTCACATCCACATTTCCGACTCCAGCGGACCCACCGACTTCTCAGAACGCGATCACTTTCGTTTCACTCACCTCTGAGCCGCTTGTTTCTCCGGGAGTCTTCGGCCCCAGCGAACTCGAGTTTGATTCAGCGGTATTCTCAGCCAATCCAAATAGCAACGAGGTCCGAGTCTCGAGCCGATTGCTCAGCTTTAGTGCTTCAGTTCCAACGGGTACGAAACCGTTTAACACGGAGTATTTCTACAACCGCGTGAGAGTTCAGCTTGGGCCTCCGCTTATGCTTGATCCCAACACGACGGATCTCGCAGCTACAATTGTCGCCGGGATAAACGGTGGTAACTTCACTCCAAGCGTTGAAGTGGTTACCACTCACATCGACACTGATACAAATGCAACGTTTCTGTTGAACAACCTGACCCTCTCTTCAATCGTTGCCGTCCCAGAGCCCTCGTCGTTCGCCGCCCTCGGCTGCATCTGTACTGCGGCAGCCCTCCGACGCAAACGTCGAACAAGGTCAATGAACTAAATCGCTTTGAACTGTAAAGTGTTTCGCAAGATACCTTGGTAACGATGCCAGTTTGTGTCAGCGACAAATCGAGAAGACGACTGGCCAATTCGCCGCTCGCAGTTAGCTCTTGCAACACCTACCCCCATCCAACGCGACCCGCTCGTGTAAACCAACAAGCGCGGACAGCCGTCGCCACTCTTAATACTTCGATTACCCGCAAGAGTTTCTTTGGTCCTTCCAAAGGACACCGCCCGCCCAGTAGCTAGACACGCGTAGCGTGTAAAAACGGCTTACCGAGCAGGCGGCAAAAACACGAACTTGTCAAAGACGTCTGAAGCTACATCTGACCTTGGTGGTCACCGAGCGACTGACTTCGTTAATGAAACGCCAAGCCAGCCAGACCGAATCAACTACGCGGCCCATCGTCCCAGGATAAACCAATCGTCCAGCCGACCAAAACCAAGGTCAAACGGACAAACGGTTTCTTTCCCAAAATCGGTACGCGCCGCTTGACACCATGGGGCATACAGATGTTGGGCGGCACCTACGCGCCGATTAAGCGATCGTATTCGGCGTGATTGCCAATCCAAAACCACAACAATCCGTCGTCGGTCTCGACGGCGAGCGCACGGAAGTCACGCCCAACGCGAGCAGACCGATATCGACCTACCTTCTTGAAGTGGAGAGAAGGGTGATTCGGGTCATGTTTTAGCAGTGCGAAATCCTGTCGGCCAAAGCACGGATGGCATCTGGGAGTTGCTTGTAGCATTCCCAGAATGCGGGGCTTGCAGAATGGCTCATAGCGGCGTCGATTTGCCAGCGGCATGATCGCGAAGCGCAGCGTCAGCAAGAGAGTCCAATCTCCCATCACGTGCGTCCGTTTCGATGCGTTTGTCAAATTGCGCGGCGTCGAAGTCCAGAAACCACTCGCGAAACTTCGCGAGTTCATCTGGAGGCAGCTTGGCGATGGTGTTTTCGAGTTCTTGGAGTGACATTGCGGTTTACCTTTCGAGCGGTGCCGCCCAACGGAAGGTTTTTACGACACCGCCCTGAACGAAGCGAACGATGCCTGAACTACGGAAATTGTACCAAGGCCAGCCCGCGTTGACAAAGTTGGAAGGTGTGCCGCAGGCCTCGCGTAAAAACCATGACACTGTTGATGCCGTTGTTATTTTGATGGCTGTTTGTTTT
>CAYUGI010000135.1:0-18294 GCA_964444105.1 uncultured Pirellulaceae bacterium
CTAGCGTTCGGGGCTAACGCATGCCATCGCTTCGCGATTAGAAGAACGGAACAAATCCTGCGCGACCCCAAATCAATACAACACCAAACTTTTAGCAGTCCAGCCTTCGCCCTATCATTCGATTTCGTCTTAAAGTTCGATCTCAATCAGTCCATTTTTCTCGCGGACGTTGAATGTTTCTTGCAATGGCTGTCGATTGATCGTCTGGATCCCCGTCTCCAATTCGTACTGCCATCCATGCCAAGGACAAGTGACACACTTGTCCTGGACGAATCCGTCGGCAATCGGACCTCCTTGATGAGCACACATGCCGTCGAGCGCGTGAAGTTCTCCGTTGGAACGAAACAAGGCCACGATGCGTCCTTCGACAACGACCTCTTTTGCTGCTCCTTCGACCAGTTCTTCGCTCGTTGCAGCGGTGTGCCAACGGGTTACCACCTTGCTCTCCCTCACAGAATATTGATTTAACGCTACAATTCGCGAACCGCCGAAACTCGACACAAGCCAGGAGTATCCCGTGACGTCGCGATTTGAACAAACCCCCCAACCTTTCTGCCAACTTGCCTGCCTTCAAATCAACCGTCTCGGAAGCTCGCTTGGGTCGATCGCTCGACCGCAATCGCGATGGCGGCAATGTTGCTTACTGAGCCTGATCGTGTTGGTGACGAGCAGTTTTTCTAACAGCCACTGCGTCGCCGATGAGAACGCAGCCACTAAAGACGCCGCAGAACAAGCCACCGCAACTAAGGGAATCATGAAGGTCACCGAACTAGAAGGAATCAGTGAGTACAAAATGGACAACGGGGTCCGCGTCCTGTTGTTTCCCGATCCCAGCAAGGAAGTCGTGACGGTCAACATGACTGTTTTCGTCGGTTCGCGTCACGAAGGTTACGGTGAAGCCGGCATGGCACACCTGCTGGAACACATGCTGTTCAAAGGAACCCCGGATCACCCTGAAGTACCCAAGGTTTTGACCGAGCGTGGTGCGCGATTCAACGGCACAACCTGGATGGACCGGACGAATTATTACGAAACGCTGCCCGCAAGTGATGACAACTTGGATTTTGCATTGAAATTGGAATCTGACCGTTTGGTCAACAGTTACATCAAAGGCGAAGATCTGGAAAGCGAGATGACGGTCGTCCGCAACGAATTCGAAAGCGGTGAAAACTCTCCCATCCGAATCTTGATGCAGCGAATGCAGGCCGCTGCTTATGAATGGCATAACTACGGACAAAGTACGATCGGCAACCGCAGCGACATCGAACGGGTTCCTGTCGTCAAGCTTCGTCAGTTCTACCGCAAGTATTATCGTCCCGATAATGTCATGTTAATCGTCGCTGGCAAGTTCGATCCCGACACGGCTCTCGAAAAAATCCAGGCCACGTTTGGCAAATTGGAATCGCCCGACACACCCATTGATCCCACTTACACGGTCGAACCAGCTCAAGACGGCGAACGAACGGTCGTCCTGCGACGTGTCGGCGATGTCCAGCTAGTCGGCAATGCCTATCACATCCCGGCGGGAAGTCACGCTGATTTTGCGGCCGCCAAAGCACTGGTCTATATCCTGGGCGACGAACCAAGCGGTCGCCTTTACAAAGACCTTGTTGCAAAAGGGGACGCCAGCAATGTCTACGCACTTGCGTACGCGTTTGCCGAACCGGGGCTCTTCATGGCGATCGCGCAGACGTCCAAAGAAAAGGCCATCGACTACGTCCAAGAAAGAATGGCTCACATCATGGAGCATTCTTTAACAGAAAACCCAATCACGGAGGCGGAAGTCGAACGTGCCAAACAGAACCTGTTGAAGCAGCGCGAACTAGAAGCCAACGACAGCGACCGAATTGCTGTTTCACTGAGCGACTGGGCTGCGCAAGGGGATTGGCGATTGTATTTCCTGTTTCGTGATCGCGTCGAATCATTGAATGCCAAGGCCGTCCAGGATGTTGCCCAGAAGTACTTCGTTCGGAATAACCGCACCACGGGGCTATTTATCCCGGCGGAGGAATCCGACCGAATCACAATCCCTGAATCGCCCGATTTGAACGCTCTGTTGGCGAACTACAAAGGCCGCGAGGCGGTGGAAGCGGGCGAACAGTTTGATCCGTCGCCATTGGTAATCGAAGGTCGAACCGAGCGTGGCGAGCTTTTTGACGGCCTGAAGTACGCGCTACTGCCAAAGAAAACTCGCGGTGGATCGGTCAGCGTGATGCTGACACTGCGTTTCGGCAGCGGTGAATCCTTGAAAGGAAAGGTCGGTGCGGTAGAGCTACTCGGTTGGTTAATGTCCAAGGGAACTGACAAGCTGGACAACCAACAACTGCAAGACGAACTGACTCGCTTGCGAACGCAACTTTCGATCAACAGCACGATCGGGTTGCTGCAAATGTCCATCAAAACGAAACGCGAGTTTCTGCCGGAAGTCATCGGCTTGGCTGGCGAAGTGCTCCGTAACCCAAGGCTGGACGCTGATGAATTGGAAGTCATTCGCCGGCAGATTACGGCAAGCTTGCAGAAGAGCAGCAACGACCCGCAAGCATTGGCTCCCAAAACCGTCCAACGAGGCTTGGCACCTTACGACAAGGATGACGTTCGCTATGTGCAAACGGTCGACGAAGAATTGGCCATGTACGAAGCGGTCACGCTGGAGGAAATCGAGCAACTACACGATCAATTCTTAAGCAGCCAGGCTGGCGAACTGTCTGTCGTGGGTGATTTTGATCCAGCGGAAGTCAAGTCGCTTTGGAAATCAAAGCTTGAAAATTGGGCCACCAGCCAACCGTATGTTCGTGTCGGCCGCGATCCTCACCCAGAAATCGCTGGTTCGCTTACCAACGTCGAAACCCCTGACAAAGCCAATGCGGTTGTTTACATGAAGCAACAGCTTGCAATGAGCGACGAAGATCCTTCGTACGCATCGCTGGTGCTAGGCAACTTCATTCTTGGTGGCGGCTCACTCAGCAGTCGATTGGCGGACCGCGTCCGCCAACAAGAAGGTTTGTCTTACGGAATTCGCGCCAGTCTTTCGGCACGTGCCAAAGACAAGCGGGTCGACTTTGGTATTTACGCAATCACGAATCCAATTAACAAGGATCGGTTGATTGATGTGATTCGCGAGGAGATTGAGAAGATCCGCGACGAGGGTGTTACGGAAGATGAGTTGGCAAAAGCGAAGGCGGGTTACCTACAAGCAGCTCGCGTCCGCCGTACCGATGACGCGGCACTGGCCGGATCCTTGGTAGGTTCGATTTTCAATGATCGAACCTTGCAGCACATCGCCGATCATGAACAGCGGATCGAAGCTGCGACAGTCGATAGCGTCAACCAAGCGATCCGAAGCCATCTCGACTTCGCGAAACTAGTGATGGCGGCCGCAGGTGATTTTGCGGCAACTGCGAAAGACGAAAAAACGCCTGCGGCTGAAACGCCACTAACTGAAACGCCGTAGCTGAAACCAACGAACTGAAACGCCGCAGAGGATCTTTAAATGGTTCCCTGCGGCGCGCGCCGACTCACTTGGCCGCCTTGGGCACATACTGCCCCGCCGTCTGGGACAGCTGCAAAAATTCTGCGCGGACTCCGTATTGATCGGTCCCCAGTGACTGCTTGGCAACCGATTGAATCTCTTTCACTGTCCAGTCGCCTCGGTGCTGGCTGCCTCGTAGCGTCATGCCTAAACCAGCGACCGCTGCGGCAAATCGGAAGTCCGCATCGCACGCCTCGAAATCGCTTGGCTCCTGTTCTAGTTTAAATTCTGTTGCTTGAGCCTTAGCAGCACCCGGCCGTGTGTAATCCAAGTTAACCGTCAGCCACTGAGACTTAATCGACGCGGTATCAGTTGGGACGATTTCGTAGAGAGCTGTCACGCTTTGGCCTTGCGAAAACTGATCGTTTTGACTTGGTTTCGTGTCGGCTTCATTTTTCGCAGCAAGGTGGTTCTCCCATCCAATCAATCGATACTGATCGACATTGTCAGGATTGAATTGGACCTTCAGCTTGACGTCATTTGCGATTGTTCTTGGTTGCGGCATTAACTGCGTTGCAAGTTGCTTTTTCGCATCAGCCCTTGAATCGACCAACAGGTAATCGACAGCGCTGCTCACCGGACCAAGGCGTCGTTTTGCTGCGGCAAGCTTTGACTGATCGAAACCAACGACGCTCACGCGTACTCCACTGTTCGTAGCGTCCGAAACACTGTCCTTTACCAATCTGGCATTGCTAAGATCACCATCTGTGCAAACGACGATTCGATTGACACCGTCGTCAATCAGATTCTCCTTCGCAATGTGAACTGCCAACGAGAATCCTTTTCCGTGTTCGGTCGAACCGCCGCGGGACAACTTGCTCATTGCTTGGGTGATCTGCTTTTTGCTCCTAGCAGACGTTGACTTCAACACAACGCCCGACGCGTCGGCAAAGGCGATGACGGCAACCCGATCCTGGTTTTTCAGTTGTTGTGCAAGTGATCTGAATGCCTGAGCAAAAACGGGTGTTTTATTGGGAGCGTCCATCGACCCACTCGTGTCAATCATGAACACCAAGTTGCAGGGACGCCGTTTTGCCCAATCAAAGGACTCACCTTGAACGGCTACTCGAGCAAGCAAATTCCCCGCTTTCCATGGGCAGTCCGACAAGGCCAAGGAGGCAGCAAATGGGTGATTCGCATTCCGCTTGGGTGTCGCGTACTTGTACGGGAAGTAGTTCAACATTTCCTCAATTCGCACCGCTCCGGGAACCGGCGCGGTTGCCGACCGCATCAGCGTGTCGCGCAGCGATCGATAGCTAATCGCTGGCGTTTGAATCGAAAAACTACTGGCTGGAACATCAGCAGCGTCTTGAAAAGGATTGTCAACGACCGGAAACGTTTGAGCGGAACCAGCCTTTGCGCCACCGCCTCCCATGCCACCACCGTATGCTCCGCTTGATCCAAATAGTTTTTCGTTCAATGCACGTATCTCGTCGTCAAACCCTTGGTCCGCTTCAGCAACCGGATCAACTTGTTGACGGAACAGCGCGTCCGCACTCCCGCGTGCAAGCTGTGTTGACTCCGCTTGGACAACCTCAAGGTCCTGTTTCCCCTTGTTCATCGCAGGAGCAGGAGCACTGGCAGCTGCCGGAGCTAGATTCAGCCCGCTTGCCTGGGCTTCCAATGACCGGCCGCGCTTCATTGCACGCGAGAGACGCTGCGACGGATTCGCGTTTTCAATGCTCTGAACCGTTCGTCGCTTTGAGGAATCGTTGTCCATCGCCAAGGCATCCACATTGGGCAGCCCCAACGACTTGGCGGATGGAAGCATGGCTGGATCATCAGCTTTCGAAAGGCCGACACTCTGTTTTGCCATCGCGTTCGCAGCGTTCTCCGGGACTCCCTGAAGCTTTTCCGATTTAACGTCTTCGCCCACTTGCACTTCGGCAAGCATCGATTCGCTGCCGACTGAAAAACTCGGGTCTGAATTTGCTTCGGTTACTTTCTGGCTACTACCCAAACCACTTGTGCCGCGATTGGCTTCAAGCGACTTATCCGCGGAGGCCGCATTGGCTTGGGACAGCATCACGTCGTTTGACGCACTAGCCTCTTCAATATCTTCTGACGCGTTTTCCGCAACCGCTGCCGGCGCGGGTGTATTCGGCGATTCGCTTTCAGGAGCGACCGCTGTGACAACAGCCTGCTGACGCAGCCAAGGCGCGACACCAATCAGAAGGACCAGCGAAGCGGCAATGGCAGTAGCAATCGCCGGCACGCCCCAAGACGGCGCACTGAGATTTTTATCTGCCACACTCACTTGCGCTTCCTCGTTGGACGCGGTCAACTGATCCTCCGCGTTCGCTGCCCTTTCTAATACCGCTGCGCCCTCCTGTATCGCTGCGCCCTCCAGTATCAACGTGCGGCGTGATTTCTCCAGCTCCAGCGCAGCTTCCCCCTCAAAAAAACCTCCGATGCGATCGGTAACATTGCGAGCTTCATCCACGGCGGCCCTTAGGCTAGCGTTGTCGGTCATTTCGCTTTCAAACGCAGCGCGTTCCTCTTCGGGCAGTTCGCCCAAAACGTAGCTCGTGATCCGTGAGTCGTCCCAAATGGAATCTGTCATTTCAATAAAACTCGTTGATAGAGGCGCTGGATTCGGATTTGCATTTTCCAGCCATTCATCAAATTGAGGGATGTAATAAATAAGGGATGCCAATGAAGGCAGCGCGACTAACTGACGGCCAGCGTGTCTCGTAGACTTCGAACCGCGGCGTGCAAGTGAAATCCGACATTGCTGACGGTCAGTCCCGTCACTTCAGCAATTTCCCGGTAACTCAAACCCGCCTGAATTCGCAGCCTTAAAACTTCTTGCTGTCGTGGAGTCAATTGGTCCACGACGTCTGCCAACTGTTCCTGTTCCTCCACATCACTAGCGACTTTCGCCGGATCAGGGGTCGAATCGGCAATCGGTATTTCGGATGTATCGACGGGCGTAGAGCGGTTGGTTCGTTGCATATCAATGACTCGACTTCGACAAACGGTAAACAGCCACGCAGTAACACGCGATTCAATTTTCTGTCGATCTTCGCGGCAAAGTCGCAGAAACGTCTCCTGCACGGCGTCCTGAGCAGCCGCCCAATCACTGCCCAACATCTTTCCTGCGTACGCAAGCAGCGATCGTTCATGCTGTTGAACGAGCGATTCGATCAGTTCCGGCGGCCACTGGCTGGCGGCGTCCGACTGCCTGGTGGTGGGTACGCTGGTCATAGGCAACAAACTGAACAAATGATGGGTTTCACGAGAGTCAACGAACGCGATAGCAGTTTATTAGGCGGATTCTGGCTTTCAGAAAACGGTTCTCACCACCAAAGGTTTAGCGAGAGCGCGAACTGGAGGAAACATCAGCCTGAAAAACGACATTCAATTGACAAAGGGTGGGAGCTGACATTGACGCGCTGTCAAAACAGTTCTTACGGTCGCATTTGAAAACGCTTCAACGAGTTGCTTTCAATTGGCTGCGAAATTACGGTGACTTTTCTGATTTGTTAAACAATCGGGATCGTTGCATCCGAGAACACGAAATGGATTCGTTGTTTCGGAATCAAGTTTTCGAAGGATTAGGCAAGGATGCTCTGTAAAACTACATCGTGCGGGATTTCGCACTGCACTCGCTTCGCAGCCACTCTATGCGTCGTCGTTTCGCTGTGTTCGATGGGCTGTCGCACAGGAAAAACCAGTGGTAGCAACCTCTTTGGGTTTCGCAGCGAGCCGTCCGCCGATGCATTAGCTGGGAACGGACCAAGCACGACGTATCCAGCTCCGCCAAGCGATTCTGCCACCCCTGAAGCGATCGCTTCGATCGCCGGTGGCACGATCGCACCAAGCACACGCCCCACTACCAATCCAACTGCGTCGCCTTCCTACGCAGGAACAAAAATCGCAACTGCCGCCGCTCCAAGTTATGTGACACCAGGCACGCGAGCCTCGTCAGCGGGCAGCCAAAACGCGAATGTGTCGAGCGCTAGTGCGACTGGCCCCAATATGGCTGCTGCTCAGGCCAACGGCATCTACTCAAAGACAAAACCCGCGGGATTCGCCGCTCCGAGCTGGAACGCACCTGTTGCAAACGCTAGCGGGATGACGTCGGGTTCGATGAAGTCACCGGATATCAAGATTCCAGATATGAAAATCCCTCAAGTCAAACCGGCTAGCCTGCAAATGCCAACTGCGACGACTCACTCGGATTCCAAATCATCGGGCTACGCCGCTTCGATCCCAACGGGATACCAGTTTGGCTCTCAGGGTACTCGCAGCAACAGTGCTGCCCCATCCGCGTATTCTGTTCCATCGATGAAAACCACACCCGCTGCAGCGACGGCTCCAAGCGGTGGATCGAGTGGAATTTCGATGCCGGGAAATTTCAGCATGCCTTCGCCAAAAATGCCAACCGCGGCCGCGACCAGCCAGGCCGTCACAGCGACGTTCTCGGATGCAAAAAAGACCGCCAGCAAAACAGTTGGCGACATCGCTTCAGGTCTGACGGACAGAATCACATCCATCTCGCCAAGCCAACCGGCATCGCCTAGTCAGCCAGCGGCGCGTATCAGTTCGACCGCAGGATCGAACTACATGCCAGGCAGCACATCAGGTGCAAGCGGCTATCCAGGTGCGTCGGACGGATACCCAACATCATCGACCAGCGGATCGTATCTCCGATAATCGATTGATGCCCTGCGAAGCGAGCGTCTTCACGATAAGTTACCACTACTAAAACTCGGGAACCGTTTCTGAACTAGCACGTGTTCCCAGTGCTCCCCAGAGTCCGTATGGGCTGCGTGCCCCAGCGACTGAGGGTGCGGCACTGCTATCTGACATATCGCCATCCAAGTTAAGGTCGACAAAGACAGATTGTTGATTTGCGTCACCTGCTTCGATCGAATCGGTGATGAAGCGAACCGAACCATCACCCATCAACACGTGAACGCCACCTTGGTGCCGACTGCTGGGCGGTGCAACGCCACCGAGCAACGGGTTGATAACCGAGCCAATCGATCCGCACATGCCATGGTTGGGTGGCAAAATCGTGTTCACCGCCGACGTGATATGTAGCCCCAAGGCCCAAGCGTGCCCGCGGCGATAATCAATCTCAACGGTTGTCGCATTGGGCCCCCAGAACATCGGGCGCCTGGGGTCGCGATGCCCCAAATCAAAACAAATCCGCGGGTTGTTTGCGACAGGTGGTAAGTCCATGACCGAAGTGTCCGTGGTAATGTGCAAATCTCCAAGATCAGAATTGATCTCTGCCATCGCGATCGTATTGGACAGCCCATCCAAGATCCCGCGAAACCGCGTGAATCGACGCGCAACAAACATACCGCGGCAGCTACCTTGCGAACCAATCGAAGCGTTCGGATCGGCGATCCAAGGAGATGACAAATTGTTGGGGTCAACCAACACCAATGGACCTTGATTGACCGTCACGGTATCACCCAAGCAAGTCGCGTAATTCGTTCGTCCATGCGCTGGCAGACCTTGACCAGGATCACTTGGACAACGAAACGTCGGGACCTCGGCCAGCCAAGGGTCGTAGCGACTGGTGAGATGACTGCCCAGTCGCTTGTAGGGCGATGGCCCCATCGCAGGAAAGATCTGACCACTGACGTCATCACTAAATGGTTGACTGATTTGGTTCCAAAGTCCCTGCTGCTCAAGAAACGGTGTCATGCCGACCAAAATATTCAGTGCTTTCCCGTTGACCCCAATTTCAGGCAAGAACGCTTCTGCCAATTGCGACCCTCCGCTTCCGCCTTGGTACTCCGGCAGGCGTTTGTAGGCAGAGTGATAATTGTGAATCGCCAACCCAAGTTGTTTGAAATTGTTGCTGCAACTCATTCGTCGCGCAGCTTCACGAGCAGCTTGCACGGCAGGCAAGAGCAGGCCTACCAAGATTCCTATGATCGCAATGACCACTAGCAGTTCGACCAACGTGAACGCGCCGCGATTCGCAAAGCGGGAAGTTGCAAAATGCTTCTCCATCTAATTGCCCAAGTCCAAGGGTTGCGAAGGTTGGCTCGTACTTGGACTGGCTGATTGCGTGCCGGCTTTTGCATCTGCCTCCCCAGCACCAACCGGCTTTTCGGCGTAACTAGGATTGGCATCAACAAACGCCTTTATCTCGTCCGTACTTGCACCAGAAGAAGCCTGATCCGAAGTAGTGCCACCACATCCACCAAAGAGAACGGTCATGCTTAAGCCAATCGTGGCGACGAAAACCCGAACCTGTTGAAGCATTTTTTTCGCCCATTCACGAACACACGAGCAAACCATGATTCCACCGACTGATCTGCCTATCGAACGCGTCTGATTATAGGCGATTGCACAATGTGTGAGCAAAAATAGCAGGCAACTTTGCAACTTCTGAGCGACGACAAGCCTATTTGCGGCAGAACGAGAAGCACAAAACCGACTGAATCGGAGTCGGCGCTACCTATTCTATCCAATCCCAACTCATGCTGGCTGCATGGGGATCTAGCTGATCGCTCGAAGCCAGCGAGTTGAACTCACCACCACGACTGCGAATCAAATCGTCTGCGAAGTCCATCCCGTTTTGCAGGCCACCTTCCAGCAAGCCACCATTCTGCTGCGCATTCTCGCTACTGATAAACCGCAAACGGTCGCGCCAAGGATCACGCGGCTGAATCTTCACACCGTATTGAGGATGATGATCCGGTGCTGGTCGATCACTCTGGCTTGCTGTGAACACCTCATTCGCCCAGTCGACCAATCGAAACGCCGTTGGCGTGGCCGCTTGCTTGCCGAACAACTCCACTAGTTGTGCAATCGCGGCCTTGTTCAGTGCGGTCCGACGCATGGTTTGTCTAGTCTCGCCATCGATTCCGAAGAACCCCATCAATGCAAACGGACCGCCCGAAGACGGAGACGCATCATGGATTTCTGCCAACGGCCCGCGCCGACTCAACACATCGCCCGACAGTCCTGCGTCGCGCCAAAACGGTGTCTCGTAAAACGCAAAATACTTCGCGTGCCCCGCCATCCACGTCGGCGTTTGTTTTAACAGCTTCATCGTCTCATCTTTCAACTCGGGCCGGAAGCTAAAACCAGCCACTAAGCGAGGCGGAACCGCAATGGCAATTTGGTCTGAAGCGAACTCAACTGGTTGGCCTTCCACCTCACAATGCACCCTAATCGATTTGCCATCGTGTTCTAGTTCCTTCGCAATCGACTGAAGGCGGAGCCGATCCGCGGGTATCTCTGCTGCCATCGCATCGACCAAGGCTTGGACCCCGCCGGTAATCCGCAGGGCGGACTGCATTGGTTTCAACAGACTGTTTCGATCGACGCGACCGTCCGCATATTGATGCAGTAGGTCGCCATCACAGACCTGCGGATAGACAGAAATCCCGAAATGATTCAGCAGTCCTGCAATGCACGGCTGGCCATGCCAAACCCAAGACGGCCCTACATCAAAGGCACCGTCGCCCACAGGAATGCTCAGCACTCGCCCACCCAAACGCGCGCGTGCTTCCAACAAAAGAACATCGACACCATGCCGATGAAGTTGCCAAGCAGCGGCAAGCCCAGCGACTCCACCACCGATAATGATCGCGTCCGTTTTCACTTCTAGATTTCCAAAACGTGTTTTGCAAAAGGGCCTCTGGTAAAGGGTACAGACCATCGGCTGGAAACGCACGCGCCCCGTTTAACAAAGCCCCGTTTAACAAAGCCCCATTAACAAAGCCCCGTTAACAAAGCCCCGTTAACAAAGCCCCCTCGCCAAAAAAGTGATTTGCCCTGCGAAGCAAACCAGGGCAAAGCACTATTTCAAACTGCACCAATTAGCCGCAGGCCGATAGGCCCGGTTTCCTAGGAGAACCGGTGCTATCGCACGGCGGCTAAATTACCCAAGCTCAATGAGTGATTTGCCCCGCGAAGTAAACCGACTCGTTAGCCCCTAATGGCTCGGCGTGATACCCTGGTGTCCTGTAATGGATCGAGCCGAATACGATTTTGGGTGGGGAGCAATCACGTGAACAGCGACGAATTACCAGCAAGCGAACCGATTGACGTCAGTGATCCGTCAATCGTTGCGACTTATGAGCCTTACTTGCGGATGCTCGCTCGCACCCAAGCTCGCAAGGCCTACCAGGCAAAGATCGGTGCTTCGGATATGGTACAGCAAGCCATGTTGCAAGCCGTGCAGGGGCTTGATGGTTTTCGCGGCTCTACCGAAGCGGAATTTCGCGGCTGGCTGCGTCAGATTCTTGCCAGACATCTGTGCCATTTGGATCGTGATTTGCACCGCGACAAACGTGACATTCGGCGAGAACAATCCATGGAGCAAAAACTTGCTCAGTCATCGATGAGGCTGGAAGGCCTGTTGGCCGGCGAAGGCCCAACGCCCAGTCAAAACGTCGCGTTTAGCGAAAATGTTTTGAAAGTAGCCGACGCTGTCGACCGACTTCCCGAATCGCAACGCGAAGCAATTCGCATGCACTATCTCGAAGGCATGAAACTGGCAGAAGTCGCCGAGTCGCTGGGCAAGACTTCCGGCGCCGTGGCCGGATTGCTCCATCGCGGCATGAAAACGCTGCGCGATCAACTGGGCGAATAGTTGCCGGTACTGCAAGGCGAAAGCGGACGTTCCAAACTTCACTCTCCCCTCGGGAGAGTCGGACGCCGGTGAGGGCAATTCGTGGTTGAAAATGTTGGTGCCGGCGATCCGGATCGGCCCTCTTCGCACGACGCCTCGACTCTCCCGAAGGTCAACGCCGTCGCAGCTCATAAGAATCCGCTACGGCATTGCGCGGTTTGAACTTGAAGCAAGTAACTGCGTTAGAAAAACCAAGACGCTGCAGCTGCTTTTGGGCCTGCGTTGTCACTATTTCGTCATTTTTTGCCGAGCAAGCTTGTGCTACCCCCAAGCGTTGCCGATGACTGTTGCATGGTGAATGAGAACCCTCATCCGCCCATAATCGGTGAAGAAGCCGGGTTGCCGTTGAACGTGCAGCAGTCGCTTTTATCATCGGCAAGCCATGCGACCTCGCTTGCCGCTGACCGCGTCGCCGCCTCAACTGGCCTAAGCACGAAAGTGCTTCACCCGATCGCCCTGGCAGATGAAGCTTGCGATGCTCGTCTGCGAGGGCGACAGCCGATTCTCTTGCCGCTGACTCTTCAGCGGGCAACTTGAGCGGGCAACTTGAGCGCAAAACTTGGGTGGCAACGTTGGCAGGGGATTTGCCCAAGGCTTCCACGCTGGCGTTTCAATTGGGTGTGATTATGACAATCGTGCGGCCAAATTCGACGGCAGATCTGGTCGAGCCCACATTTTTGGCATCCCCAGCGGCACTTCGTCATTCAATACTTGGTGGATCGCAGTGCCCCTACTATCTTCGTTAGCAAGCAAACCGACGTGCTATCATCGCGCACGCGGCAGTTTTTAACATCGATTTGATGGAACAGCAGTCATCGACACGGCCAATCCAGTTCGCCAGCTTTCGCCAGGTATCAGTGATGCGGACGGGAAACTGCTGCGCCCACTACTGTTTTTGGTGATCGCATTAAGCGTCTTCATTTGCCCGATGAACGTATCGCGATCCGATGTCGCCATGGAAGTCGGCTTGGATTGGCAGGTGCTGTTGAAGCTGGGGATTTCTGGCCTGAGCGCGTTAATTGCGGGGTGGGGTTTCCTGACCACGGGAACCGTTCGCCGATTATTGACGACGATTCCGGCTGCTGCCCTGGTGCTGATTCTGCTGCTTGCATTTCCGTCGGCCTTAAGTGGCTTTTCGGATTCCGCACTGCCAGCGACGGTCATCAACCTCTGCTACATCGTTTTCGTCGCCACCTGCCTGGTCTATTTGAAAGAAAAGAGCTTCTTCTACGCGATCGTTCTCGGTTCGCTAGCTGCATGCGGATTTGCCTGGACGTTGTACTTCTTCGTTCCAGAATTTGGTGTTTTCAAAGAGGACCTTGGTAGCGTCATCGTCGAAAGACTTGGCGGACACTCGCACCCCAACTCGGTTGGACGAACCGCTGCGATCGGACTTCTTGCCGCAACCGCTCTTTGGCGTGATCGCCGAATTTCGACCCCGATCACATTCTGGCTGATTTTGATCTTTGTGTTGACGATTGGGTTCACGATTTCGCGAACCGTGATTGTTGGCACTCTGTTGGCCTTGTCCATGCTGTTTTTGGATCGCCTGAAAACGCGAGCGGGAATCCAGTGGCTGCTGCTGCTGAGTTTTTCCGGACTGCTGATGATCTTCCTGCTCATTGCGACGGGCAACGAAGGAAGCACGCTGTCAAAGCTGGCCGGATCGGTATCGAAGACCGGTGACACGACGGAGCTGACATCCGGAACGGGACGAGCAGAAATTTGGTCTGAAGCGATCCGCGTGATCAGCGAAAAGCCGCTGACTGGTTTTGGATTTGGAGCAGCACAAGAACTTTTGCTGGACTACTCGCAGTCGACTCACAACATGTTCTTACACGCCGCGATGATTTCGGGTGTGTTCGGTGCCGGCCTAATGGTGTGCCTCGCCTTGTGGCTGCTAAATGTGTCAATCAACAGTCAGTTTCGTCCCATCAGCGCACTAGCGATCTTTGTCCTGGTCAGTGGATTTTTCGAAGACACTGTTTTGGAGACTTTTCCAGGTCCGGCGACGCTCTCATTCTTCATTGCATGCTTGTGCCCCATTCGACGAGCCGAAGAGGAAGAAGCGTACTTTGTTGATCCGACGGACGAAGACTTCGCCGACGCCGATCCAGTGTCAGACACCAGCAACGACGAAGATGGTGACGAAGACTATGGTCGTCCCAGACAGCCGCGGTAACACTCCAGCCGCGGTAACACGCCAGCCGCGGTAAAACACCAGCCGAAAACAGCATGCCAGTCTCGATAAGTGGCAATCCGCCACCGTTCGTTAGGCCTTCACGCCAACCGAAGCCGCTGCGGCAGGTTTCGGTTTAGGTTCATCTGCCCAGATCTCGATCCGAGATGGTTGACGTTTGCGTGAAGTAGTACGCTGCTTCGCCAACTGAGAGGCGTCTCTGAGCGACGCGACGAACAGTGCAATGAAAGCGGCGATCATCGCGCCTGCGGCACCAAAAAGCAAACGAAGCGGCCCGGTTTTTGTTAGCTGCAAAGTAGCGGGTTGAGCGATCGCGACGTCGCTCAATTTGAGCGATTCAAGGTCCGCAATTTGACGGGCATTGGCCAACCTTTGAGCCGTATCCATGTACGTCTTTTCAGCGACTTCGGCATCCCAAGACAGTCGCGCCAATTGAGCACCCGAGAGATTCAGCTCCACAAGTTCTTCTCTCGCGCTGACCAGTTGCACGTCCAACTGCTTCTGTTTCGCCTTCAATCCGGCTTGCTTTGCCAAAGCTTGCCGGTACAGCAAATCCATTTCCTGACGGATAGGATTGCTGACGTTTCGTACTTGGGGGGTTTGGCCGATTTCGGAATTGGCAATCAGCTTGGCTTGTTCCAACTGGCTTCGGATCGACTGCATCTTGGGATGATCAGCATTGAATTTCGTGGCCAGCTCTTTCTCTTTCAATTCCAGTTCATACAAACCTTGCCGGACCAGGTCGCCAGAGCGTTTGAAGATTCCCGTGGTTTCTTCGGCGACGATGCGTTCTGGCATCGAAGATAATTCAGCTTTCAGGCTGGCCAATTCGGCATCGACGGCAGCCAACTCGATCGCCGCGTCATTGGCCCCTCGTTCCAGATCGCTTAGTTTTTCTTGCAACGCAAGCTTTTCCGAATCGAGATCGACGATTCCCATTTTCACTTTCAAGTCGCGGACTTTTGACTGCGACGATGTGGCACTGGTCAAAGTTGACGCCAATTCTTGATCAAAGAACTCAACCGAACCAGTCGCGCCGTGGGCACTGGAGTGATACTGGGGGTACTCGGCCAGAAGTGCTTCGACAACATCGTGCGAAAGGTACGGAGAGTTACTGGAGAAGTGTACGTTGACGGTGTACGCCTTTTTTCCCACGCTGGTCGAAAATCCGCGTTCAAGCTTCTTGCACGCCTCGCCCAATTCGATCAGATCAGCAATCTCCTCTGCGGTGTAACCCTGTTCGCCTTTGATGTCTGACTTGGGAATGAAACCTCTTGCCGTTTGAACCAAGCGGTCAAACGTTCCGATCGGTTCTAAGATTCGTTCGGTACCGACGCGCCGCGCGACACGTTCGATCATTTCGCGGCTATTGATCAGCTCCATCACCGAGTTGACTTGATGAAGTCGACTCTCTTGCAATGAAACGGTTTGACTGAGATCCGCTGTCGGATCCATGGCGACCGCATTTGGCCCCAAACGCACTAATAGCTGCGCCTGTGACGCATATCGGTTTGGCATCAACCACAGCAAGACACCACACAGAAACGTAAGCCCCAAAAAGAGAGTTAACGCGAGCCACTTTTGCCGCCAGCCTGCAGTGAGGATTTCTGCAAGTGTTAGTGGTGTGTGATCAGTCGATGCCATCTGTTTTTCACAAGTTGATTTTTTTGCTTGGTATCGGGATGGCTCGCCTGACACTGCTGAACGGATACACGTTTAGCAAACTGTCGATCGATCCGTCGCCGCGCCCAGCTCAGCTCTTTGGAAGAGAATCTGATGCGACGTTAGCCTTCCGATTCAAGTCAATCAGCATAGCCGCCAGAAACACGCAGAATAGGCGTTTCAACGCCAGTTCAGCAAAATCGTTCTAATCCTAACCTGCGCCGAGAGAAAGAAGCCGCGTTTCCCGCAAAGTACCGCGATTGAATTTTGGCATTCAATCATTTCACCCCAAGCCGTTACCCATTTTGGGGGAGATGTGGTCGGTCAGTGACACCGAACAAGAACCGGCGCCGACAAACGAAAAAACGACCAGCACCGAAGCGCCGATCGTGATGTGTTTTTTCTTCAGGCGAAAACTAGTTCTTGGCTAGCTGCGCCGCGTTTGTCGCGAAAGGATTGGTTTGCACCGCTCCCATCTTCGCCACCGGCTGTGTCTTAATCACGCGATGGCTGATGTACGGATTCGCGTGCATGGTATTTGATCGACGGCCCGACGGTGTTTGCTGAAAACCTGATCGCAAACGACCTTCGTAGCCCGAGGGAGCACCGATCAATGGAGGCGATGCGAACGGGCTGATTCCGTAAGGTCGGGAATACCGTGAACCGTAATACACCGGCGGATTCAGAGCGAAGTAGGGAGGAGTCGCTAGTGACGCACCGTACCTGGCTCCGTAAGGTTGGTAGAATCCGAACGGCTGGAATCCGCCAAAGCCGCAAGGATGCTGGGCCGAAGCAGAGTCAGAAGTACAGACAGCGGCAGCGAGTGCCAAAGCAAAGATGGTTGCAAACCGTTTCATCAGAAACCTCAACAGTGTGAGCGAAGGTGACAGGGAGTTGGATAGTGACCTTGGTGCCGCACACGCATTCACCAATAGATCACCCCCGTGTCTAATTTTAGGCTAGTTAGCCGCTGTAGTCGTTTCAATCACCAACATCCGCGTTTTCGCGAAAACCCATGCAAATCTGCCAAACCGGTTTTGCTTTCACCCGAGTTCTCCCTTGAAAATTGCCTGCATCATCCATTCGCTTAACGGAGGCGGTGCCGAAAGGGTGATGGCTGGTTTGGCGTCCAGACTGCAGGAAAAGGGCCATGACGTCGTGCTCGTGACGCTTGATAGTGGTGCCGAGGATCGTCATCACGTATGCGAAAGTGTCCGTCGGGTGCCCTTGGATTTGCTGCGAACCAGCCGGTCAATCGCTGAACGTATTCTCAACAGTCACCGCCGCGTTGCGATGATCCGCGATTCACTGTTGAACCAAAATCCAGACGTCGTTTTGTCGTTCTGCGATCGCACCAATATCGATGTCCTGTCCGGCCTGAAGAATGCCTCGCTACCCGTGGTGATTGCCGAACGGAGCGATCCCACCAAGCAGGATTTAGGTCGCATCTGGGAATTTCGTCGCCGAAGATCTTACCCACACGCAAAACGCATCATCGCTCTGACTCAGTCAGCAGCGAAGCATCTTGGTGAAATCTCCGGCCGGGAAGTTGACGTGATCGCGTCCGCTGTCGATGTGCCGCCCATCTATTCCGATCGCCCGACAGCCAGCGAACGTCGACAGGTTATCGCGGTGGGGCGGCTTGAGCACGAGAAAGGCTTTGATCGACTGTTAGATGCATTCGCCACCGTCTCTCGCGATCACAGCCAGTGGACGTTGCGTTTGGTCGGCGAAGGATCTCTGAGAAAACAACTTCAATCGCAAGCCGACGCACTTGGCATTGACGACCGTGTCACGATGCCGGGTTGGGTTCGCCCGATTTGGAGTGAACTGGCTGGAGCCACGATTTTTGCACTTCCCAGTCGCTACGAGGGTTTCCCATCCGCTCTGCTGGAAGCCATGGCTGTCGGTGTGCCAAGTGTTGCGGTCGACTGCGAAAGCGGCCCGCGGGCGATCATCAAACACGAATCAAACGCGTTGTTGGTCGCAGACCATCGCGGCAAACTCGCCGAAGGGATCCAGCGTTTAATCGAAGACGCCGATTTGCGCGAAAGTTTGGGGCGATCGGGACGCGATGTCGTCCACGATTTTTCATGGGACGCGATGGTCGGTGCGTATGAAAAGGTTCTTGTCGAGGCTGCAGGTTGCTAGCCCGAGCTGTTGTTCTTCAGCGCAGGTTGGTGCACCGCCTTTAGAGCAATACCGCTAAATCAAGCCACTTCGATTAACGCAAAGCGCCAGTTTTGATGTTGCGCAAGTCATTACCCTCCCGCTCGCGGGAGGGTAATGACT
>CAYUGI010000136.1:0-18206 GCA_964444105.1 uncultured Pirellulaceae bacterium
TTTTCTATACAGGAAAGAAATGATTGGGTTTTGTTCGATATGACTGCCAGGTGGGCGATTTGCTCGAACGTATCGAGTGCGCACCGATGGCAGTAAAACTAGTTAGGGTCGCCCATAGAGCAATCAGCGTGCCGGAAAGCCAAACTTTTCCCTAAGTCGTTTGAGGGCGGTATCTTCCGCGATTGGGACCGAATGAAAAAGGGGGTAAGACGAACAAAATGGCAGGCAGGTGAACTCCGATCGATCTGTAGGGTGGGTCAAGAGACCGGAGGTCGCGCAGACCCACCATTTTCAACGTCCTGGATCTTAGCAGGGATAAGATCGATGGTGGGTCTGCGTCGCCATAGCTCCTTGACCCACCCTGCAAACCGTCTCGACGATTTGCGGTCTTCACTCACTCGCCCCATTCGTCTGGCTCATTCCAGCCGTTGCAAGGATCCGTGCCACCCCATTCTGCCTCATATTCGCCTTCTCGCTCGAATTTGTGGAACGTTGACCACTGATAATCTTTCACGCGGGCAACCAAGCCGTGTTTGCGCGGATTCCAGTGTGTGTAGTTCACGCATCGCTCCAAGTCTGCGTCGTCCTGGATGGTGTGCTCCCAGAATCTCCGCTGCCAAATGCCTCGTTCACCTTTCTTTCGGCGTGACGCCGAAAGCTCGCCCTCCCAGCTTCCCTTGTCCAGCCACTGACGCGTGAACTCCTCCTTAATCCGCCTCCACCGGACCGAGTATTCGCGATCACCGCGAGGCAATACCCAAACAGTATGCAAGTGATCGGGAAGCAGGCAGGTGGCAAACGCCTTGAATGGTCGATCTGCTTGAACAGTCTGAATCGCTACGTGCAGCAGGTGTCTTGCCAGCTCTGATTTGAAAAGCGGGTATCGCTGATGCGCTACCAATGTGAAGAAGTAGGTTCCCCCCGAAACGTAGAGGCGACGATAATTTGGCAAGGTCGCACCACCTTCGACAAAAAAACGTAGGGTGGGTCAAGAGACCGGAGGTCGCGCAGACCCACCATTTTCAACGTCCTGGATCTTAGCAGGGATAAGATCGATGGTGGGTCTGCGTCGCCATAGCTCCTTGACCCACCCTACGGAAATCCAGCGCAAAGCTAGAACCCACCGGGGCTGCTGAATTCGGCGTAGTCGTCGAATTCGCTGTGCCGGTCGGGGGCTCGAGTGCTGAACTTGGTGAAGTCGGCTTCCCATGTCAGCATCACGTCGCCCACCGGCCCGTTACGTTGTTTCGAGATGATGATTTCGGCTTGTCCGGCAAACTGGGCTCGCTCTTCCCCGCGATGGTAGTACTCCTCGCGGTGGACAAACATCACCACGTCAGCATCCTGCTCGATCGCTCCCGATTCCCGCAGGTGACTTAACTTGGGGCGGTGATCCTTGCTGTCTTCGGCCTGACGATTGAGCTGTGACAGGCACAGCATCGGAACCTCCAACTCTCGAGCCATCCCCTTCAAACGACGCGCAATTTTGGCGACCTGTTCCTGACGTGGATCACGCGAGTTGTCCGGTTCGATCAGTTGCAGGTAGTCAATCACGATCAACCCAAGGTCACCTTCACGTCGCTTGATCCGACGTGCCGCTGCCGCAATTTCGCTGACTGTCCGACTGGGCGAGTCATCGACAAAGAGTGGTGCCTCGCTGATCTCGTTGGCTTTGTTGATCAGCCGCGTGTGGTCTTCGGTGCTGATCGTGCCGTTTCGCAAACGATGACCGTTGACGCGAGCCAGAGAGCACAGCATTCGGTCCGCCAATTCGATTCCTGACATTTCCAAGGAAACGAAGAGTGTCGGAGCGCGTTCTTCGATCGCTGCGTGTTCCGCCATGTTCATCGCCAGGGCCGTTTTGCCCATCGATGGTCTGGCCGCCAGAATGACCAATTCGCCATTGTGCAGCCCGCCAGTCATGTCGTCGAAATCCTTCAGCCCCGTGAAGACTCCACCGTCAGTCACCTCCCCTCGCATGCGCGCGTCCATGCGATCCATCGCTTGGTGCAGGACGTCGCTGATACTATGAACACTTTGCGTGGAGCGACCGTCCATGATCGCGAACACTTTTTGTTCCGCCTGCGCACACAGCTCGCGAGCTTCGCTGGTTTGGTCGTAAGCGTCGCGAAGAATCTCTGTGCTCGATTCGATCAGCCGGCGGTAGACGCCTTTTTCAATAATGATGCCAGAGTAATAGACCGCGTGCGCAGCGTTGGCGACCGCACCGGAAAGTTTGGCGAGGTAAGCCGCGCCACCGATCTTGTCGTATTCTTTGGAAGTTCTGAGCCTCGACCCAAGCAGGGTGATGTCGATTTTTTGACCGGTATCGTGCATCTCCTTCAGGTGCGAAAAGATGATGCGGTTGGCGTCGTCATAGAAGTCTTCCGGACGGAGCTGCGAAATGTCATCCGAAACTTCCGGCATCAGCAGCACACTGCCGATCAAACCCATCTCGGCTTCCAAATCGAATGGAGGCTGTCGCGAGAGCACCTCCGCTGCGGAAGGCGTTTTTTTCTTGCGTTTCTTGAAGGAGTCGTCGTCAGCGATCAAGGTATCGGTCCGTCGTTGAAAGCGCGTGATGTGGAGGAAAATGTGCGAGCGATCATCTGCCGCCGTGGTAAGCGTTAATCTGCCGCCGCAGGAGCAGGCACGCAACCGCTAATGAAAATTACGTCGACCACACAATGCCGGCAAACCAGCAGCAACACGTAAAGCAGGCGGCTTTTGATGATTTTGAGGCCCAGCAAGCGAGGCCCCAGTCGAGCCAGAGACTGGCAAAAAATTCGATCAGCCGCTTCGCAGCAAGCTTTCGATCCGATCCAGTGCATCACGGGCTGACAGTGCAGCGGACCCGCGGCCAATCGATTTCCCAGAAGCCAGCCAAGTCTCTACACGACGTCGAGCGAGAATCGCGGCACTGTGACTGCGACCTCCGAAATGACGGCCGATTTCGGCAAACGCCGCCGGCGTCAATTCACGCGCCAAATACATCGCCAGCATTCGCGGTTCAGTTGCGGTGCGGGCCTGCGATTTACTTTGCAACGCCTCTTCCTCCATCTGAAACGTTTGAGCCACGGCACGTTGGATTTTTGACATCGTCACAAACGGTTTGTCGCTACGAAGTTGGTTGCCACCGAATTCGTAAAGCTCAGCGGTTGTTGGCATGCGGTCGTTCATCCGTTGCAAAACACTGACCAGATTGACAAAGCCGCTAATCCTGCGTCCATCCCCCGGTAGTGTTTGACTGATCTCGCGAATCGTTTCTTCCGGCCACGGGAATACGCACTTTTCGTCAATGCATTGGCGAAGCAAGGTTTCGCGTGTTTCACTATCCAGCGACTGCATCGTGCAGACCAATCCCGCAGACAATCGCCCCGAAAGCTCCTGGGTCAAACCCGATATCTCGCTGGGCGAATGGGTGGCGGCAAAGATCAACGTCTTGCCGCGATCCATCAAGCTTTCGACTGTGTAAAGCATCTCACGAAGAGTGGCCTTCTTCGCGCTGAGAAACTGAACGTCATCGACGATGAAAGCGTCCACGTCGCGGTACATACCGCGCAGTGTTGTCAGCGTTCCGTCGGACACACAGCGAACGAAGTCGTTCGTAAATTTCTCGGCCGACAAGTGCATGACGCGCCGCATGCGATGGCGACGGCGCAACAAGTTCGCGATGGCGAACAGCAGATGCGTTTTACCAACACCAGGAGGCCCTGATATGAACAACGGCGAACCGGCTTGCGGGTTTTCGCATACCAACTGCGCCGCTGTGCGAGCTAGCTGATTGCATTTGCCGGCAACAAACGTCTCCAGCGTCATCCGCTGCTGGGCGGTGCTTTCGTTACCACTACCCTGAACGCTGGCATTTGGCTGCGAACTATCAGCAGCGGTGCTTTTCTGAGACGAGGTACTCTTGGTCGCCGTTTCGGTTGGTTGCGTTTCCGGGACAGGCATGCCAGGAAATGTTGGCTGGCTAAGCGATGTATCCTGGCTTTTCGGTTTACGTCGACGTGACCGCTGAGCCGTCTTTCTTGATGAACTCTGTTGAACAAGAGAGGCGATGCTTTGCCCACCGCTTGGCTGCTTCACACGCGACACTTGCTGACGCGTCTGAGTTTGTCGCGTTGCTGCCGCCTGCCGTCCGCTCGCTTTCACCGATGACGCATGCGGCTTGGTGTCAGTTTGCTGGGCTTTGGGTTGATTCAAGTCATCAATCGGAAGAGCGACTTGTTGCGGAGGCGCGGCCAAGACCAGTCGCACTTCCATTGCACGACCAAAAGCCTGCATCGCAGCGCCGCGCAGTTCGCGGGTGTAGTTGCGAGCGAGTCGATCCAGAGCAAACTGACCACGAATTTCGGCGATAAGATGTCCCGCCGCGATACCACTCGACTTCTCGATGTCGCTTGCGTCTCCGATTCGGAATGAAACGCCAGCAGAGAACCAGGCCTGATAGACGTCCTGTCCCACACGTTGCTTCAACGCCTCCTTGAATATCTCGATGACGGCCTTGTCATCGGTGCAGCCTTGCGAAGCAGACATACGGGAAGCGCAATCCTCCATCATGGATATTGGCGTGAACGTCGAATCGACTACCTGACAGAAGTGCCAAGCATCGAAAACAAAATGGTCGTCAAGCAATTTGCGGAGGAGTCGAGGGCAGCCGAAGCGTTGGCACTGAAATGTTGACCAACCGAGTTCCACTGGGTGGCAACACTGCCCAATCCCGCATCATGTCCTGCGTCTACTATGCTTGCCGTCTGCCGTGTCGAACGCGCCTTTGAAAAGGAGTTCGCCGAATGAGCTTTTCGAGAGTCTTTCGAGTCGCGTTCATTCGCCGGCTGACGAGGCCAGATTCTAAGGTTGCTAGCATTCAAGTCAAACGCTTGTTGGCTGAATTTGAAAAGACGTTTGCCAGCGACAATCCGGTCGTGCGGCTAAGGCAACAAAATACGGCATCAGCCCAAACTGTCACCACAAAAATACTTTGCATCGCCCCGCTTTCAGAAGACAAGCGACACACAAACATGACGTGGAAAACCTGTTGGCCAAACGCTCTGAATCCAAACAAGCGTTCGACCGCGTTCGCGTAACCAAGGTAGTAACAAGGATTTAGCCAGCAAGCTCTAGCGAAGCGGAAACTAGGTAGTTTTCTCTCGTTGTTAAAAATTCCAACGACAGCTGATCGCCAGGCTTCCGAAACCCAATCGACACGTTTCCTCATCGCAAGCGGCAACTTTGCGGGAGTTTTTCGATTTGGGCTGTTTCTCTCTTTCCCCCAGCAGCCCTATCATGGGTATGTCGGCACCAATCGGTGAAATACGACGATCAAGTCATTGAAACGAATCGGCGGGTGTTCAGAATATTGCACGCCTTTTACCGATGCCAAAGTACTAAGAAAGTTTAAGCGATGAGTCTTCGTCCTGTTCTGCGTGTGAGCTTCCTGCTCTTGGTCGGCACACTCTGTTTTTCGGTTGAAATGCCCCAAGCGAATGGGCAAGGGATTTTGCAACGACTGAGGTCACGAATGCAGCCATCCGCGCCGCGACCCCAGTACCGACCTCAATACCGCCCGCAGACAGTCACACCAGGATATTCAGCGCCAAATACTTCTCGGCCCGCGGCGTCAGCTACTTCTCGGCCAACAGGGCCAACGTCGCAAGGTGCCAATGCTCAAGCGGGACGCAATACGAATCCAGCACAAACTCAGGTCTTTCGGATCGATCCACGAACCGGTCGCTTGGTGGCTGTCGCAACCTCGCCGACCCCAAACACGTCAGCACCGAATCCAAACACCGGGGGGCGACCTATCCAAGTGGCTCCGCCGCGAACACCGGGGCCGCTTCAAAGTCGATCCCAGCCAGCCAAAATGCCACCAACAGCCGCCCAGGTTGCAGGCCAGCAAGCACGTCCCACCTTGGGTTTGCGTGTGATTCAATCCGCGTCGGGAGCAACAGGATTGGATGTACTGAAAATTCAAGATTTTTCGCTGGCGGATAAAGCGGGGCTAATGGTTGGTGACCGAATCGTTGCCATGAACGGGCAGGCAATTGCTGACGTCGAATCTCTCTCAAGAGCAATCCAGTCAATTAGAGTGGGGCAAACCGGAGTGCTACGTGTCGTTCGCGGAAATCGCGTCGCAGACCTACGCGTTCCCGTCGTAGCCCAACCCGTCGCTACGAATTTCCCCGCAGTTGCATCAATGAAAACGGCGAAGCCTATCGAGGCTGCTAGGACAGACGTTGCAACTGCGAGCCCCAGCTCATTGCGTTCAGACAACGGTGTTCGTTTGGGAGTCGACATCGAAGATCGCCAGGGTGTCCGTGGCGTCATTATCACTTCAGTCGCTCCTAATTCGCCCGCTGCGACGGCAGGTATTCAGACGGGTGACCGGCTCGTTGCAGTCGATGGCCGGATGGTTGCCAACAGCGGCGCGCTGAAGCGAGAGCTGTCCACTCGCTCCAAAAACAAACCGATGTCGGTACAACTGGTGCGAGGAAGCCGAGTGCGAGCGTCAACGATTAGCTTTTCGGCAAATCCTCCCAATTCAAGTCTGACCCAATCGGAACCTGCACCGGGCACAAAGCCATCTCAGCCTCAACCAGCCACAAGTGGTTCAATGTTCGGTGGTGTCGGATCGATGGTTGGCAGCTTGTTCGGCAACGCGAAAGGTGGTTCTGCCAATTCGCCGAACAACAACGATGCCAAGAAGAAATCGACGACCAAGCAGTCCGACCTGTCTGCGATACCCATTGAACGTACTAACGAGAGCCTCAAGCAGACTTCAAGGACCGAGGATCCTCTGGCGGTTGGAAAGAGCATCCTTGTTCAAAGCGAGCCAGCAAAGGCTGAGCCGCTTGTCGCAGATCCAGCCACGGCTGTCAGTCAGTCGATGCCAACGAACAAAGGAAACTCGGTCTCCCAAGCTAGCCATGTTGATGACGAGATGGCGTTTGGCGACGACGAGCCTCTCAATAAGGCAGTATTTTCGCAGCCGCTTCAGGCAGACGCAGTTCCGGTGGAGACGATTCCTGAACGAAAGCTAGAAGCCGATCGGCCAATTCAGAAAGCTCCGTCCACCGATCCACCTTCCGCCGCAAAAATCGCACCGCCATCAACAACGGACAAGCTGAAGTTAAATCCGCCAGAGAACCCCTCCTCTTCAACCCAAGAGAGAATCAAAGTACTGGAATCCGAAATTCGGCGACTGAAAAAACTACTCGGCGACCAGTAGCCCAATTCACTGTCGCGCATGACCTTGACTAGGAATAAACGCCAGTGTCGCCGATACGAAAATGATTGCCAGGGACACAGGCATCGGCGCTACAAATACGCCCACGATTCCAACCGCCGCCAACCAGAATGCTGGGTGCTGGCAGATTGGTTTGACAAAATGCCTTAATGGCCGAAGCAAAAACAACACGCTCCCCACCATCGCAAGCGAAAGCAAGTTGACTAGCACCCGACGTAAAGCATCCATCCCGCGTGAAATCGCTTGTATCGCGGGCGGCGATTTCGATGGTTTGATTTGAACGACGCTGGCAAGTTCGTAGCCGTCGTAATTGCGAGCGTCAAACATCGGATTGCTAGTCATCACTTGCAGATAGTCATCCGCATTGAGAAATCGCTGCACGTAAGATTTCATTTTTTGATCCAGTGCAGTCCACGCAAGCTTCAGCGAATTCTCTTGGATACTGGAATCGTGTGATCGAAAGCGTTCATCGATATCAGTCATGACGGTCTCTAGCTGAGACTCACTCAGTTCATCGGCAGGATCCATGGAAGCTTGGCGACCTGATCCGCGGGAGATGTTTTTGTACCGAGCAACCCACGGCAGCAACCAAGTGGCGACTTCATCTGTTGGACGCTCGGCAAGTGTGTCCAGGGATTCGTCAATTGCATTGACGACCGCGAAACCCAACGCCAGCGAGCGCATGTCATCAGCATCTCTTGTGGCCTGTGAAAGGCTGTTGCGTTTTTCGACCACACGGCTACTTGTCGCCCCCCGATTCGATACCGGGGCGTAAGTCACAGTCCAATGAATGGGCTCGGCAATGTCAAGCAACGCTGGCAGGTACATTCCTTGCCGAGCGTCTGCGAGGGCAACTTCGGTAAGTAGTTCGATTGACTGCGCCAATCGGCTTAGTGCCAACGGAACACGCACGGCAACCCGCCGCGATGCCCGTGATGGATCCGCCCCTGGCTCTTCTCTTTCAATTGCAACCGCTGTACCTGCCGTCCAGGCTCCCAAGCACCTTGCCTTTTCCGGTAGAGAAACCAACACGCTGTCTACCCCATTGGGAACAAAGTCCCATCGCGTGCTCACGATGACGCTATCTGATTGCGGGAATATCCGTGAGTCGACAGCGAGAATAATTGGCGATGACTCCTTTTGCGACAGCGGAGCTAATTCAACAGACCACTTGTCACTCTCGGCATAAAACGTGGAGCGCCCCGCGAGATTCTTCGCTGGACTGACAGCCCGCGTCTCCCACGAAACAGGTTCGGATACCAGCCGATTTGGCAAGGAAAACTCAATGCGTCTTTCTCCTCTGCCAAGCACTTCGATTTGCGGTACCGAGATACGCCCCAAATCGTTGGAGTTCAGTTCACTACTGACAGTCAGTTTCTGTTTTGACAGAGTTGCTTGATCGCACGCGATTCGAACCAACTGGAAAGAAGGATTTGCGGAAACCGTTTCGGTCCAACGCGTCCTGGGGGAAACTCGCAAATTCTCGCACCAGCGCGTCGGGATTTCGAGATCGATGAAGTCAGGCATCGCGTCATCGTCGAATGAAATCTCCGATGACATTCTCCAGCGACCGTCCAAATAGTTCATCTTGATGAGCTGCTGGCAACCGAACTTCTCAGGTTTGGCAGAAACCTGAATCCTGCCCACCAGCGGCGGCGGGCTTGCGTTGGGATCGGCTTTTCCAAGGCCCCAACTGGCCACAATGATTTTTCCAACACTCAATAATTCGGTCTGCTTAGCATCAGAGATATCTACATCAATCGCTTCCCCCGGGGGGCGAACCACTTGGGTACGGACATTCCGCTCACGTGTAACCACGTACCGTCTATCTGTCGCGATGACTGCGGGCCAAAGACGAATTTGCGGAACCGTAAACAACTTGCTTCGTGGAATGCGCATCGACCCGACCGCCTCAATGACTGTTTCATCAACACCTGCGAAATCTCCCAAAGGAAATTCAAAGTAGTTGCCATACGACTCAGCAGGTTGATCCACTAACACTCCATCGACCATGAGACGCGTGATCTGAATATTGCGCGGCACTCGCAACGAACGACCATGGATGCCGGCATCACTCGAGCTAATTCGGGCCTGAAATTCAACGAGAGCCTGCTGCGTCTTCAAATGCAACTGCTGCGTCACAGTCGCTGAGTGCTCGACCGAACGGCTTTGGAACACGACAACCGAAGGCAGTTCGCCATCGGCAATCAAAGTTTGATCGGGCCGACGACTGTCGCGATAGCCAGCCCACTGCGAAAAGAACTGCTCAGTGCTTAGCGTGGCAGCCACGCCTTCATCATCCAGGGTAAACCGTAGATCAGGGTCATGACCAATGGCAATCCAAGCCGGTTCATCTTCGGTGGCCTTCGCGTACACGTCGGGCAATGACATTGCCTCGCGATCCTGAAGCGACGTGGCATCATTGATGACCGTGGGAAAAGACCAAAGAAGCTGAATCGGTGAGTTCGCGTCAGTCAGCTTGCGAATTCGCAATCGGTGGCGTGTGGCACTTATCGAATCCAAAGAGACGAGACTCCAAGCTGGCGACGTCAGTATTGGAACGCGCGGATCGGCAACCGTCAGCTGCAACTCCTCGCCCGGAGCCATGTTGCGTGACAATCTAATTTGACCATCGACATGCGTCATCGACTTGCCTAGTCGAACGAAGAACAGGCGATTGATCGTCGCGGCCAAATTCTCGGTCGCGTCTTCGTTGCTCGTGTAACGAACGTCCAAAGCAGCGACCGGCCCTAGATTTGCAGACCAACGCCGCAGAGCGAGGTCTTCTTCCGTCTTGCCTTGCGCACTGGTTACGTCCACGTTAGCGATCGATCGATCCGATTCAATTGTCACACGAGACGCCGCAACCGTCGGAATGGACAATTGCAGTGTCGTGATTTCATCGTTTCTCATTTCCTCGATGACAAAACTAACCTTCAGCAAAAATTCTTCACCCTGCGGCAGTTCCGCCAATACTGCGTTCTTTCCTTCAGCGAAAAACCGCACGATACGAAACGCTTCTTTGTTGCGGACTTCAATGCGTCGGAGCGTATCGATAGCAAACGGTAATCTTGAAAGGCCGCCTCTGCCTCGGACGCGAACAGCGAACTGAGCAGTCACCGTCGATCTCGTGCCCCCCATTGCTAAGCCCGAGACTGCTCCTAGCTCAACTTCATAATTCGCCGAAAGAAACGTAACGTTGTTCACCGCATTTTTGAAACGGTCATCAAACAACTCCCGATAAACACTGCCCGACACATAAACTTTGTCGCCAACCGGCTTGGACTCTTTGTCGATGGGAATCAGGACATGAACATCATTGCCCTTCGAAATCGGGCCTTTTGAAATCGGGGCTTTCGCATTCAGTGGGGCCGACTGAGCGTGTAGCACAGCAGGCGTACTTGCCAACGCGTAGCCGACAACAGCCAAGAGAAAGACGCCAAGCGAATGCCTAGACGTGCCAGGCAGATCATTAACGACCGAAAACTCAGTCGAATCCCCGGATGTATCCGCATTGCCCATTTCATTCTTCAAATCAAGGAACCTTTGATTCCACTTTCGAGTCGTCTCCAGCAGAGCCCCAGCAACCATCGGCAAGGTAATCCAGCCCAAAATTGCTGCGTGCCAAGGACGCCAAAGCAGGGCGGAAACCGTTGCCATCACAATCAATCCAGCGAGAGCTAGCAGTCGTTTTCTCGCAAATGCCCACGAAACGGCGAACAAGAACAGTGCCAGCAGCCAACCTACAGCGATTGCCTGATCTAAGTGCACTAACAATCGGTAGGACGAAGCGGCGACGTCGATTCCGCGACCGTGGTGGTCCGCCGCCCTCGTGTTCAGCGAGGCAAGCGCGAATGTGTCCGATGATTCTCGCAGCCGGTAGGTCGGCTTAATCTGCACGCCACTCATTTCAATGAACGGTATTCGGCACTGCCTCCACCATCCGCGTTGAACGCTCTCTCGCGACCATACTGCCTGCACACTATCGGTTTGCTTTTGCGCAGGCAGAATGATGGGGCGCTCAGGAACCGTTGCCAAGTCAATCGGATTGCCATTGTGCGTCAGCGATACAAGACGCAGGTCCGGTTCGTAGACAATCTTGATTTCCTTGCTTGATGAAACCAAAAAGGTCCCTTGGATTGAATCTGCACCACGGCTTGATGCGGTTAACTCGATATCTTGCTGCCAGACGATGCCAATGTTGGGGTCGGACACAGATCGTTGGATCTCGATCCATGGCTTCTTCGCTGCGTCGTACCTTAGCCTAACTGCCGCAACACGATTGGCTACCGAGTCGACCTCTGTTGTTACTTCAGAATCTGCGTTGAAGATAAGGGGGACGCGTTGTATGGAGGCATCCATCCGTCCAACACGCAACCCTTCGCCCACGATCACTTCGCTCTCTTGTGATGCGGTGCCCAATACATTGGGCAGTTCAACTCGTAACGGTTGCTTGATCCCGTACTCCCTGCGCCCAACCAGCTTCCTACTGCGCAAGCTCTTTTCTCCTAGGCCGATGGTGTACTGTCCCGGTTGATCGACCCTAACCGCTGTTGACGGCAAATTGATGGATAGGTCGCTCCCCTTCGACTCCAAACTCCAACGATACTTTGGTAGCGGCAAATTTCTTTTGCCAACGGCCATGCGAATGGACAATTCCCGAACCAGCTGGCTGGCGGATTCAGCGTCAATCACCAGTGACTCATGAACCTTTTCATCGATCCACTGAAACCGCAACGATGCGCGAACGTCGACCAGAATGCTTGGCTTTTCAAGCCACAGCTCCGGCGTCGCATCCGTCTTGGGACGGTAAATAACGGTGTCATCCGTGATTCCGTCAAAGAACTGCATGTCTTCGTCGCTTAGCGAACTAACCGCCGAGCGGAGTTCCTTCAACTCAACTGAGCCCGTCCAATTCAAATTATCCGGCGGCGTAATCGCCATCGTCGTTTCCGCACGAAGCCCCTGAAATCTCACAAACCACATTTCAGGTAGCATCAAGATCTGTTGCGTACCGCGCACGCGTCGATAGCCCTCGCATTGAATCGTCAGCAGTGATTCGGATAGATCTTCTGTCTCTGGCCAAAGCGTTACGATTCGGCCACGCTGCCTGATAGACGAACCCTCAATCACGCGGCCAGAGTGCGTGAAGGAGATCTTGTTTAGATTCCAGAAAGGCTCGAGTTGCAATTCAACAGGCGATGTTCGGCTGGCAGCGATTTTCACCTTTAGTCGCGCCTTCGCTGACACGAGACGACTTCCCTCAGTTGCGTTTTCATCGACGCTAAACTGTGCTTGAATTCCCTGGGCGCTAAACACCGGCCGACGCGTCAATCGAATTCTGGACCAATGGGACGATTTACCTCCCGATTCGAATCCCTGGCCAACTCCCTTCGCGGCCTGAACGTCCAGATCAGTTGATTCGGAAAGGATCGAACTTCCGGCTACCAAACTCGTGAAATTCGGTGGCCCCCTCGCCAACACAACTTTGGATACCTGTCGATCCGCAACGACGGTGCTTCTAGATGTTTGACGCGTCCATTGTGAAGGCAGATCCCAAGAAACCAAAAGCAGAGGATCCAAAACAGAAAGCTGTGCTTCGCATGAATGATGCGACAGGATCACGTCTTGGTCTTCCCACGTCAGACAAGGCAGGTAGCTCCAGCCCTCGCTTTGATTCAATGGCGCAGTACCGGCGATCGAAACGACCGAGGATCTGGCGATCGAGGACGGACCACCGAAAGGAGGCACAATGCGGACCGCGTAACGCCCATTTCCTTCACTCGTTTGATCGAATCGAACGTGAACGCCATCGACTAGAACAGACGTGACGTTTGCTGATTCGATTTGGAACTCAGGGAGTCTTTTTCCCCCAGGGGCTTGGAGAGTAAAAGTATGAATCCAGTTCAACCCTGTTGGGCCGATTTCGTATTGCAACTTTTGGCGACGCACAAGTGTTGGCGTCAAACTGTCCTGGTCGATGCGAGGACGGAACCGCAAACTGATTTTATCCAACCCTCCCGCATCGATGGTGTGCCATCGCACATCATCGCGTCGTGAATCCACATCAGCCCCAGGAGGTGGCCCAGGGAGACTCCGCAACACACCACTGGATGTCTCCGGGGTCATGTCGGCTGGCGAAGACAGGACGATACGAGTTCTCGCCGTTCTGGGAAGCTTCAGTTGGAATGTCTTGTAGATTCCCTCTTGCTGACCATTCAACTCCCAAGCGAAATCAATCGTCGCCTCGCCATTTCTGATTTTGGAAACGGGAACATTGGCATAAAGAAGGCCATCGCCGCCGGATTCGAACGTTGCTTGGCTGTTAAAATCAGGAACGCTTGTCGCCCAATATGACGGGTCACGCTCACTGGTTATGGCCAGATTGGCAATGCCCAACGGATGCAGGGTTGAGCCCGTGTTGGTGAACTGCAAGTCGATCGAAGAACGATCGCTAATCAGCAGATTGTCAACCAATCGAATATCGTAAAACGATGACTTTAAGACGGTGTCCTTGCTGCTAACTTCACCTTCCTCATTTGCCTGAATGGCAGCGGCAAGCCGGTCAATTGATATTGGCTGAAAATCCTTGGGGACGACACCAACAATTTGCGACTGATATACACCGGTCGCGATCACCGCTCTCTCGCCAGACATTTCGGCAGGAAGCATCAAACGAGAGATCAGGCCGTCTTCAGAAAGATTGGTCTCGGACTGGGTTGCGGCTGAAACCTCCGATTGATTGGCGACATTACCATCAATGGACGCAGCAACTTCACTATCATCTTTTGTTGCTTGCTCTTGTTTTATTGCTTGCTCTTGCCCAACCGTCGTATTCGCGAGCACAAGGCTGAGAGCCAGCCATGAAAAAAACTGTTTCACGAAGATGCCTCGCTTGTTGCGGAGACACCCGATTCAGTTGCGAATGGCTGACGCTCAGGATCAACCTGCAAGGTGCGCGTCGATGGTGCGGCAGGTGCCGCCGACCGAGTCGCCGAAACGGACCCCAATTCGGCTGCAGAGTTGAGTGCGGTGGAGGGCTTCCTAATCAAAGCTGCGACAGCCAGCATCACAAGAACAAGGATCAATGCAACCACGGAAAGCTGGCCAGCGAGAACGGCTGCATCAGGTGCGACCGCGACAAGCCCTGCAAAAAACACGGCGCCAGTCACCGCAGTCAACGGATTTCTTGACGAGGGCACGTAGCGTAATAACGAAGTGAAAAGCAGCAGAAACCCACCCACCAGCAACCACAGTGTCGCTCGTGAAAGCGCGCAGACGGAAAACGAACGAACATCCGAGCCGATGTACAGGTAGCGATTACCCGGTGGCATCGCACCGGCACCACTGACACCGACCCACTGGGTCAAAGAGGTATCGTTGTAAATGGGCGTCCGGGAAAGGCTCCAACTATCAAAGTTAAACTGCCAGTCCATCGCTCGCCCCACCGTCGGCGCCGCCCAAACGACATGCGAATCTCGCGGTGTCGCCACTTGCCAGTAAACACGACCAACTCTGATCGGCAACTGCAATACCGGCGCAATCGTTTTCGTGAAGCGTCCAGAAGGCTCGTCGACCCAGATGCGCAAGTCCACGCGATGTGTTTGGCTGTCACCGGGCAAGGACAACCGCAATCGATTTCCATTGCGACTGACCGCCGCATTCTTCTGATCGATCTTGGCCTCGAAACGGACATCCCCCACCTCATCAGGCAAGCTTAGATCAAGCGAATCACCCCCCTGAATGAGCGCCAAAAACTGCTCATAGCGTGAATTGCTTCCAACCGCGGATCTTAGCACTGCCTTGCGAATCGCCAGATCATTTTGGTCCGCCGACAATTTGGTCATGCGGATTCGGACTCGATCAGGGATCGCTTGAAACTGAATCCGCGTTTGTGATGTCGTGTCTGCTGCGAAAAGACTAGTTACCGAGTCTCCTTGAGTTGATACAACCACATCCCCTTCCACTGTCACATCGGCTAACGCCGGAACAGGAAGGCGAATCGAACGAATTTCATCATCAAGCTCACTTTGAGGAATCAGGTCTTGCCTTCGCCAACGAATCACAACCGGTGCCACGCCCAGACGGTCCGACACTAGACGAAATCGCTCTCCATCGATTGCGACCAATTGAGCTGCCACATTATCAACCGTGACGGACCAAAATACCGGCGGCGTGTTCGAGGCATCTGTTTCGGTAGTATCGACACCGTTCGTATCGACACCGTTCGCAACGACACCGTTCGCAACGACATTATTCGCCAGTAGACCAACCGGCTCTGGCGTAACTTTTGATGCTGGTTCATTCTTCGGTGAAATACGTGAGGCCTGCGAAGGAACGCGGACCGGCAACGTTCCAGCCAAATCGGTGCGGGGCTGGACGGTCCAGTCCATCGACGTCGTTAATTGATCACCTGACAAAACCACGTCGGCACGGCTTGTCAGAGTAATCTGCGGAGGCTGTCGAATCATCGCACCAACAATTCTCGGAGCGTTGTCAACGCCGAGAATACGAAACTGACTCACAGCAATTGTCGGTTCATCATCGACTGTCTGAACCGCCATTCGTTCCAGCCCACTCGATTCTTCCAAATCGATCACAAAAGTCGAACTGCTGGTGCTCTTCACAGTCACGTTGTTCGATCCGATCGCCAGCGACTTGTCGTTCTGAATGATGCGAGGCATCTGAAAAGCCAACTGCTTAGCTTCCGCGTCCTCGCCCACGATCGATCGCTGCGCCAGAATCATAATGGGCGGCAGAGTCTCTTCACTTGTATTCATCTCGATTGATAGTCGCTGGTTTGTTTCAAACCATGGCAGCGTATCATCGGTGTCCGCGTCGATCACGGCTCGAAGACGCCAGTCGAACAAGTCTAAATCTAGCGAGCGACTGTCGGTGGCATTCCCGTTGAACTGAATCTCCATTTCCAAACTGGCAATGTCGTCCCGGATCGTCACAATCGAATCGCTATTGGCCAATAGCTGACGCTTGTTCGCGGACAACCAAATTGGCAGGGTGAAGTCACCACGATCGAATCGAAACTGATAGCGACGCGCAGACGTGCTTTCGCCAGAATCGTCGTTTAGAAAACTGCGCACCCAAGAACTAGAACGCCAGCGAAGACGATAGCTATTGCTGGTTTTAAGCTGAATCTCACCCTGCTGTCGCAATGCACCAACGATTCGTGGGACCTGTAAATTGAGTGGTTTTTGCTCTGTCGCCTTATCGTTCTGAAGTTGCAACTCTAAACGCACAGCGACTCGCTGCGATCGTTCCTGTTCGGGAATCGTAATTCGGACCCGGTCGGACTTCCCCTTCACTGGCTCGATCGAAACGGCTTGATCCTTCGCTTCCAAGACGGGCGTATCAAGCAGCACGGAACCGGGAGGCAAATCGACATCAAACCACTCAATGGGCCCGCGCAAATCACGCATATTTCTAAGGCTCAACGTGACCGACGCGATCGGCTGATCCACCGGAGATCCCCAGTCAAGTTGCATCACGCTGTCCGATTCGATCAGCGAAGATGTATCGGTCGAACCCACTGACGGTGACCACTGCAGCGTCAAGGAGCCACCGCCCGTCGACACATCGAATCGAGTCCCGCGATTTTTTAGTTTCTTTGTCTGAAGCACTTCTGAACCGCTTCCAATGACTTCGCCAACGACGTCAACGGCATCAGTGCTTATTTGGATGTTGGCGGGCAGGTCGGGCAACTGAAAATCTAAACGCGGAGGCCCCGATTGCACTAAGGCAGAAACACTCATCCGTACCGTCAATTTTCGCCGCGATACACTGCGGACTTTCAAAACCATTCCGTCTTTACTTGGCTGGATGTACTGACTGTCACCCTCAGCAGACTTGGGCGCACTACCAAATTCCGGCGCGCGTATCAAAAAGAAGTTTGCCATTTTCAACGGAATCGAAATGTACTGACCGTCAGTTGGATCAACGGTCAATTCCAGTTTCAACTCTAATTCAGCGCGTCCATCGTTCGCGGTACCTCGGATCTCAAGTGGCTCAATGACAATCGCTTGGTTTTCAGAATCCGCGCCTGTCTCCAGTTCTCGCCAGCGTTCGTAGGTCATCCCCGGAAGGTAGATCAAATTACCGTTCTGATCTAACACCATGAATGCGTTGATTGGCAACCCTTCGGCTTGGCCGGATTTCGTTGCCGCGGCCCGCTGCATCGCACTCACATCCGGAAAATCTCCAGGTGATTGACCAAGGCTGAGGCCCGTCCAGAAGCAGCACGCGATCGCAAGCAGAGACGCAATTTTAGCCGCAGCCGAAAGCGGCGCAGAAAGAGCTTGGCTGACTGCGCAGCGTTGCACGCCCCGAGGGCGTCGTGCGAACGCTTCCCGGACCAAGTAGCCAACGAAGTTCACCGCAATGGGAGCAACGTTGGCGTTGTCGGCGTGCAAATCGTGGCGACTCATGCAGTCAACGATGGCCCTTGCCAGTCCTTACCTCAGGATCGCGGGTCGCGATTCCAGACTGACATCTAGCCATATGGTTTTGAATAGTGAGGAAGAGAGCGAGTAAAGCAGCCCAGCCCAAGCATGCGACATAGTCTGCCAATCTCCCTCCAGTTTACGCAAACACCGCAACCCGAAGTGACAAATGGCCCTCTACAGCAGCGGAATTGCCGCAGTTTGGGGCAACTGAAGACAGAAACGGCAATATCTGCACAATCCCACCGTATTGACCGATGTGTTTGGCGAACGGGAGACCATCGCCCATCGATGTTGCAAAGCGATCTTGCGATTCGAGCCCGACCGCATGACCCCCAAATCGAGATCCGATTCTACGTTCAACTGTCATGGGGCAAATGGGCTCTCACTGTTATTCTTAGCGTCATGAAAACGACGCCAATTTATACGCTTGAAGCCCTTTCCATTCTGGACATTGATGGACAAGATACCGCCGCGATCTTGCACAACCTGACAACCAACGA
>CAYUGI010000137.1:0-7832 GCA_964444105.1 uncultured Pirellulaceae bacterium
GGACGGTTAGCTCTTCAGCTCGAGCGGTTTCGCCGTGGCCTTGGCTTTGCAGAACTTTGTCGACGGCGGGTTTGTCTAGACGCCCTTTCATGGCGCTTATCACGACCGAGCGAAGGAATTTGCGGCGATGAAAGAAGAACGAGCGTATCGTTTCGTGGTAGTGCTTGAGATCCGCGAACTTCTCACGCCACTCCGGGACGAGGTCGAGTCTTAGAATCGCAGATTCGACTTTCGGCCGCGGCCAGAAGGCTTTGGGGGGCAGGACGCGGACGATCTGCGGCTTGCACAACGACTGCACCCACACGCTCAGCGCACTGTAGTCTTTTGTTCTAGGCGTCGCACACATGCGTTCGGCAAGCTCTTTTTGAATCGTGACCACCATGCGGTCTGGCGGCGGCAATTCGTGTAACAAGTTGCTGATGATTGGCGTGGCGACGTTGTACGGCAGGTTGGCGACCAGCATGAATCGGGCTCCGTCGCCAATGCGTTCCATCGCATCGCGGATGTTCTCCATGATCTCGGGACGAAGTGTGTTTTTGTTTTTCAACGCATCGCACTGAAGCAATTTGACGTTTGGGCGCCCGCCTAATTCTTCGCTCGCTAGTTGATGCAAGTTGTGGTCAATCTCGACCGTCAATACGGCTCCGGCATTGTCACTCAGCCGCGTTGTCAGTGATCCGACGCCCGTGCCGATCTCTAAAACAACGTCGCTTGGCCGCAGCTCCGCAGACCTTGCAATCAGGTCGATTAAGTTCAGATCGATCAGGAAGTTCTGACCGAAGTGCGATACCGGCCGGAGCCCTGCGGCCATCAGTCGTTTGGAAAGATACGACGCAGTCTGACGCGGCGGATTTTTCGGCGAGTGGTAGACGCTTTCGGCCGGTGTGTCTGCTGAAGCGACATCATTTGCTTCGGCATCATTTGCGTCGGGATCATTCGCGTTGGTCGGTTCGGGATCGGTCATTCTGGGTGGCCAAATTGCAGGCTGCGTTGGACGTACTTTGCCAAGACGTCGGTTTCTAAGTTAACTGCGTCACCGACTTGGCACTGTCCCAACGTCGTGACCTCTAAGGTGTGCGGAATGAGGGCGACCGAAAACGATTGCTCGTCGGCATCCACCACGGTTAAGCTGATTCCGTCAATCGCGATGCTCCCTTTCGCCGCGACTTGGGAAGCCAAACGCGAGGGCATTTCAAATCGCAAATGCGACCAAGGCGGATCATCGCGTCGTTCAGCCAATTTTCCAAGATCGTCGATGTGTCCCGTGACGTAGTGGCCTCCCAAACGATCGCCGACAGCGAGCGATCGTTCCAAGTTGACTTGGGACCCTTTGGCTAGCTTGCCCAGATTGGTGCGTGAAAGGGTTTCTTCACCGGCCTCGAATTCCAAATGATCACCCTCAATGGCCACAACCGTTAGGCAGCATCCATTGATACAAATGCTGTCGCCCAACGCCGCGTCTTTCGCGACAACGCCAGAGTCGATTGTGAATCGTTTGCCCGGGGGTTGGTCGGCAACACGGGTGATCGTACCCAATGTTTCGACAAGTCCAGTGAACATAGAAATTTGTGAAGTGTGAGTATGGTGAACAGCTCCGGAGTCATTCGGAAGCCAGCTGTACGGGTGAAAACGGCCCGCAACATCAGCCTGACGGGAGTTTGCCTAGCGATTTTGACTCCACAGCCAGGGTGGCGTCTAGCGACTTCGTGGGCCATTGGACAGAATGTCCGCTCAACGCACAACGTATGCAATCCAAACATCCCCTTTCTGACAATCCCCACCAGAGGTTTCCGATGACGCTGATCGAAGGTATCCGAGCACGACAAATTTTTGATAGCCGTGGAAACCCAACGGTTGAATGCGACGTTTATCTAGATGACGGCGCGATGGGCCGCGCGATGGTCCCAAGCGGTGCCAGCACCGGAGCTCATGAAGCCTGGGAACTGCGTGACGGCGACAAGTCGATGTACATGGGCAAGGGTGTGCTGGGTGCGGTGGAAAACATCAACACAAAGATTGCCGAAGCGTTGATGGGCCAAGACGCCACTGATCAGGCCGGTATCGATAACGCGATGCTGGCTTTGGACGGTACACCAAATAAGAAAAACTTGGGCGCAAACGCGATCCTAGGCGTTTCTTTGGCAACCGCTCACGCAGGGGCTCAGTCGACCAATCAGCCGCTCTATCGCTACCTCGGCGGCGCGGGTGCTCGCACGTTGCCAGCTCCGATGATGAATATCATCAACGGTGGTGAACACGCCGATAACTCGGTTGACGTCCAAGAATTCATGGTCATGCCACTTGGCTTCGAGCGTTTCAGCGACGCGCTGCGTTGCGGAACAGAAATCTTCCACAACCTGAAAAAGGTTCTGTCCGGCAAAGGCTACAACACCGCAGTTGGCGACGAAGGCGGGTTTGCACCGGATCTGAAGAGCAACCAAGAGGCTCTTGATGTGATCATGGAAGCGATCGACAAGGCTGGCTACAAAGCTGGCGAACAAGTTTGGATCGCGCTGGACGCTGCGGCGACCGAGTTCTACGACTCCAGCAGCAAGAAGTACAAGATGGACGGCAAGGAATTGTCGGGCGACGAGATGGTCGATTTCTTGGCCGATTGGTGCAGCAAGTATCCGATCTGCAGCATCGAAGACGGCTTGGACGAGGACGACTGGGAAACTTGGAAGAAACTGACTGACAAGATCGGTGATAAAGTTCAGTTGGTTGGCGACGATTTGTTCGTAACCAATGTCGAGCGGCTGCAGCGTGGTATCGATGAAGGGATCGCAAACAGTATTTTGATCAAAGTGAATCAAATTGGATCACTGACAGAAACAATCGATTCGATCCACTTGGCCGGACGAAACAACTACACCGCGGTGACCAGTCACCGAAGTGGTGAGACGGAAGACGCGACGATCGCTGACTTGGCGGTCGCACTGAACACCGGGCAGATCAAGACTGGATCGGCTAGCCGATCGGATCGCATGGCTAAGTACAACCAGTTGCTTCGCATCGAAGAGCAGCTTGGCAGCGGTGGCGTTTACGGCGGACCGATGTTCGCTGCAAAATTGTCCTAAATCTGACGCGACCGCAACCTGAAGCGGTAAAGTGAACCAAACGATCGTCTGGAGAGTATTACTTTCCAGGCGATTTTTTATGGTGTATTTTTCAGGCGCGCGTTTTCGTTGCGCGGTTTTGTTGCGAGTTGTGTTCCGCCGCGTTTGTGCCTGGTGAGTTACTTTACAGAACGACTTCGATGGAGTGAGAGCATGACGATCTTGGCAGAGCAACCGTTGCTTCTTTCACTGATGGCTGGTCTTTTTGGCGGTGGCTTGCTGTTTGCTTGGCTGCAAAGCGGCACAAAGAGCTTCGCGCTGGCTGGGTTTGCCTGCTTGGCTTTGATCCCCGTCATTTGGATCATCGCAACGGAACTAGAGACCGACCGAGAACAGATTGAAAGCTTGATTTATCAAACGGCCCAAGCGATCCAAGACAACGATCCGACCCGAGCCGTTTTAGTGATCGGCGACGAAAAAACTCGCCAGCAGGCGCTGATGGAGTTGCCCAAGTACGAATTTGATCGCGTGAAGGCCAGCAGCATTACGATCAACTTGGTCCCAGGCAGCAATCCACCGCAAGCAGACGTCGACATGATTGCCAGCGTCGTGGCCAGCGACAAAGTTGGCCGATTCAAAAATATGCGTGTGCCCCGAAGGGTGCTACTGACTTTTGAAAAGAATGCAGGGCAATGGAAAGTCATCCAATACAACCACATGCCGATTGGCGGTCAGCCTGATGGATTTTCTCCGGCTAATCTCGCGAATCAAAGAAGCTCTCAGCGGAATTGATTCTTCAAACAGGCGAATGAGAGTGTTAGGGAACCACGTTGGCGACGCCAAACGATGCACCAAAACTTGCTGCTAGCTGGTTGGGAGTGACGCCATAGTTGGTGATCAAGGCGTCCTCGAATTCATGTCCCGCTTTGATGTCTTGGAAAAACTGACCGAAGGCTCCCGAGTTCTGGTTGGCGAGATGGGAAACGAGTAGAAGTGCGGTGTCGATACGGTTGTCGTCCAGTTCCTCCGCCGACAGAATTCCCAACAAGCTTCGCGTACGGCTTAGCGACTTGGCAATCTGAGCAAACTTTGATTTCTGTTTGCTTCGATTAGGAAACATGTTGGTCGTGACCCATTCACGTGTTCCGACCCTCAGCCACTCAGGCATTTTGACATTGGATCGGTAGCGGGCAACGTAGCCGCCCGCGACGCCCCAGCAAATCCTCCTGGCCAGCGAGCTGTTCAGCTGTTTGGCGTGACAGGAGACCATGAACTTATCGCTTTGATTGTGGTAGATGATGGTTGAAGCGCCGAAGTTTGGGTTCTTCATCGCATTGATCTGGTAAGCACCGAAAAGCGGTTGGTTGGAAAAAAGTGCGACCATGACCTTGCCTTCCCAAATGTTTGCATCCACCGGAATCCCATTCAGCTTGTTCATCTGCACGCATAAGTCATCGACATATTGGCCAACACGGCCCGCGATCGGGGCGGGGTAGTCAGTCATCAAGAGCGAGAACTTGGATTCGTAGGTCCGCAGCGCGGGATTCGAAAGTGACTTGATAGCGTCATCAAAGAAACTTTTTTGTTTCATGACTGCTGCTTGAGTTTCGTCTTCCGCTGCGATGTGTCTAAACGACGCCTCCTTGGCTTCCAAACGGGACTTCACCTTGTTTACCGAGACCAATTCGTCGATCAGGTAGTAGCCCATACTGGGTTGGTGGAAACGCAGCCGATACGGAACTTGATTGATAATCATCCGGTAGACTTCTTCAGCCTTCTTTTTCGGTTTTCGTCCTCCATCTTTGTATTGCACGAACTGGATCGCTTTGGTCCTTCGGTCCTGAAGGAAAGAAACCAGCTCGCTGTCTTTTACTGTGATGCCGTTCAGGAATTGCACGGCCATCGGCATGCCCTCCAACGCAGCAGGTTCCTGAACCAGTCCATCAAAAGTAAGTGGCTCACGTCCTTGCCCCAAACACTCGCAGCAAAGCATTGCCAAGAAAATGGTGCCGCTAATACGAATCGTCATGGAAATCCTCTTTGCCCCGACCGAGAAATGAAAAACAGAGTTTAGCGATCGGCAAAATGGCGTGCAAATGCCGAAGGCTACAGACTGTGCAGCGATCTTGTGCGGCGATCTTACTCGCAGGTATTTAGAGATTCGTATTCGCGTCTGTTTTCGCTGGTCATGTTTGTTTTGAAGAGAGATTTGATAGACTGAGTTCACGGATCGCGTCGGAGACTTTTCTGTGACGCCATACTGACGACCTGATGATTCACAGCCACATGTGCGACGAAGCCCGATAAACAATGTCAATCTTCATCACCCTTGACGGCATCGATGGCGTTGGCAAGTCGACTCAGATTGAACAGCTTTCTGTCTACTTGGGCGAGCGTGGCCATGATGTGCTTTGTGTTCGTGATCCTGGTAGCACGGAAATTGGCGCCCGCTTACGCGCGATCTTGCTTGATAGCGATGTGACGATTCATCGTCGCACCGAAGCGATGCTATTCATGGCCAGTCGCTGCGAGATGATCGAGACGACGATTCGACCCGCGCTCGCTGCTGGGCAGACCGTGATTTCGGATCGTTTTCTTTTGGCTAACGTGGTTTACCAGAGCATCGGCGGTGACGTGGAGCCGGAAATGTTGTGGAAGATGGGAGATCTTGCCAATGCTGGTTTACGGCCCGATCTGACACTGCTGTTGGACATGCCCGCGACAGAGTCAATGAAAAGGATCAAGGGACCCGCCGATCGGATGGAAGCTCGCGGTGCCCGTTACTTGGAGTCCGTTCGCCAAGCGTTCTTGCGTGAACTTCCGCATAGTGGTTCGCAGACCGCAGTCATTGATGCCGCGCAGAGTCCCGCTCAGGTCACCGAGGCGATGCTGGCCGTGGTGGCCGATTGCACGAAATAGATCGCTGTAAGGCAAGCAAACTTAAAAAGGGGCGTATTCATTGAATCGACTTCATTGGTGCTTGCTACTGGCGGCAATTCCGATCGTGATAGCCGCTCAATTTGTGCTTCGCTACCAGGAAGTGAGGACGTTGCGATACGTCGATCGCGCGGATGGAAGTGGCGCTGCGTTGCTGGAAGTTTCATCGGGCGTGAATGCAAGTGACTCGATCGAAGTGATTGCGTGGGACGCCGACTTGGGCAACCGCCGCACGCTGTCGTGGCAGCCGGCGCTGACTGCGAAGAAGGGACTTCTAATTGCGGCAGATACTCATGGGCGGTTCATTATGGTGTCCAGAGGATCCGGCGTTAGCTGTTTGGATGGTAAGTCGGGTGAAGAGATCTGGTTCTCGGGTCAAGAATTGGCACTGCGGGACGCGACGCGTTTGGAATTTATGAATGATGACCAGCACTTATTGGTGATAAGGCAAGCGGGCGAGGATGGTGGCAGTGCTGCTACGATCTTAAACACTGAATCGGGAGAGAGCGTTGCCGGTATTGAAGGCAGGAACGTCGCGCGGTTTCTAGCGAGAGGGAATCGTTTTGCGATTCAGCATGGCAGAGAATCGGAACGGTTTGGGCAGTGGGATCTGTTCGCGTTAGAGAGCGACAAAGTCCGTTTGATTGAGTCAACTGACTTCGCGCCCGCAGAAATGCTGCCGGTGGAGAAGAATGTCGAACTTGATGTGTCCACGACCACGACGTACTACTGGGATACGCCCTACTCGCAGCGTTTCGTGTCCGGGCAAGATGCAGGGTTGCATCGCCGGGTACACGCAAAACATGCCGCGACGGTTGAGGTCTTGCCCGCGAACCAATTTCGCCCTGAACTGTTGCGCAGTGCGGATTCTGAAATCACGAATACGATTCGTGTTGGCAAGCTTGGATTGGGTGAATCGATTTTCTTGTTGTCGATTGTCGCTGTGGCGGTCGCTATTTGGGTGATGGTCCTGGTATTGGAGGGGGCCAGCAGTGGTTGGAAACATCGCTTGTTGATGGACGCGGTTGCGATCACGGTTCTATTTATCGTTTTGTTTGTTCCGCTGACGCAGGGAGGGGGACAGGCGGAAGCAGATGCCTCAGCATTGCAACGGATATCATTTCAGCGAACATCGGTGACCGCTTTTTTCGACGGGCCCGTCGTCGCATTTTTCGCGGCGCTGATGATGGTGATCAGCATCGCAGGACTTCTAACGCGGGTGAGCGCGTTCTATCTTTGGGGCGGCTTTATTTTGGCGTGTGCACTGCCAGTCCTTTTGCCGCCAATAGCGATCATTTTCTTTCTCGTGTTTCGCGGATTCCGCCTGACGCGATCAACGCAAGCTGAACAGCTTGATGTTTCTGAGCGACTTCGTCTTTCAGTATCCGAGCCAGAGCAAAATGCGCCGAAAAAATCCAAGTTCCGATTCGGGATCGGCGAAGTGATGCTGATTACCACTGGCGTAGCACTCTTCATCGCGATCGGCCAAGTCAGCTTTTATCTCATCTTCTGGGGTTTTTTGCTCGCAGGCGTTCTCGCCCTCTCTGTCCTTCTGATGGGTGAGAGTATTCAGGCAACCACCCTGTTTGTCTGTGCATTCGCGGTGTCGATATTTGGAACAGGGCACCGACTTTGGGATTTGTCTGGAACCAGTGTCTTCGTCTTTGCTCTACCCATGCTTTTCGCACTTGCCGCTGTACACCATTATCGCATTGCAAAACCGGCGGTAGCGGCAGCTGGGTGAATAGGAACTCCAGGTCGCGGTTCTCGTAAACGGTGTTCGCTAAACGGTGTTCGCTAAACGGTGTTCGCTAAACGGTGTTCGCTAAACGGTGTTCG
>CAYUGI010000137.1:7932-18127 GCA_964444105.1 uncultured Pirellulaceae bacterium
GGTGTTCGCTAAACGGTGTTCGCTAAACGGTGTTCGCTAAACGGTGTTCGCTAAATGGTGTTCGTTAAGAAGTATTTACCAAATCCGCGGCAGCCTGCGACAAAGTCACCAGGGTTGGTTCTTCCATGAACTGGCTGATCGGCAACGCGATATCCAGCCGGGCTTCGACCGTATTCTTTAATTCGATTGCCATCAGCGAATCCAAGCCCAACGAGCCGAGCGGTTGTTGCGGATCGATCGAAGTTGGATCCATCGACATGATGTTGCCCAATTGCTCGGCAAGATAAACAACCAATCTTTCAGCTTTTTCCACGGGTTCCATTGTTGCCAACGACGCCAAAAGGGCGTCATCTTTTGTCGTGCCTGCCGGAGTAGATCCTTCCGCGTCGCTACTTTTGAAACGCCGGAGGACGGACGGCAACTGATCGACCGGACTGGCGGAGAGCATTGTGTTCCAATCCGCATCGACAATAACAGTGCCAGCATCACACGGATGAACTGCGGAATCGATCAACGCGTCCACGGCCGCGTCGAATCGCAACATCCGCAGGCCTCGAGCGGCCAAGTTCTTTTTACGAACCAAGTCGTCAGCCATGCCGCCGCCCTTATTTGGGTTGGGCTGGTCCGGGTTAGCAGCCCACGGCCCCCAATGGATCAATGACGCAGGCAAACCGCGATTGCGTCGGTCTTCGGCGAACCCTCGTAAGAAACCGTTCGCGGCCGCATAGTTTGCTTGGCCTGGCGACCCAAACATCGCAGCGATGCTGCCCAGCATTGTGAAGTAGCGAAGTGGCTGATCCCGGGTAGCCGCATCAAGCGAAATAACGCCGGCAACCTTGGGATGAAGCACCTTGGATAGCGAGTCGGTCGTCATCGAGTACATCAAACCGTCATCAAGCAGTCCCGCTGCATGAACAACGCCGACAATACTGCCGTGTTCCGCCACAAGTTTTTCGATCAAACGACGCGTGGAGTCTTTGTCAGTGCAATCAACTTGGCAATATTGGCAATCCGCTCCGTGGTCCTTCGCCCAGTCGATTAGCTGGCTGACGTCGTCGCTTTGGCTGGATCGCGCAAGCAGAGCAATCGATTTCGCCCCTCGCTGAATCAACCTTCGCGCGACGCCCGTTCCAATCGCACCACTGCCTCCCGTGATAACGTGAACTCCTTTCTCCGTCGCCACATCTGGTTGGGAAGTCGGCGGTCGAACGACGATTTTTCCCATGTTTCGTCGCGCCGCCATGAACCGCATGGCATTGGGCAATTCTTGCAGGCGAAACGATGTGATCGGCAAAGGACCATAGGTACCCTCGCGAAGTGCTGTGGTGATTTCGCTGTACAGTTTTCGCACATGTTTCGGACGTTCTCTCAATAGACGATCTAAGTCGATTGCGGAGTACGAAAGATTGTCCTGGAACGGCAACAAGCCCAGGGCGCGGTTTTGGTAGATGTCAATTTTGCCAATTTCCAAAAACCTGCCGTGCGCCGCCATCAGACTGATGGACGCGTCGATCCATTGATCCGGCAGCGAGTTGAGTACCACGTTGACGCCATGACCGCTCGTTCTTTCACGAATGGCTTCGATCGAGGTGATGTCACGCGAATCAAAAATGTTGGATTCCGGCACACCCAATTCGGCAAGCAGTCGTCGTTTGGTGGGATGGCCGGCGGTGGTGAAGATCTCCGCCCCGATTGATTGCGCCACTTGAATCGCCGCCAAGCCGACGCCGCCGGCTCCGGCATGAACGAGCACGGATTCATCTTTCGCCAATCGCCCAACATGAACCAAAGCGTGCTGAGCGGTCAGGAACGCGATCGGTAGCGCGGCCGCCTCTTCATCACTGAGATGCTCGGGCACTTCCGTGACCAAGTAATCACGGGTGGCGTCGTCTGAGGCAAATCCGTACGGGACGACCCCCATCACTCGCGTTCCCAATGCCGGAGATTGGGCACCTTGGCCCAGGGCCGTCAGACGTCCACATACTTCGATTCCCAGGGGAACCACTTTGTCTTTGATTCCCGGGTAAAGCCCCATCGATTTGAGTACATCGCTGAAGTTCAAACCAACCGCATTGATGTTTAGCGTGACTTCGCGCGGCCCGGCATCCGGACAAGCAATGCGCTGGATCCACAATCCTTCGGTTCGGTTCGTGCCGTCCAGTCGGACGCGATAACTACCAAAGCCAGGTAACCCAATTTCCGCATCGGGATCATTGGCGGACAACGCGCGGGAGTTGGATTGTAGTCGTGGCCGGAATAAGCGTCCCCGGCGGGCTGCCATTTCTGTTTCCGATGATCCGCTGGTCATCCACTGCAACAGCAGTGTGTCGTCGATGTCATCCATCGAACGGACGTCCAGCAAGCGAATTTTTAGCTGCGGGTTTTCGTTCGCGGCGACTCTGGTCATAGCAGCAATGGCCGCAGCCTGCGGATCCACGCGAGTGTCGGTTGTGCCGAGGGAAAACGCTTGTTGCGTGACCACGAAAATCGACGGCGGCGTTTGACTGCGTGCTGCAGCTTGGACCAGCTTTAGAAATTGATCGGTGCCGTTAAGCACGGAGGCTTGCATGTCGTCACCGGCCGGAGCAGGCATAAACAGCCATCGATCAGAATCCTGGTTGATCTCTAGTTGTTGCCACGATCTTGGCAACTTGATCGCGCCAGCGAGATGCACCGAAGATGAAGCGAGATGCGCCGAAGATGGTTCGGGCGACCCATCAGGGAGAGCCTCTTCAGCCGATTCGGACCACGTCGTCTGGTAAAGCCACGTCGCGGGATCGGAAGCGATCGTGTTTCGCTTGCGTTGGAGACGCTGAAGACGCACGCCGGTGAGTTTTGCCACCAAGCGATCGGCATCATCGAACAGGTGCACATCAGCCACGATTTGCGAAAAATCAACTGCGCCGTCTTCTGGCTCTGACCTGCGTACGGCGGCTTTGCAAATCGATCCGCCTTGACGCGTTGCAAGCGAATCGACACCGACAGGCAAGAACGTTGCAGTCTCGTCGGTTGTAGGGACGACTGATGCGATTAACTGCAAGGCTCCGTCCAACAGTGTCGGGTGCATCAAAATCAAATCGTGTTGATTGCGACTCAGTTCTTCGGCCAATGCGAGACGACCGATCGCATTTCGCCCGTTTGAATTCGCCGCGACAAGCGTTTGAAAAAATGGTCCGTACTGAAGGCCAGCGTTGTCCAGTGCCGTGTACATCGCGGGCACATCGATCGATTCGAGTGAATCTGAGGACGAGAGTTCTTGTGGCTCAAAATCCTCCGCCGTGGCTGAACGAACAGCGACGGCCGATGCACAGGTTTGCCAGCTCGATTCTTCGTCGTCGATGCGGTACGAAATCAGAATGTTACTTCGTCCTCCAACGATGCGTCCGACATGCACTTGTACCGCCACGGGCTGACCCGGCTGAAGGAAAAGTGCGCGCGTCAGTTCGATCATTCTCAACGTCACCGCATCGGACGACTCGGGCGCGCCCATTGCTAAATCGGCGGCGGCGCGAAGGGTTTCGATCCAAGCCGCGCCTGGAACCGTAACACTGCCGCTGACAACATGATCCGCCAGATAGCTGGGATCCGTGTCGCGATACACGGCATTGAAAACCACTTCGCCGCTCGCCAAATCTTGACGTGTCCCCAAGAGCGGATGCGTGATTTGACCACCCTGGTTACTGCCGATCGTCGGTGGGTCATACCAATAGCGTTGCCGTTGGAATGGATAAAGCGGCAGTGCAACACGCGAAAACGGATACGCTTGATAAACCATTTTCCAATCAACTTTTGCACCCACGCACCAAGCCGCTCCCACCGATGAAATCCAGTTGGCGTAGTCTGGTCGCTTTGCATCCAAGGAAGCGACAGTGTTCAACGCGTCGACTTCATTGCTACTGGCAAACCTTCGCAGCATGCCTGTTAGTTGTGGACGTGGCCCAACCTCTATCGCCAAGTCAATCTTCTGCTGCGTCAGCACTTCCATGACATCGGTGAATCGAACCGGTTGAACCAGATGCTCCAACCAGTAGTTCACGTCGATGCTTGAATGGATTTTTCCGCTCAAGGCTGAGACGAACGTCACTCCACGTGGGACGTCAACGCGGTCAAAGACGGAAGACAGTTTTTCACGCAGCGGCTCGATAGCCGCGTTCATCAGCGGCGAGTGAAAAGCATGCGATACGCTGAGCGGTCGGCAAGCGATTTCGCGTGTTGTCGCAGCGGCCACCAATTCGTTCACGGCCTTTGTGTCGCCGGCGATCACTGTGCTGGCAGGGCCATTCATCGTCGCGATCACCGCGGATGATCGCGTGTCGCGAATCAAATCGGCGACGGTTTTTTCATCGGTTAACAGTGCCGTCATTGAACCACGGTTGCCCGGGTTAATGTCGGAATCATTCGATGGCAACTTTCCCATGACTTGGCCGCGGTAAGTCGCGATCAATAGAGCTTGTTCTCGCGTCAAAGCCCCTGCGGCATAAAGTGCAGCGATCTCGCCAATGCTATGCCCGGCAACGACGTCAAACTGAAGACCGGCGAGGCGATAGGTATCGACCAGCGCACACTGGATCGCGCAGATAGCAGGCTGCGCCAAGGATGTGTGGTTGATGTCACGATAACTGCCTCCGTTTTCGACTTGCTGACCACCAATGATGGCACTGAGCGGCAAAGGCAAGAACGGATCAACGATTTCACCGCACTGCGCCATTGCTTTGGCGAAGGCCGGGAGCGTCTCCATCAACTCTTGCCCCATACCGACATACTGAGAACCTTGGCCGGTGAACAACGCCGCTATCTTGGTTCGCTTCCCTGCAGGGCGTTTGCCGGCAATGACTTTGTGCCCATTAGCCAGGTGGTCTACCAAATCGGTGCCTGATGCAGCTACGGCCACCCGTCGAACATCATGGGGTTCACGATGTACCGCTGCGCTTGCGCACAAATGATGCAGCTGCTTATCGTCTAGCGAGCCGATAGCCGCGGCAAAGTCTTCGGCAACCGCAGCAATTGCCTCGTCATTGTGCGCTGAAAGCGGAAGGCAAAAAGCCGGCGGCAACTTCGTGTTCGCATCGATGACCTTGTGAAGGTTATCGTTGGGTTTCTCAACGACTAAGTGCGAATTCGTACCCCCAAAACCAAATGAACTGACGCCAGCGATGTATCGGCCGTCGGGATTGGGTTTCCAAGGCAGTGATTTTTCGGCAACACGAAGCGCGTCGGACGAAAGTTGGATGTTTGGATTAAGCGACTGAAAGTTGGCTTGCCCAGGGATTTTTTGAGTCTGGAACATCAACAAAACCTTTAGCAGTCCAGCGATGCCCGACACCGTTTCGGTATGGCCGATATTTGCTTTGACGCTTCCGATTTGAATCGGTTGGGTGCGGTCTTGGCGACTTGCAAAAATTTCGTTCAAGGCCATTAATTCGATTGGATCGCCCAACGGTGTGCCCGTCCCGTGAGCTTCGATGTACGTTACATCATCCACGGTGACGTCAGCTAGTTTCATAGCGGACCGAATTACGCGTTGCTGCGCGGCGCCATTGGGCGCGGTGATTCCACTTGTTCGACCGTCTTGATTGATCGCGCTGCCGCGCAAAATTCCTATGATACGATCGCCGTCGCGACGCGCATCAGCGAGTCGCTTCATCAAAACCGCGCCGCATCCTTCACCACGCACGTAGCCGTTCGCGTCTGCGTCGAATGAGCGGCAGTGCCCATCGGGGCTGAGCATGCGTGCTTTGGAGAAAGCGATGGTGGTTTCCGGGGACAAGATCAAGTTCACGGCACCGGCAAGCGCTGCGTCACTTTCGCCACGCAGGAGTGATACGGCCGCAGAATGAACCGCGACCGAACCGGAAGAGCATGCCGTATCGACGATGAACGACGGCCCTTGAAAGTCGAAGAGGTACGAGATGCGCCCCGCAGCAATACTCAACGCGTTGCCAGTGCCAATGTGCGCATCAACTTGCTCGAAGTAGTTTGGGTATTGCGACACAACCTTGGAGTAGTCTGTTCCACCGATGCCAATGAAGACGCCCGTGTTGCTTCCTCGCATCGAAGCAGCAGGGATGCCCGCGTGCTCGATCGTCTCCCAAGCGACTTCCAGCATGAGCCGTTGCTGTGGATCCATCTTGGAGGCTTCGCGAGGCGCGATACCGAAGAAGGCTGGGTCAAACTGATCAATCTGGCCGACTGAGCCCATCGTGTTGACCGACATTTTGCCAGGCGCACGACCAGTAGGGTCGAAGAACTGATGTTGGTCCCAGCGATCCGGCGGTACTGGTCCAACCGCTTCGATGCCGCCAGAGATAAGGTCCCAGTACTCGCTGGGGTCGTTTGCACCCGGCAAGCGGCAGCCCATGCCAATGATTGCGATTGCATTGGGCCCGTAACTGTCGGCGTTTTTGACCGCGTCGTCAGGTAAAGGAGCTTTCTTTTGCTGTGCGAGCCGCTGCTTCAGCTGTGCGCGTTGAGCTGGAGAGAGATTTGCCAGTCGTGAGGCGAGCTTGTCGCGTCTTAACGCCTCATTTGGATCGATTGCCATGGCTATTCATCGGAGAGCGCGTGATCGATTTCGTCGTCCGACAGCCCAGCCAATTCATCCAGAAGGCTATCGATTTCATCGTCAGAATCAGCGGCTGTTTCTTCCATGCCCAACAATGAAGTGGCCAAGAAGTCGCTTAGTTTGGACACAGTCGGATAATTCCAGGCAACGACCGGCGTCAATTCAACGCCCGACCAATCCTCGGTTTCGCCGCTCAGTTCGACGGCGGTCATCGAATCGAGGCCGTATTCTGCGAACGGTTTGTCTAAATCGATTTCTTTCTCAGGCACGTTCGCACGGGCGACCAACCACTGCGACATCCACCCTTCGATTTGGGCGGTTACAAAGTCATGGTCCTTTTCCGTTGCACTTTCGGGGATGGCTGGCAACGGGATCGGCGAACCATCGGTGGCAGACGCGCGGTCGTAGCGGTACTTGAACTTGATGTCACCTTTGTCAAAAAGTTCCCGGCACCGATTACGCTGCACCTTGCCGCTACTTGTCAGCGGAACGGTGGCTTGTCGTACCAAGCAAACGTGCCGTGGATCGACTTCATGTGTCTCGATAATCGCGCGGCGTATCTGTTTGGCAAGTTCAGGCAGGTTTGTATCGTCGAAGCGTCGAGGCACTTCGGCGATGACGGCCAGTGATTCACTTTTGGGCCCAGCGACTGCGAATGCCGCCGACTTGCCACCCTGAGCGCCGATCACTTCGTCGATGGTCGCTTCGATGTCTTGAGGAAAATGATTTCGGCCTCGCAGAATCACTACGTCCTTGCTGCGTCCGGTGACGAATAGCTGGCGATCGTGTAGGAAGCCCAGGTCGCCCGTGCGGCAAAAGCCAGTCCTTCCATCGGAGGTTGTCGCGCCAAAACGAGACTCGTTCTCTTCAGGCTTATTCCAATAACCACTGCTAACACTCGACCCGCGAAGCCAGATTTCACCGACGCTGTCTTCATCAAGGATATTGTTGGTTGCGGGGTCGATGATTAGAAGTTCGGTTTCATTGGCCGGAAAGCCGCAGCAAACCAACTGCTGGGTCGCTTGTGATGCGGCACTCTTTGTCTTTAAGTCCCCATCGTTCGGCGTTTGGGTATGCACGTTCACGATGTCTGCAATTCCTTGCCCCAACGATTCCCGATGGACCGAAAGGACGTTGGGTTGGCTTGGGCCGTGACCGCCGGCAGCCAGCAAGGTTGCTTCAGCCAATCCATAACAAGGGTAGAACGCACGGTCCGAAAAACCGACAGCCGAGAAGCGAGTTGAGAAATCACGCAACGTGCGCGGCAAAATTGGCTCTGCTCCGCTGAACGCGATTCGCCAATGGGATAGATCCAACGCGTCGATCTGCTCGGGAGAAATCCGATCAACGCAAAGCTGGTAGGCAAAGTTGGGTGCACCGCTGATCGCTGCCCGGTAGTCGCTCATGTACTGCAGCCATCGGATGGGGCGTTGCAAGAATGCTCGCGGGCTCATCGCAATCGTATGCCCACCGACATACAACGGCTCCAGCAATCCACCAATCAACCCCATGTCATGGAAGTGCGGTAGCCAAAAAACGCCCGTGTCTACGTCCGTCGCTTCATCGTCGTTCCAGTCGATCCCAAATCCTTGTCGGATGGCTTCCAGGTTGGCGATCATACTTTCGTGACGAACCATGACGCCTTTGGGTTCGCTTGTGCTGCCACTTGTGTACTGAAGTAGAGCGAGTGACTTCGGGTCGATATCCAGCGAGTTGGGATCGAGGTATTTGTCGTTCGTCAGGCGATCAACCGCGAGACGCGGAATCGTTTGCGCGGCAGCGCACAGCTTGTCCGCATCGAGGGCGTCCAACGTTGCTCCGTCGGTCAGGATAGCCGCCGGAGCGCAGTCCATGGCCGCGGAGTCCAGACGCGGCATTTGGCTTTTGGGTTTGGGGTAGCACGTAGGAACGGGTACCCAGCCAGCAATTTGGCAGCCGAGAAACGCCGCAAGAAAATCCAGGCCGGGCGGAAACAACAAGATCGCCCGAGGCGCGGATTCGGTTTTCGTGGGTAACCCTCGCGCAACCGCCGTCGCTTGGTCCCACAATTCAGCGTAAGTCCACTCTTTGGTTTCGCCGTCGTCGGCCACAAATGTCATCGCCGGTCGCCAACCGTGACGGTCCACTCGCATCCCAATTAACTGGGGCAAAGTCTTTGCACCGTCGATCGAGGCGACTGAAGGCGGGGGAGTAGTCATGGAGAGTCGCTAGAAAAGTAGAACGAGGTGCATCACAGTCATGCGACTTGCCGATACGCTTGGCGAGAAACGAAGTGCCTCGCAAGTAAAATCGGCCTGCCGACGCAGTGACTGTTATCAATGAAAGCGGCAAACCTGACGGACTGTTACAAAATGTCTTTTTCTCGAACGTGCCCGCTAATCTTTGACGTGCTCAGTTTGCTTATGGGGTTGGCATTTTAGGCGAAGAAAAACCGCCGTTTGCGAAAAATTCAGCAGACGAGTGTGCCTTTCTGAGTTCGAACGATAATCACTCTGAACCATGCGTTCAAACCGAATGAGCAACCTGAACGACCCGAAAAGACAACGTGACCTGGAGGGCTGTCCCAATCGGGGTAGGACGCTGCCAAGTAACTGCTGCAAGGGGAATCGAACGCCCGTTGCTGGGCATTTCAAGGTATCCAGATCGGAGCGGGCGGAAGACAATACCTGTCCAGACGTTTCTCTTTTTGATCGTGCGGCGTATCATGAGACGCTTCGCTGAGGGTGAGCTTGTCTCGGCTCCATCCAGCCTCTAATTCCATCCGCGCAGTTTTCCCGCAAAAGGCTAATGGCATGAATGAGTCGAAGTCACATGACTCGCAGCCCACAGATTCTCGCGGTCGCAAGAGCCCCTTTAACTCTCGCAAGATCGGCGGTGTCGCTGTCGTCGTCTTGTTGGCAGTCTACGGATTTGCTCAACCAAAATTGAACGAACGGTTTGGTTGGAATCTACCTGGACTGAAACAGGACCAGGGCGGTCAAGTCGTTGTCGACGAGTCTCCAGATTCATCAAGGCAAGCTGCCGCGACGGAAGTAAGCCCCCGACAGAGTAGCCAGAAGAGTTCTCCCAGCAAAAGTCTCGGCTCTCAAGTTCCGAAGGGTGACTCAAGCAAAGCGAGCGGGCCGTTGGCTAGCCGGATGAGTCCCACAAAGTCGTCATCGAAGTTGGGCGAAGCCAATTCGACGCGCGGCAGCCCATCCGCTAAATCGGTGGACGGAAAACCTGACGGCGAACTGCTGTACGGCATCCTTCGCGATACGGGTGGAAAACGATATGTCTCTCCCAGCGGACTGATGTACACGCCCGGAAGTGCCGAGGGGCATCGTTTGGAACACCTGCGGCGTCACACCAAGGATATGACATCGCGTCCAGTACACGGCGTGTTTGATGGAGAAATGGAAGGTGCCTTGAAGACCATCGACTTGGCATTCGAGCGAGCGAAGAAAAATCAGAAGACAACGAAGAGTTCTGAAGACGGCCGGACAATCTACACCGTCGATATGGGCAAGCGAATCGGATTTGTGGGCGGCCAATCGGGGCGACGCAAACGCAATCCCATGGCCCGTCGCGTCAAGTTAGTGCTCAGTGGAAATCGAGTCATCACAGCCTTTCCGCTTTGAGAATCGTGGTCGC
>CAYUGI010000138.1:0-6119 GCA_964444105.1 uncultured Pirellulaceae bacterium
ACCCTCCCGCGAGCGGGAGGGTAATGACTTGCGCAACATCAAAAAACTGGCGCTTCGCGTTAGATATTAATTCAAACAATCCTTAACTTAGCGGTATTGGGCTATGCGCCGTGGAAAAGGAGTGTGTGCTCGAAGCAGGCGGCACAAGGGGTTGTGCCTGCTACACATCGACACGATTGATTCGCCTCTTTTCTTCCGTAATCCACGACGAAATCAGCAAGCCATGCAGTCGAGCCAGCCTGCTTAAACCTTTGCGCCAGCCAATCGCTCCAACACCGCGGCACCCATCGCCTGCGTCCCCGTGACGTCACCTCCGCGAGCGATATCGGCTGTCCGCAATCCATCAGCAAGAACTTGTTGCACGGCAACTTCGATCGCGTCCGCCTCGGCCGCCAAATTTAGCGAATGTCGCAGCAGCATGGCCGCTGCCAGGATCGTCGCCAGAGGATTCGCGACTCCTTGTCCAGCGATATCAGGTGCTGAACCGTGAATCGGCTCATACAACCCAGGGCCTCCGTCACCGATCGAAGCACTTGGCAGCATGCCAAGTGATCCGGGCAACATTGACGCCGCATCCGTCAAAATATCGCCGAACATGTTGCCGGTGACGACGACATCAAAATCTTTGGGTCGATTGATCAAGTGCATCGCCATGGCATCCACCAGAACCACATCGTATTTCACATCGGGGAATTCTTCTGCCATGACACGGGCGGCTGTTTGTCGCCATAGTCGGCTCGGCTCCAACACGTTGGCTTTGTCCACACTGGTCAAGCGTCCGTCGCGGCCTTGAGCGGCTTTCGCAGCCAGGCGAACGATTCGCTCGACTTCGCCGACGCTGTAGATCATCGACTGGAATGCGGCTTCCTCTTTTCCTGATCCGCTTCGTCCCGATTCGCCAAAATAAATCCCGCCGGTCAACTCACGCAGAAACAGAATGTCGGTGCCTTCGATGATCTCTCGCTTCAAAGGCGACGCATCCACCAATTCCGCAAACAGGCGGATCGGACGTAAGTTGGCGAATAGCCCCAGCTCCTTGCGGATTTTCAGCAAGCCAGCTTCAGGGCGTGTCTTGGCCGACGGATCGTCCCACTTGGGGCCACCGACCGCTCCCAGCAAAATCGCGTCGGCGGATTTGCAAGCGTCGATGGTTGATTGTGGCAGAGGATCGCCAAACTCATCGATTGCGATGCCACCAATCGGATTCGATGCGAACGAGAATTCGTGCCCGAATTGGTCCGCGATTTTCTGTAGGACAAGCTGGCCTTGTTCAACGATTTCCGGGCCAATGCCGTCGCCGGGCAGAAGAATAATGGAAGCTTTCACGAGTCGATCAATCGATGGAGTGGAGTGGCAGTGAGTCGAAGGAGAACAATTTACCGTAAACCGCCCGAGTCCCCCAGTGGCGGGTCGATAGGCAGAACGATTCTCAACAAACAGTTCGCCGCTGCTGTTAAACTAATGATCCCTCAATTGGCTACGGTTCACTTGAAGTCTTGACCTCACTTTCCGTCGGGAAGGATTGGCCATAGAGATGTCGGGTGGGTCGAGAGGCGATAGCCGCGCTGACCCACCATTATCGTCAATGTTCTCACGTTGGTGTGTCAGCGTCGCTAAAGCTTCTCGACCCACCCTACAAGAATCACAGCTTATCCGAGAGGGTTGTGTCCATTTCGTTTACTACACCTTTCGTCACGCCATATCCCCGCTCAGCAGGATTGTTTATGCGTCGCTACCTAAGTGTTTTGTTTACCGTCGCTTTCCCCTTGCTCTTAGTTGGCAACTTACTGGTCAGCCCCGCAGCTGCTCAGAAGAAAAACATCTTGATGATCGCCGGCACGCCGTCGCACGGTTATGGAGCCCACGAACACTATGCGGGCTCGAAAATCATCGAAGAAGCAATCGAAGGAAGCACCGACTCCGTCGACGTAACGGTCGTCAAAGGATGGCCGAGTGATCCGGCTTTGATCGAACAAGCCGATACCATCGTCATCTACTGCGACGGCGGCAAACGCCACACCGCGATGGACCATCGTGACGAATTAAAAGCGAAATTGGCGCAGGGATGCGGACTGGTCTGCATCCACTACGCCGTCGAGATGCTGCCCGGCGAGTCGGGCGACGATTGGGTCGACATGCTGGGCGGGCACTTCGAGGTCAATTGGAGTGTGAACCCACACTGGATCGGAGACTTCAAAGAACTCCCCGAGCACCCAATCACACGCGGCGTCAAACCGTTCAAGACCGATGATGAGTGGTACTTTCATCTGCGGTTTGCCGATCAAGGAAAGGTGACGCCCATTTTGGCCGCCGTCGCACCACCTGAAACGATGTCTCGCAAAGACGGCGCGCACAGCGGAAACCCGGCGGCTCGCAAGAGCGTCGAAAAAGGTGAAAAGCAAGTCGTCGCCTGGGCGTACGATCGTCCCGATGGCGGTCGATCGTTTGGTTTCACCGGCGGGCACTACCACTGGAACTGGGCAAACGATGATTCCCTGCGTTTGGTTGCCAATGCGATTCGTTGGACAGCAGGCGACAAGATCGAGATTGGCGGATCATCACTCGCAACCAAGAATGTGGATGTCCAGCGGTTACTGGAGAACCAGGACTACGAGCCGAAGCCAAAATTCAACTTAGAAGAAACAGTCAAGAAGTTCGAGGTTCCTGGCCCCATTCCAGGCGCTAAAGCCGCCGTCGAAGATGGTGCCAATGCGATGCGGAAGCCTGAAGACGCGCGTGAGCCTGAAGATGCGCGGAAGCCTGAGAACGCATTGGCCGGAATCGAAATCGCGAAAGGGTTGCAAGCGACGCTCAGCGCCAGCGAGCCCCACCTGAAAAGCTTGACCAATCTGGATGTCGACGATCGCGGCCGTGTCTGGGTTTGCGATGTCATGAACTATCGCCGCAACGCCGGTTCACGACCTGAAGGCGACCGCATCTTGATCCTGGAAGACACCACGGGTGACGGCGTGATGGACGATGTCAAAACGTATTTCCAGGGTCCGGAGGTCGATACGGCGATGGGCATCTGTGTCTTGGGCAATCAGGTCATTGTCACCGCAACGCCAACGGTCTGGCGATTCACGGATACCGACGGCGATGACGTACCTGATAAGAAAGAGGCACTGTTCACAGAGACGGGACAGCCGCAGCACGACCACTCGGCGCACTCATTTCTTTTTGGCCCTGATGGAAAACTGTACTGGAATTTCGGCAACACCGGTGGCCAAGTCAAAGATGCCAACGGCAACACTGTGATCGACATCCACGGCCGCCCAGTCGTTGATGACGGTAAGCCGCTTTATGGAGGGATGCCGTTTCGCTGTAGCATGGATGGATCGAACTTCGAAGTGCTCGCGCACAACTTCCGTAACAATTGGGAAACCACCGTCGATTCGTTCGGAACGCTTTGGCAAAGTGACAACGATGACGACGGCAATCGTGGCACCCGAATCAATTTCGTGATGGAACACGGCAACTACGGTTACCGGGACGAATTGACGGGCGCCGGCTGGCGTGATTCACGGATCACGATGGAAGACGAAATCCCATTGCAACATTGGCACTTAAACGACCCCGGTGTCGTGCCCAATATGCTGCAAACCGGAGCCGGTTCGCCCAGCGGGATCTGCTTTTACGAAGGCAAATTACTGCCCAAACGTTTTTGGAATCAGATCATCCATTGTGATCCCGGTCCAAACATCGTTCGTGCTTATCCAGCGACGCCCGACGGAGCCGGCTACAAAGCGACAATTGATCCGCTGATGACAGGCACGACCGACAAATGGTTCCGACCCGCTGACGTTTGCGTCGCTCCCGATGGATCACTGTTTGTCACCGATTGGTACGATCCTGGCGTGGGCGGCCATAAGCAAGGGGATAGTGACCGCGGTCGCTTGTTCCGCATCGCGCCACCAGGATCAAAATACGTTGTTCCGAAGTTCGATTTTTCAACCGCGACCGGCGCTGTCGCGGCGCTGCGAAACCCCAATTTATCCGTTCGCTACAAAGCGTGGATGGCTTTACACAACATGGGAAGCGATGCGGAGCCGGCGCTATTGGAACTTTGGCGGGACGCAGAGCCGCGTCTTCGAGCCCGAGCGTTATGGCTGCTAGGAAAAATCGAAGGACGCGGTGAATTTTACGTTCAAATCGCGATCTCCGATGACGATCCGAATATTCGCATCACGGGAATTCGGTTGGCCAAACAACTCGGCTTGGTACCATCCGTCGCGCTGACCAAGCTTGCGTTTGACGATTCGCCGGCCGTTCGTCGCGAACTGGCCGTCGCCCTGCGATTCGATGACTCCGCAACCATGCCTGCCGTCTGGGCCAGACTGGCAAAAGCTCACGATGGGAAAGATCGTTGGTACTTGGAAGCTCTCGGAATCGGTAGCGACCTGCGAGCCACCGAGTGCTTTGACGCTTGGACTCAAAGCGGTGGAAACTGGGAGACTCCAGCAGGTCGCGACATCGCATGGCGAATCCGCGCGCCGCAAGCCGCCGATGCGATCGTCTCGATCATCGCTGATTCAAGCCTAAAGCTAGAGGACACCAACCGGTACTTTCGGGCGTTGGAATATCACGATCCAACGACGCGCACCAACGCCCTCAAGAAATTGATGCCGCACTAGTCGCACAGTCTTGCGACAAGAGATTGGTAGAAAACTCTCACGGGTAGAAAAATGCCGTTTCTGCCCCCACTAATATTTCTACCCTTCAAATTTTCCTACCCGTCCTTTCCCTGTTTCCTTTTCACGACAATATGCCGTCCACCACAAAAAAGATCATCACTCTCGCATTGTTCTTGCTTGTAGCTTTGCCAGGTACTGCCCGCGCGGACGACGTCCGTAACGACGCGATCATTGTTCGTGCGATCGAGCGGATGGAAGGCTACGACTACTCCGACAACGAAAAGGTCAAAGCAGCGATATCGCGGCACATTGATCGCAGCGTCGGGACAACCGAGTACTTGAAGCTGCTGAAGCGTTTTCGCCCTGAGGGACTGAACCAGAAAATCGAAGCGGTTTTGTACGCAGACGACAACTCTTCTGCGGTGGAAGCCGCCAAGATCATGACGGATACAGAAGGAGGTCCAACTCGCTTACGGGAGTTGCTGCGTAGCGAAGATTCTCGCGGTGCGGCCCGCGTCGCTGAAGTCCTTGGTTTTTTGGCCACTGGCAGGACTCATCGCATTTTGAGCGACTATGCCAGTGACGACAAAATCACTTACGACGTGCGGCGGGCGACAGTAGTTGGCCTGACCAAAAGTGCGGGTGGGTCGAGAGCTTTGCTGGACATCGCCGCATCCAAGAATCTTGTCGGAGATTCGCGGTTGCTTGCCGGAGCGTTGCTAGCTCGGTCGACCGACGAAGAAATCCGAACGCGTGCCGCCGAGGTACTACCACAGCCCGAAATGAAAGATCGAAAGCCGCTGCCGCCGATCGACAAACTGGCAACGATCAGCGGCGACATCGACGCTGGGATGAAGCTGTTTCGTTCGACAGCGACATGCTCCAACTGCCATGTCGTGGACGGATTCGGCAAAGAGGTCGGCCCAAACTTGTCGGAGATCGGAAGCAAATTGTCACGCGAAGCGATGCTGGCATCGATCTTGGATCCCAGCGCGGGCATTAGTCACAACTACGAAAACTACAGCGTGTTGACCGAATCGGGCCAAGTCATCGTCGGCATCAAGGTCAGCGAAACGGATCAAGAAGTGGTCATTCGAACGGCAGAGGCCATCGACCGAAAAATCCCCGCAGGCGACATCGAACTGATCAAGAAAAGTGAAAAGTCGATCATGCCCGAGAACCTACATCACGCATTCAGCCAGCAAGGGCTGATCGATATCGTCCAATACATGACGACCCTGAAAAAGAAGTAGCCATCGTTTGCTTGCCGTCTCGTCGCACTTTTCGTTGTGACGGTACGGGTTGAACTAATCGGCTTCGAAAAGTAGCAGGCAGACTCCGCTCTGCCGCCTGCCTACCCCTCGCAATACGCAGTTGTTCGTAGGCGGGCGGCAGAACGGAGTCTGCCTGCTACATTTGACTAATTCATAGCGTCGGATCAACGCGCTTTGCCTGCTACTCCGCCATCGGATAACGCCGGCGCAG
>CAYUGI010000138.1:6129-8736 GCA_964444105.1 uncultured Pirellulaceae bacterium
TGGCTGACTCCGCTCTGCCGCCTGCCTACCCCTCGAAATAGGCATTTGCTTGTGGGCGGGCGGCAGAGCGGAGTCTGCCTGCTACAGTTGTTCGCATCCTAGGAGCGTCGGATCAACGAGCTTTGCCTGCTACTCCGCCATCGGATAACGCCGGCGAAGTTCATCGATCCGATCCTCGTAGTCTTGCGTCCACATATCGAACACTTCTGTCGGAAAGCGAAACCATTTTTGCGGCGAAACAGTATTGCTCGCCAGCGTGTTTCGCTCGATCGCGCCCACGCTGCCTGATGCGGGCAATCCGTTTTCGAGTTGATCCCAGACAACGCGAACCAGTTCGTCCAAATATCGCTCCGAACGTCGTTTCTCCATTCCAAACAGTCCAGAGTGCGAAAGCGAAGATCCCGCAAAAGTTGGCGTGTAAAACGAGTCCTCGGAAATCCAAGGGGGACGTTCCTGGTATTGTCGCCAGTCATCCAGCAAAACACGTTTTCTTGATTGCGTGCGAAGATCCGCTGTGGGAATCACTGCGACCAGCTTGGCAATGGCTTCGTCATCGCCGAACTGCGTTGGGTCGCTGAGCATTTCCACAAGACGAGCCTCGAGGACCTCCGCAGCCTTGTAGAGGTGTTGCAGATGCTGGGAAGTGATCTCGCCATTGGCTGCCGCAAGTCGGGTGAACTCGATTCGCTTGAGTGCAAGTTGCATCGCCAAATTTTTCACTCGGACCAGTTGATCCGGCGCCAAGGACATTCCATTGATCTGCCCATTAAGCATTTTCCAAGTGTCGTCATTTGACAAAGCGTACGCAGTTGACCCGAGCGAATCCAAGTCGTTCAAAAGGGCCTTTTCTAGCTCTGAAAAAGAAGGGAAATTTCTGCTGGCATTGAACACGGCCACGTTGTAATGATTGCCATTTGCACCGGAGGCGGAAGTCCCGTAGGAAGGGTACACACCATGGTTCGACGCGTTCATCCATAATGGTACGCCCTCGAGGTCATGGTTGAACTGCGAAGCTGCGATCGCTTTGGCTCGCCATGTTTGATTCAAAGCCGGTGTCGTGCCCAATCGGTATCCAAGCACGCACACGATTGGCAGCAGTGCTGCGGCAAGAGTGAAGCCGACCATCTTGCCGTGGAAGACGTGATCAGCTTTGCCGGTCATCCATTGGCGACACATCCACCAGGTTGCGATCAACAAGACCGGAACGACCAGAGTCAGGGTCCAGCCGTAGCCCCAGTAATACTGATAGAAACCGCCAAAAAGAGTTCCAAAGCTGGCAGCGTAGACAGGGCCAGTAAAGAGACTCAGAAGAGGGCGAGACATCCACATGGACACCATTTGGCCGAACACAAACAGCAGCGGAACCGAAATCGCCATCGCCGAACCAGCATCGTCGTCTGGCATCAAAACAAACGCGACTATCGTGATCAAGGCACAACCCAGCAACGGGAATATCATCCGCGTCCACCAAACGCGATTCGGCGAAATCCCTCTATCGGAGAAGAACACTCGCCGACCGTTGACATTGTCACCATAAAAAACAAGCGAACCCAATCCGATCGCTGAGACCACAAAAAAAAACGGGCCAAAGACTCGCACAAAAAATTCTCTGAAACCGGTCAAACGTGTTTCCCAGAAGTGTCCTGACAAAGACGCTGACACCAACCCGATGAACACCAACGTCATCAGTGGCCAAGCAATCTGCCGATACTGCTGCCAAAGCAAGGCCCGCATGGGCGAAGGACGATGGCGAGATTCCAGCATGGGCGGACGATAGGGTTGTTGAACCTGGTCGGCAAAGGCTTCCGCGATCGATCGCCGGGAACTCATCGGATTTGCCAAACGTCGGCGACCAAGCCATCGCTGCAAAAACCAAAACGCGATCAGCTGTAAAGCAGCCAGCAGCACAACCAAGCCGCTTACCATCACTAAAGCGTTCGTGCCCCTTACATCCGCAACACCGAAAATCGCTTTGACCGTCGAGTCCATCAGTAGAAAGCTGGCCGCAATTGCTGATGCGACATAAACCGTGATCAACGTTGGGATCAGAACCAAAAGCCCAACGATCGCTGAGCGAAAGAAATACGCACAAGCGAAGCTAAGCAGTAGCAAGAGACCGGTGAAATGGACAAGTATCACAGTCGTGACAAACTTGTACCCAATACTGGTCCCGGCGGGCATCGAGAGGTGTGTCAAATGCAGCAACATGAATACGGAAGCGCATAGCCAAGTCACAACCGTCGCCCCTGCACCAACAAGAAACTTGGACTGAACGACTTTCTGCCAACGCACCGGCAGCGTGCGCAGCCAGGACAACGTCCCGCTATCCTCTTCGCCGCCCACCAACATCGCAGGCGCTCCCAGTGCGACCAAGTTTGGCAGCATGACCCAAATCACGGCGTAGCCCTCCGCATCGCCTTCCGCGCCGTAGATCAGTTGCCCGATGAAGGCGACAAGATTTAGTATGACAACCCCGGCACACGCGGCGATCACCAAAGGCTTGACCGTTCGCATGTCCTTCCAAAGCAGACTGCGCATTTCGCTGACTGAGTGATTCATCAAAAGGGTTTCCTATGACACAGTGGTCGATTGCCTTGCGATTCAGCC
>CAYUGI010000138.1:8836-17962 GCA_964444105.1 uncultured Pirellulaceae bacterium
TTCAGGACGCACGGCACGTCGATCACACACGGCGATAAAAATCTCTTCCAACGTTGCGGCTTGTTGGCTCAATTCCTTGATGCCGCTTTCGTCTTCGTAAGTCTTTCGCCAATCGTCAGGTAAATAGCGAATGATCCAGCGCAACTGCCGACCATTGCGAGTCTCTGACAGCACGTCACCCGGCGGCAAAGCAACCGTCGCCGATTCGTGATCCAGTGTGGCCGTCACGATATGCGTTGATTCTTTCAAAACCTCCAGCGGTTGAACCAATTTCAACTGTCCCGCGTGGACAATCCCGATCCAGTCCGCAACGCGTTCGACTTCATTGATTTGATGACTGCTCAGCAGCACTGTCCTGCCCAATGCGGCGCGATCAACCATCGATTCCAAAAACTGACGACGCACCATGGGGTCCAGCCCGCTGGTTGGCTCATCCAGAATCAGCAGCTGCGGATCATGCGCGGTTGCCAACGCCAAAGCGACTTTAGCCCGCTGCCCCTTACTCATGCTCTTGATTTTCGTGATCGACGGCACATCAAAATCGGCCAACAATTCCGAGTACCGTGGAGCAAATTGGTCGTCGTAGAATGCAGAGGCAAACCAACCGATCTCGTCAGCCGTCATCCAGTCGTACAGAGCGGGAGAATCAGAAACATAGCCGATCGCGCGACGGATCTCCTCGCCGGCTTCCACGCAGTTGTGCCCCAGCACGGTTGCCACGCCGAAGTCCGGTTTTTGAAAGCCGGTCAAAATCCGAATCATGGTCGTTTTGCCGGCACCATTTTCGCCCAACAAAGCGAAAACAATACCGGATGGAATTTCCAAGCTGACTTGATCAAGCGCTTGCGTGCCGCCGAATCGCTTAGAGACGTTTTGAAGAGTGATCACCGGTGACATGTTTAGGTTTCCTGCTCAGACGACGAAAAATACTAGAAGGAACGATGTGTAACATTCAGCAGACGTGGGTGTCCCGCCTTTAGGCGGCTTTGCTGCGTGTGAGGCCGGCTAAAGCTGGTACACCCACGTCTGCCGAACTTACTAATCGCCATCGGACTGACCACTTTCAGACTGGCCGTTTTGCTGCTGACGTTCATCTTGTTCGGCCAAAAATTCGGTCTGCTCAGCTAGTTCAGACTCAAACAGCTCTCGAAGTTCGTCCGGCGTCATACCGCCGGCCAATGCGTTGATCAGTGCTCGGCGAACGCCGTCGGCCACCAAAGAATTGCGAGCTTTGGTACACCGCTTGATCGCGTCGCGCCGAACGACCATGCCCCGACCGCGGAGTGGTTCCAAGACCAAGTCACTTTGCAATTGCTGATAAGCCCTGGCGATCGTATTGGGATTGATCGCCAGTTCATTGGCCAATTGCCGAACACTGGGGACCATTTGCCCGCCCACCAGCACATTGTCGGCGACAGCGAGTTTGACCTGCTGAACAATCTGTTCGTAGATCGGAACGTCGCCGCCAGGGTCGATGGAAAAAAACATCCAAGCCTCGCAAATCTGGTAAACGCGATTGGTGTACTGCCGTAATAGTACACCGCACCAAGGCGAGAAGCAAGCCCTTGCTTTGCAGAGGCAATCGACAAATCCGGAATATCTGGAACACCTTTCCCACCCTGTCGTGTTTTGTTCACCACCGGCGGCGAAAGTGACTCACGCGTGCTAAGCCCGAGGCAGGGTTCAGCGGTCTTTCCATTTAAAGCGATTGGATTTCATTGCCTGTGTCCCGCGTCGAATTGCAACCCGAGCTAACGTCCAGCGATTCTGCTCCGCAGAGCTTCGCCGCGGATTCGCTTGCCGTTGGCATGCTGGTGATGCTGGGGATGACGATCATCCAACGAGGCATCGGCTTCTTTCGCGGCATCTGGATTTGCCGCATGCTCAGCGACAGCGATGTCGGCCAATGGGCGATGGCGATTGGTTTCATTTTGCTGGTGACGCCCGTCATGATGCTGGGGATCCCCGGTTCATTGCCACGCTACACGGAACACTTCCGGCTTCGCGGCCAACTGAAAGCGTTTGTTCGCCGATTATCACTGCTAACAGCATTGTTCACCGGCGTGTTTCTAGTCGTCGCGGTAACCGCGCCGGCGAAGCTTGCGTGGTTTGTGTTTCTGGAACCACAAAACGAAAGTTTGATTTACTGCGTTGCCATTGCGGTCGTCGCGATTTCGGCATTCTACTTTGTCAACGAATTGCTTTCGGGACTGCGGCAAGTTCGCATGGTGTCGGTGATGCAATTCACGCAAAGCCTTTGCTTCACCACGCTAGCGGCTGCGGCTCTGTATGCCGGTCATGGACTGCACGCGGTGATCCTGAGCTTCGCAGTCGCGACTGTCATTGCCCTACTACCTGGACTTTGGTTGCTTCGGCGTGGCTGGAGCGGCCTACCTGTTTCGGATGAACCCTTCCAAGCTCCGGCCATGTGGCGACGACTCATCCCGTTTGCGTTTGCACTTTGGGCAATGAATTTGTTGGGCAATGTTTTTGATTTGTCGGATCGATACATGATCTTGCACTTCACGCCCGGTGGCCAGACGACCGGACAAGCCGCGGTCGGGCAGTATCACAGTGGTCGCATGGTACCCGTCTTATTGATCAGCTTGGGTGCGATCATCAGCAGTGTCTTGATGCCTTATTTGTCAGCCGATTGGGAAAAAGGAAATCGCCAAGCCGTGCGAGAACGCCTTCGCCGCGTATTACTGGCGATGTCGGCTAGCTTCACTCTAGGTGGATCATTCGCGTTGCTGTTCGCTCCGTGGATGTTCGGCACCTTACTGGAAGGTCGTTACGACGACGGACTCTCGCTGATGCCGATGGCCTTTGTCTTCTGCACCTGGTCGGCGATGGTGATGGTCGCCAACAGCTACTTGCTGGTAATCGAAAAAGGCAAGTGGATGGCAACGGCGACGGGAATCGGACTCGTTAGCAATATTGTGCTCAATGCAATTCTGCTGCCGGTCTGGGGACTTCACGGAGCCGTTGTGTCGACGCTTTGTTCGCACGGCGTCGTCATGCTAGGAATCTGGCTGGCGATGGCCAAATCGGATTTCCGCTTTGATCGCACATTACTGTACGTCAGTTTGATGCCAGCAACACTTTTGGCTGGCCCATGGGTTGCGACCGCGTCGGTGCTGATTTGCCTTGCTGGTAGCGAACACGCCAGGGCATGGACCCGCGAAGCAATCTCGCAAGCGCAAAGCAATCTTGCTCAGCGATCCGCCGCATCCGCCTAAATCGCCTGGATGAACGGACGCGCACAGCTTCGGACCTACGCGTTCGGATTCGGCGAATGAGCCGTTTTGCTTGTCAGCCGTCGGCTGTGAGGCCTCGTGATTTCGTTGGATACCCGGCCCTTCACGCGTCACGATTTTGCCCCAGCGTGAAAAACGGCGTTGCTCTGCCGCATTGAAACACGCTGTACTTGCCAATCGTCATCTCGCTACAATAAACGTGGCCCACAACAACCACCTTAAAAGCAAATCTTCCATGTTGATTCCTCGCCGCGATTGGCTTCGTCAAGCCACGCTGTTGTCCGCAGCAGGATTCACAGGTCTTCACGCGAGAACAGCTCGCGCTGATCGTGATCCTCGCTGGGATGAAGCAACGACTCGAGGGCTCAAGTGGCTCAGTCGCACACAGTCATCACGAGGCCAATGGAATACGCAGGTCTACCCCACCGCGATGGCAGCTCTGGCAGGCACCGCGCTAATCGGCAGCGGTAGCACGACAACACAAGGTCCGTATGCCAAAGAGATCGGGCGAGCCGCCGACTTCCTGATTAGTAAAAGCCGTGACAACGGTCTGATCGGTGATCCACGAACAGATTCACGTTACACGTACGGGCACGGGTTTGCGATGCTTTTTCTTTCGCAAGTCTTGGGAGAAGAAGGCCTGCTAGACCGTCGTCAAGAAATCGTTGACGTATTGACCAAGGCCGTCACCTTCAGTGGCAATGCCCAAACGGCCGCCGGCGGCTGGGGCTACGTTTCGGCGAAAGACGGTAGCGATTTTGATGAAGGATCAACCACGATCACGCAGGTGCAAGGTCTACGGGGTTGCCGGAACGCGGGCATTCCAGTGACGGCAAAAATCATCGAACGTGCGAAGGAGTACATCTACGGCTGCAAGAATCCCGATGGCGGCATCAGCTACAGCAGTAGGCAGAAAGGAACCAGTCGGCCAGCAATCACCGCTGCGGCATTGGCGGCACTCTACAACGCCGGAGATTACGCGGGTGAACATGTGCCAGAGATGCTGGAATACAGCAAGAAGACACTGCATGACATCAATGACGCTCAGCGATCATTCGGACACTGGAATTACACCTACCTGTACTACAGCCAAGTCGTCTACCGCCAAGGAGACGAGCTTTGGAAACCGTTCCGTGATCGGCTCTACGCCCGCATCATCAGCCAACAACGCCCCGATGGTTACTGGGACGGGCAAATTCACCCGGTCTACGTCACGGCGTGCAACCTAATCATGATGCAGCTGGATCGAAGCTACTTGCCGATCTATCAGCGGTAACGCGGCGTGTTTTTGACGCACGGCAAGTTGAAGTAGAAGTTGAAAAGCACGCGTTAGTACTTCACCTTCAACTTTCTCTTCACTTCTTCTCCCCCACCCAAATCCTACCTGGCAATATCAAACGCATAGATCAAATCTTGATCACGAATGAACAGCGTCTGATTGGCAATCACAGGATGCGCCCAAATCGCCCCACGATCACGTGGAATTTCGGTTTGCTTGGGCAGCGTTAACATGCCGTTGGGTTGCCAGCCTGACTTACTAGGCGTCACCAAAAACACCGTCCCGTCTTTGTCGTTGTAGCAATACAAACGACCATCGGCGTAGCAGATCGATCCACTTCGGTTGGGGCGAATCTTCTCTTCCCAGAGCGTTTGACCATCCGAAAGATCTTGCGCCATCCAGTTTCCACCGTTGGCTTTTGTAAAGCCGTAGATGATTCCGTCCACCAAAACGGTGCCGCCGTGATGGTTCTCCATGGTCTTGCCCTGGAGTGCGTAAACGCTCTTCGCGTTGATCGCACCGTCATCTTCAGACAGTTTCAGTAGCGTGTTGCCGGCACCATAAGCACTGCTGTGGTAGATCTGATCATCCGTCAAAATTGGCGTGGGAATCACAGCGACTTTGTTGGCCGTGGCGGAATCTTCAAATAGTTTTGCTCCCGTCCCGACGTCAAACGCGACCAAGCCTTTCTTGCTCGCTGTGACATAGTATGACTTGCCGCCGATTTCGCCACGCATGATCGACACGTATTGAGCGTCGCTCGAGTAGCCTTTGCTCGTCCAGACTCTTGATCCTGTGGATCGGTCCACGCCGATCATAAAAGCGTCACCACCAGGTGTAACCATCACGCGATCACCGTCCACCAAAGGCGATTCGCTGTATCCCCACGCAGGAACTTTGCCACCATGCTCTTTCACAAAATCAGCTGTCCACTGCACGGCTCCGGTCTCTTTATCCAACGAAGCCAGCACGCCCAGATCGCTTAAGACAAACACTTGGTCAGCGTCGATCGTTGGCGTGCTGCGTGGTCCCCCGCCCCAACCGTGGTTGTAGTCGTCAGAGGAATCCTTGGCGGCAAATTTTCGCTGCCAAATCTGTTTTCCGGTTTGCGCGTCAAGACAGTAGACGTAGCAACCGTCTTCCTGCGTCCCCATCGTGTAGAGCCGCCCGTCGGCGACGGCGACAGACGAATAACCGCGACCTGCCGCTTTGAAATCCCACTTTACCTTAGGTCCGCCATCAGGCCACGTTTGCAGCAACTCTTGCTTCGCAGCATGGCCATCCCGATTCGGACCGCGCCACTGTGACCAATCGGGTTCGTCGGCGGCAGAAAGGTTGCAAGTAAGTGTCAACGCGGCGAGTACGCTGGCGGTGAAAGTTCGCATGATCAAACGCTGGCATCAATAAAGTGTTGTAAACGGCCTGCTGCGAATTGTATCAGGTTTGCTACTGAGCGACGGTTTCATTCATTTGCAGGTGAACCATGTCTCGGTACCGTCCACCACGATCAAGCAATTCTTGGTGAGTACCAAACTCCGCGACTCGCCCGTCTTCCAGCACAACGATCTTGTCTGCACTGGTGATCGTGCTCAGGCGGTGTGCGATGACAAACGCCGTGCGGTCCTTCAGCAAGTCCGTCAGGCTATTTTGAATGAGGCGTTCGCTTTCGCTATCCAAATTGCTGGTCGCTTCGTCCAGAATCAAGATGCGCGGATCCGCCAGGATCGCACGAGCGATTGCCAGTCGTTGACGCTGCCCGCCGGAAAGTCTTACACCACGCTCACCAATGACCGAGTCGTAACCATCGGGTAGTTTCTGAATGAACTCATCCGCCGCTGCTGCTTCGGCGGCACGGACGACGTTCTCGTGGCTGGAATTGCGGCGTGAATAAGCAATGTTCTGGCGAATCGTTCCGTCGAACATGAACACATCTTGTTCAACGATGCCCAGCAACTTGCGATAGCTGCCCAGTTCAATGTCTCGCAAGTCGCGACCATCCAACGAAATGCTTCCCGATGTCGGGTCATAGAATCGGGCAATCAAGTTCGTCAGCGTCGTCTTACCCGCGCCACTGCGTCCCACCAACGCGACCGTTTGTCCAGCTTCGACTTCCAGATCCACGTCTTGTAGCACCAGCGCCTCGGTGTCTGGATATGCGAAGCTGAGGTTCTTGAATGAAATCGCACCATCAACATTACCGCCCTGCACGTGGACTGCATTTGCGCGGCTGGGTAGTTCTTCATGGATGTCCAGCACATCCAACACGCGATCCAGCCCGGCCAGATTATTTTGAAATCCTACGGCACTTCCCGCAAGCGTCGCCAACGGTCCTAACAACATCGACAGGTAAATCAGAAACATCATCAAGTCACCCAGAGTCAATTCTTGGTGAATGATTTGGTAGCCACCGTACAGCAGCAGTCCCGTCGACGCCAAAGGAATCAGCACCTCCCAGATGACTTCAATGATGCGAGTCCACCACCAGGTAAACAGTTGCTGCCGAACGAGAAAGCCACCTTCGCGAACGTAACGGGATGACTCGTTGCGGCTTCGCGAAAACGTTCGCACGACACGGATGCCACCAAATGTCTCCGTCGCACCCGCGTCGATCTTTTGGCGCTGTTTACGAATGTCACGGTAAAGCGGCCGAATGCGGTTGATCCAAGTTCGATGTGTTACCCAGACAACGGGCAGCAGCAGGAGACCGCCAACCATCAATTTCCAGTCCACGAACATGAGTATCACCAGCGATCCGATAAACTGAATGATGGCTCGCCACGGGTTGTAGAGCATGCTGAAAATCAAGTCCGCCACACCACCGGCGTCTTCGCGAATCAAGCTCGCCACACCGCCGCTCTTCATGTCATAAACACGATTCAAAGGCAGCTTGATTGCATGGTCAAATACTTGGCGTCGAATCGAAATCTGCGTTTGGTTGACCGCCTTGGTTGCCAACCAACGGCTACACAGGTGTACGATCGTCGCAACCAAAGTGATCGCGGCTACGATGACCGCGATCGCAATTAATCGCTGCATCGGGTCGGTAGGGAAGGGCAGGGTGGCCAGCCAACCGGGGACTGTCTTGGAGGGCGTTGTCAGGGCTGTGTCGATCGCCAGCTTGGTGCCGACCGGAGGCAGCAGCTTCAAAACGATCCCGAGCGTCAGCAGCGCCATCGACGCAATGACACGCTGGCGATGTCCTGCGATCAATCGCCAGAACTCGCGAAGCAGCTCCCAGAACCCGCGATCTCGATCGCCAATCTTCGCCGGATGATGTTCGCTACGGCCATGCGGCTGAGGCCTCTCTTTTCGAGCATTTCGCTCGCGAATGGTAGCTCGGTATTCAGTGAAACGACGTCGACTTGGGTTGCTAGACATGTTTTATTGGTAGTCGTGCCGTCAAGGTTTGACAACCGACCCGGATCAGATAACCGCCCTCTCTGTCAAACCTCGAAGCGGCTCGGACGGGGCATCCGCCAACTACGCTCCGAAATCCGTTTAAACTGCAGCGTCAGTTCACCTCTTTAGCCCGATGAGTTCACCCTAATGTTTTCTAAGTGTCTCTCGCTTTCTCTTCTCTTGTTTGCAGTCGACTACTCCGCAGCTGATCCGCCACCTGTTTTAAAAGACGCGAAACGGATCGTGTTCCTGGGTGACTCGAACACCTACGCAGGCCACTACGTCGTCGTGGTGGAGGCTCATCTGAAAATGCAGTTGGGCAACGCCACTCCCGAGATCATCAATCTGGGCCTGGGCAGTGAAACCTGCAACGGCATGACTGAGCCAGGCCATCCATTTCCAAGGCCCAATGTGCAGGAACGAATTGATCGCGTTTTGGCGAAGTTGAAGCCTGACGTCGTTGTTGCTTGCTACGGCATGAACGATGGGATCTATCACCCGCCGACAGAAAAGCACTTCGCCGCTTATCGAGACGGCATCAATCAAATCATCCAGAAAGTCGATGCCAGTGGAGCGAAGCTGATTCTGATGACCCCGCCCGCTTTTGATCCGATCCCTCTGAGAAAAAAAGGCAAGCTGTTACCGCTGGGCGCCAGCGACTACTCGTGGAAGACAGTCTACGAAGACTATGACGATGTAATGAAACAGTTCGCAGGATTTGTCAAAGAGCAGTCTTCGCGAGTCGCCAAAGTGGTGGACCTGCACCAAGAAGTTTCGGATTACATGAAAGAGAAACGCGCATCGGATCCCCATTTTTCAATGTCTCCCGACGGAGTTCATGTGAACCAGCAAGGGCATGAAGCGATTGGAAAAGCGGTCCTAAAATCACTGGGGTTGGAGCCGCAGGACGAGGCTGATCGGGAACTACTAAAACTGATCGGCCAGCGGCAGAAGCTAATGCGTGACGCGTGGCTCAGTGAAGTGGGACACCTAAGACCGGGCATCAAACCCGGCTTGCCGATCGCCGAAGCAGAGAAGAAAGCAGCGAAACTGGACGAACAGATTGCAGGCGTTCTGACAGTGGTGGCGAAGTAGGAATTGGCAAAAATGTTGCAGGCACAGTCCCTGTGCCGCCTGCCTCAAGCACTCACCTCCGATCGTCGCGCCGAAAAAGCAAGAACCGCAGGCAGG
>CAYUGI010000139.1:0-8106 GCA_964444105.1 uncultured Pirellulaceae bacterium
AATCGTTGCACCGAATCGTCTTACCTGCTTGACGCGCTTTGGCATACAGAAGCGACCCACAAATATTGCACTTCACTCGGTACTCGGATGCATATTCGACGTCGTCGGCGGTAGGCGTCGCGCCGCCAAACTCATCATCTAGTTCATCGCCTAAAACACCGTCTACCGGTAGCACGTCGTCGACCGGGATCTTTGCTGGAGCCGGGAGATCGGGCACCATGAATTCGGCATCGATCTCGCCGACTGGCGAATCCACTGACGCAAGCTTGCCGGATTGATCAAGCGGCGGAAGACTGCCAAACGGATCTTCACCTTGCGTTCCGCCTACAGGCAGTGGCTCCACTTCGGAAGTAAATTCGTCCAGCGCGTTACCAAACTTGGAAAGCACTGCACCGCTATCTTCACCCCCATCATCTTCACCCCCATCATCTTCAACCAATTCGACTTCATCAAACTCGTCGTCGCTCGCAACCTCTGCCTGCCTGTCTGCCAGCCCGTCTGCCAGCCCGTCCGCTAATTCGGCGACGGGTACTGCCTGGGCCGTTGGTGCAGGAGCAGCGCGGTCATCCGAGTCAAGCGACAGCCAGTCGTCATCATCATTTTGCGTGGCAGCGAAACCCGGTGCAAGAAACTCCTTTTGGCAGTGCGGACAACGAACGCGTTTTCCAGCCGAACTGTCCCCGACGTTTACGTCTTGGTTGCATTTTGGGCACTGGAGTTTTTGAGGCATGTTGATGCAGTTTCGATTGGATGTGTCCGCTGAAAGGCAGCGCCCCTCATTATTGACGTTCGCAAAACGAGGTTAAACCCCACTGCCGATCCAGTGTGATGTTTGTGACGAGTGTCGCTGGTTCGATAACAGCGAAGCAAGACTTGGAACCGGCTGTAGCGATCGGTTCGATTATAGGTTCCGCATCTTCCGTTGGAGGTGAAAAAGGACGTGAACCAACCAGAGGCATTGATTGTCCTGATTTCCCATGGCCAATCTTTTCGAGGGTTCTCCCCAGTTGGGCAAGCCCGACAACCAATTCGACCAGCGAGGTAGAACAGCCCTGCAAACGCGGCCCACCCGCACCGAGGTCCATCATGAGCAGTACACCCATCGAATCAAACTTGACGATCATCGTTGCGGCAAACGGTGGTGATTCGATCGCGGCCGCAACGACAGTCGCTGCTGCCCAGCAACCAATCGACACCGCTGATGCAGGCCTACCGTCGGATACCCGTGCGGACGAAGAATCAGGAAACGTCGTCGGGCAAACGATTACGCAGACCGAGGCACTCTATGACAATGGACGCTTTGTCGATGCTTTGCGTTTCTCGCAACAACACTTCGGCAATAATCTTTTCCAATGGCCAACGGCGCGTGCAAAGGTGGTCGCAGCACGACTGGCCGGAAAGCTAGGGAGCGAACCGATTCGCAGAATTCTGTTGCGTCAACTTGGTCGATCTTCTGTGATTGATCCCGCCACACTGCCTGACCTGAAATCGTTTGCATTTTCCCGCAAACCGCTCACGGAAACTTGGCTGTCGATTCGCGATCAAGAAATCGAAACCGCAGATCCGCTTTTGCAGGCTCGCTGGGTGGGCCTGAAGGGACGCGTCTTGGAGTCACTACGCGATTTTGATCGCGCAATGCCGTTGCTTCAAGAAGCGATCGATCTGATGCCGGAGCATCCGTGGACGCATTGCAATTTTGCGGGCGCACTGGCGTACCAGGACGATATTGACGGAGCGATTGGTGTCTATCGCGATGCAGTTGCGCTCAATCCCAACTACACGATGGCAAACAGCGCCCTAGCACACTATTTGGCCCAAGACCGAAAGATCGACGAAGCGATCGATGTTCTAACGCGAGCGATCAAAACGAACCAATGCGGTTTGATGCGTCTGCAGCTTTCCGCAATGCACGAACGGATCGGTGACTATCGAAACGCGTCTTTGCCTTTGGTCCAAATCGAACAGTATTTTCCTTTGCTAAGCGCAGAACGAAAAGGGCGTGCCAAGCGCGGATTCCCCCGCTCACGCATTGCGGCGTATCGATCGGATTCTGCGTTTGAATTGGGGGACATTGATCAAGCGATATCGCAAGCACGATATTGCAACAGCAAGTTCTATGACAAGGTTGCCGATAGTCTTGAGACTCGCCGCGATACTGGGCGTCGCGTCAGGCTGGACGTCCCCTTTGTGCGGCAGGACGATATGACGTGCGCTCCAGCGACTTTGGCGATGCTGTCGAAGTTCTGGGGCGTCGAAGTTGAGCATCAAGACATTGCATCGGACATCTGTTACGACGGCACGCCTGCCAATAAGCAACGGCAATGGGCCATACAAAACAACATGGTCGTTCGCGAGTTCACGTTGACGGTGGATGTCTCCGAGCGATTGCTGAATGCCGGGATTCCGTTTGCGGTATCGACGGTGGAACCGGGGTCAGCGCACATTCAAGTGGTTTGCGGTTACGACTCGCGACGGCAAACTTGGTGGATCCAGGATCCAGGCACCTGGTATCGAAACGAATGGGGATACGAAAAAACATTGCGGAATTACGCGGCCACGGGGCCCCGTGGCTTTGTGATGGTTCCTGAGCCAAAGGAATCACTGCTGGATGCAATCCCGCTACCAGATGCGGATCTCTTTGACCTGCAACACGATTTATCAGTTGCCAGAGATGCTAACAAGCGTCTTGAGGCGGCCGAAATTCTGGATGCGATGCGCCGAACTGATCCTAATCATCGTGTGACGTTGTGGGCCGAAGTGATGATGGCACGCTATCAGATGGATCAGGTGGCCGAACTGACAGCGGTAAAGAAGCTTGCAGCCTTATTCCCAAAGGACGAATCGTTGCTGCTGCAGGAAATGCGATTGCAATCGCAGCTAGGGCGATCGGCTGAAGTAGTCGATAAGCTGCACGCGTTCGTGAAGGAGAATCGTGTTTCAACAGAAACGCGTCTGAGGCTCTACCACCTTATCAAGGATCGATTCGATCGCAGCGACGCGGACCGACTGTTGCGTTCGGCGCTTTGCCGATCGGGAGGCCATCCAGGTGTTTTGTCTGCGGCCGCGACAAGGCTTTGGGAGCAGCAGCGGTATGACGATTCGCTCGAGGTACGACGACTGGCAGCCACAGCGGATGTTCGTGACGAACGCGCGGCGAGTAATTACCTGCAAGCCGCTATTGAGCTTGCGCGCGAAGACGAAGTCCTGGGTGAGATGCGGACGCGGTTTCAGGAGAACAAACAAAAAAGCCACGGTCCGGGGATGACGTTGGCGAATGCCTTGGAAGATTGCAACCGTATCGATGACTCCATCGACGTCTTGTACCAAGCCATGCAGGCTCGTCCAGAAGATGGCGAACTGATTTGCCTTGCTGCCAAAATGCTCGGCCGCATGTCCGATCCACAATCCGCTTTGGACTTGCTGGACCAGGCTGAAGTGCCGCTACCGGCCTTGGACGAATGGAATGCGCGTGCTTCATTGTGCGAACAGCTGGGCCAGATGGCGAACTCGCTGGCCGCCTACCGGAGGTTGAACGAAATCTGCCGAAACGATTCAATCGTTGTCGGTCATATCGCACGTTTAACTGAACAGATTGACGGAACCGATGCTGCAATCGACTATGTGGCCGGTCAAGCGGATGTGTATCCAGATTGTGGTCACCTGCTGCGCAAGTTGACGCGTCTTTTCCGAAGAGCTGCAAAGTTTGTCGATGCCGTCGCAACGCTTGATAAAATGCTGACATCGCATCCGGATGACGCCTGGGCTTGGCGAGAACGGTCGCTCATTCACGGGCAGTGCGGTGATTTTGAACAAGCCGTCAATGACGCGCGAACCGGTTTACTTCACGATGCCTCTGCCGACTCGTGGTCGATCCTAGCGGACGCTTTGATTGACGTTGGAAACGTTGACGAAGCACGTGAGCATTACAGACAAGCCATTTCGATCGATGCGGGCTATCTTTACGCGATCACCGGTCTGCTTGACGTAGAAAATGATCTGGATGGTCGTCGAAACGCCTTGGAGTTCATCTTCGATTCGTTGTGTAGCCAGCGATGCAATGCTGATGGCATTACGGAGTACTTTGACCTTGCGATCAACGTTTTAGACGACGGTGAGATGATCGCCAATTTGACTCGCATTCGTGATCATCGACCTGAGTTGCTGAAAACGCATTTGCTGCTAGCTGATGCGATGGTAAGGCATGAACGAAGCGACGATGCCGTTAGCTGCCTGCGCGTTGTGGAGGACCGGTTTCAGCATTGCCCCGATTTTTGGTTGGGGCTAGGAGAGGCCTACCTCTCGATGGACCGCGTTGACGAGGCTTGCGAGACCATGCAGCGAGGATTCGATCTGGATCCCAATCGTTCTGATATTGCCTGTCGATTGGCAAACACGTTGGCAAAACGTGAGCAATCTGATTTGGGAATTGTGGTTTTGGATCGTGCGTTGCTGTCCAATCCCCGCGACGCCATGTTGGTCTTTACCAAGGGGCACTTGGTCGATGATGACACGCTAGCGATCGATTGTCTTCGTAAGGCCGCGTTGCTAGACCCCGAGTGGAATTCGGCTTGGATCGATCTACGCGAAAAGTGTCGATCAAACGGAGCAATGGAGATCGCGGTGTCGGCTGCCGAGGAACTGATCGAACTTCGCCCGGCTGACGCCTATTCCCACTTCCGGCTCGCATTGATGCTGGTTGGCGAAGAGCAGTTGGAGCGGTCCGTCGATGCGGTGCGCAAAGCTCTCACCATCGAAACAAGAAATTTCGATTTCCACAGGCTTCTGGTCCGCCGATTGGTCGACTGGGAAAAGTACGACGAAGCACTGAAGATTTGCGACTGCAAAGACAAGGATCCGCGACATGAATTGGACTTCGAGTTCCTCGCTTGCACTGTGCTTCACAAAATGGATCGTGCCGCAGACGCTGTCCGGCGACTTTGCGAGGCAGTGGACCGGGACCCTTCGCGACATAAGAGCCTTCTAAACTTGGCCGATTGGGCCGAAGAGATTGACGACCACGCATCGTACGACCGCGCGGCCGAAATCATGATTCGTCAATTCCCCAATTGGCACGTTGGCTACGGCTATCAGTTCGAGACACTGAAACGCAAAGGAAAACGTGAAGCGTCCATCGAGGCACTCACGCGGGCCCTGGAATGCTACAGCGACTACAACTGGGCGCTGGAGCAATTGATGCAGGTACACTTGGATGAAGGTCAGGCGGATGCAGCCGCCAAAGCGGTGCGTGAATTTGCCGGCGACTATTCCGCTGGTTTGACGCTTTCCTACGACCTACAAATTTCGGTCGCTCGTGATGACGCGGAATCTTTTATCCAAAGTGTTCTGGCCTGCGAACTACATGGGGGAGAACTTCGCGCCGCGGTCGCATTCGCACGCGATCGTTTTACTTTGCAGAAAAATCCCCGACTTCAGGAAGTCTTGATCGACCGAATGACCGATCCGCAGGCTGACGAGAGAATCGGACTTGCTTGGGGGACACTGATGTCCTTGGAGAGTTTCTTCGATGAGGCACTGCTGCAACTGAAAACCGTTTGCACATCGCCTGCATGGCAGGCAGCCGTTCGCGAACTGACGCCCGCGATTGGCGATTTTGGTGAAGGAAGTGACGAGGCGCTATCGATTCGCAAAAACGCGTTGGCACGATTGCGGAAGATCACCGAACGTCACGTGCACGATGACCCCAACACGTGGGCGTCGGCGATCTGGGCCTACCTTGAGGTAAAGGATTTCGGGAATGCAGGACGCCTGGCGAGTAGCTACGAGCAGACACAGCCACAGTATGCCAACAGTTTGTTATCGGCCATGCTGGCGTCACTTTACGACTACCGCGTTGGGCTACTAGGCAGGATTTCGACGATGGCTCGACGGATCTCGCACGAAGCGATCATCGATGAAGTCCACGTTGTGTTTGCGATCGAAGCGATCCTGCGGCGCGATCCACAGATGGCATCGAGGCATCTGTCGCTAGTCGGATTGCCCGGGGAATTGCCCGATTGGTACCACAGCGTTTACCAATTGATCACGTCGGCAATGCGCGGCGTCCAGTCGGGTGACGAAACCGAATTGGTGCAGTGTTTTGAGACGCGTTTCGCTGGAGAGCAAGCCTATTTCGTACGAGTCCTGTTTCATCGGCTGCGATGTGCCATTGCGAAAAAGCACGGATCCTGGTGGGCGTACCTTTGCGTCAAGATCGATCGGCCATGGCGATTGAATTAGACTCGCCCGCTAACGCAAAACGAATCTTAAAACCGGCCAAACTGTATCAACAGCATTTGATGAATAGCAGGTGTGGTCTATCGTGCCGTCCGCAAAGAAGAACCATGCGAATGCGGGCGGCACGGCGGAGCGTGCCCGCTACAGGTACACGCTACAGGTCTTGGCGGACGCCTTCTTCAACTTGCGGCAGGTCGTCTAGCGACTCCAGGCCGAATAGCTCCAGAAACCGTTCGGTCGGGTAATAGTGTGGGACAGCGCGACCACCGTCAGCAGGTTTTTCTCTCCGCATCTCCAAGAGACGTCGCCGCACCAATTGATTCAAAAGCGAACCGCTTTCGCGTCCACGCTGGTCTTGCACGACTTGAGTAGTAACGCCAGGTTGATAGGCCACCAGCGCAAGTACTTCGATCGCGGTCTGACTTAACTTTGCTTCGCGAACTTTACCCAGGAAGGATCGTCGTACTTTTTCAACCGCCGGCGCGATCGACATGCGGTAACCCTGTTCGTCCTGCACGACGCGAATGCCTTGCTCTGCGTCGCGATACGATTCGTTCAGTTGGTCGACTATCTCGACCACCTCCTCCGGTGTCACGTCCCGCATCAACGAAGCAAGCCGCTCGGTACTGAACGACTTATTCTCAGGATGCCCGACGAACAAGGCCGCTTCAACAATCGCCTCAGGTGTGGCGACCCCGTCTTCCTCGTCTTCGTCATCGACATAGGTGGACGACTCGTCTTCTTCCTCATCGTTTTCGGGCTCATCTTCAACATGAACGAACGACTCCGGATCATGCTCCGCGGCGGCCTTCGCGTAAGCAGCACCTAGGTTGTCTAGCGATAGTTCGGTGACGTCGTCATCATCGACTTCCTCTTCTTCGCCATGCTCACTTTCATCGGGCATCGCTACACCCACTCTTGCGTGGTCGGCTTGATCACGATTTCAGGCACGTTGGCACGAGCCGGCAAGTGACAGATCGACAAGACAACCGAAGCGATGTCCTCGGGCTGAAGGATGGCATCCTTGTGCTCTTGAGAAACCGGGGTCGGGCGATTGTCTAAGATTGGCGTGTTGACTTCGCCAGGATAAACGTTGGTAATCCGCACGCCTTCATCTCGCACCTCGTTAGAGATTGCGGTGCCAAGCGCTGTCATCGCAAACTTACTGGCACAATAGACGACGCCGCCCAACGAGATCGCGCGTTTTCCGGCGACGGACGAGATATTGACAATCAGCCCATCTTTTCGGTTGCGCATTGCCGGCAGCACTTGATGCATGCATCGGTACGCGCCACTGGCGTTGATGTTCAACACGCGGTCCCAATCCTCAGGCTCCATCGCGGCCATCGTACGGTTTTGGATATTGATTCCCGCGCTGTTAACCAAAATATCGATCTCGCCAACATTGCTGCGCACATCCGCAAAAAACGCTTCGATGCTGTCAGGCTCAGCGATGTCGATCACGTGGCAACGCATCGCATGGGTCGACTTGACACTTTTGGCCAACGCTTGAAGTGGTTCTTCACGTCGTCCGCCAACGGTTACTTTGCAGCCCGCTTCAGCCAGGACACGTGCGATTCCAGCTCCGATACCTGTGCCACCACCTGTCACGGCAACTACTTTTCCCGACAAATCGATCACGTTTGTTTTTCCTGTGCTGAATATCAAAAAGCAGGGATTCACTCGGCTACGAAATCCCAAGATCAAGTCAGCTTAACCGATTGCAAGGATTTGGCAGAGGGACTCAGGAACCGTCCCGAAAAAGCTCAGGTACGGCCGACGCCAACGAAAAACGCGGCATCCGATTTATCGGTGCCGCGTTCTTGTGATCTTTGCCGAGCAACGCCCACGCGGAGCATGCTTTGCCTACGC
>CAYUGI010000139.1:8206-11880 GCA_964444105.1 uncultured Pirellulaceae bacterium
GCTTACTTTGCTAACGCGGGGCTTACTTTTTGATGACCGCACTGGCTGGACGCATCAGCGGTTGCGTTTGCAGATCCACGATGCTGGTGCTGCCGTCTTGCGGGGGCGCTGGAATCGCGGCAGGTGGTGTTGGTGGCGTACTGACCATCGATACTGGTGCACGGCGAGCGAATCGTTGGCCGCTGCCCATCAGGCTTCCGCCAACGCCATCAAATCCAACAGCCTTTTCGCGTGTGTCGACCACCGATCCGCTGCGGAACGGGCCGATGCCAAGCACGTAAGTGTCGTTGGCGTGGGTCAATGCGGTTGCCTTACCGCCACGTCCAAGCGATTGCCCTGTCTTCGCATCGTAGGCCACTAAACCGATCTTGGCGGTGCCGATCTGCGTCGTTCGCTGAGCAATCTTGATCTCAGGCAATTCGATGGGCAATCCGGGCATTCCCAGTGCTGGGATACCGATAAAGCTCTCTTCAGCATCCGTACCTACGCCGCCGCTTCGTGGTTCCAGCACGACATCAGCGTCTTCGGCCTTCGCAACCAAAAGTCCGCCGCCTTCGAGAACCTTGTGGCGAATCTCACCGACCAAATAACCCTTGTCGACCGCGCCAGCCAAGAACGTTTCGTCAACGAAGACTTTGTAGCTGGAAAATTCGTTGAACCGAACATTAGACATCGCCCGATCGATCGCTGACGAAATCAAGATTTGCTCATTGCCAGTACGGGCAGTGTTTGACGTTTTTGTCGTAGCACACCCCGTTGAGACCAGGGCAAGCAATCCCAATGCGATGAAGCGTGTGGTCAAGATTGATGTGATGGCCATCGAGTCATCCCGACGTGTTTCAGAATTGATTTTGGTCGTTGGGTTCATGTGTGATTCTCATCTAATTTTTTGGTGGGGCGACTAGGCCGAGCCGTTCTGCACTGCCGTCGCAATCGCGATAACTCAAATAGGTGAACATTCTTCTCGCTGTCTGAACCATCGACGCCTGCGCATCCCTGCTACAGGTGCAACCCGATCAGGTAACAAACAGGCCCCCTTTTATCCGAAGTGCCTATGAACCCCATCTTCACACCTGGGCGATTAAGCATTCGTTTGCAGAGAAATTTCGTTTTGCCTGTCACAGAATCCTGAACCCCACGTAAAAGCCTCATCAGAGTAAAAGAACCCACTTTGTCGGCGTTCACGCGTCGCGGATCTGGACAACGCAACAACCTTCGTGAAGCAAAAGTTCACTTCCGGCTTCTCAATGGAACAGTTGAGCAATTTTTACTCGGTACAGAAGTCGATGCCGCTCGGACGGGTGCTAACGCATTGACAAGAGTGGGTATTTGGTTCACCACATTTCATATCCAACCACACGTTTCGTGCCCCTTTCGTGTGATGAGATGTGGTGAACCGAGCACCCCCATCTGCTGTTCGCCTTCCATTAGGACAATCTCCGAACGCATCATTTCCCCGTCTGCAGTTTTTCCAACAGCGATAGGGGAAAAGCGAGCTTCTGGCTTCTGACAAAAATGGGGCAAAACGAGTTCCCCGTTGCACGCGTCGTAGCCCCGTCGAGTAATCTCTAACGCATCTAATTTTGCCTTCAGAGATCTAGGTTCCGACGCATGTCCAACCCAAAGTTTTCCATTTGTTTGCTGTTCATCGGTAGCATCGGATTCTCCGGGCCGGCAGTCGCCCAATCGGTTCAGCTTGATTCGGCAGCCGGCAGCGCAACGCGTCCGAACGTGCTGTTTATTTTCTTGGACGATTACGGCTGGCGAGATTGCGGGTTCATGGGATCGGATTTCTATGAAACACCGCACTTGGATAAGTTGGCTAGCCAGGGCATGGTGTTTACGAACGCCTACGCAGGTGCGGCCAACTGTGCTCCTTCACGCGCTTGCCTGCTGTCTGGTCAGTACACGCCTCGACACGAAATCTACAACGTCGGTACAGGCCCGCGGGGCAATCCCAAGTATCGCAAGCTACGACATGTCGCTGGCACTGATGTTCTGCGAACTGACATCAAAACATGGGCTCACGTCGCGCAGTCGGCTGGTTACAAGACCGGTACGATTGGAAAATGGCACCTTAGCAAAGATCCCATTCCGTACGGTTTTGATTTCAACTTTGCCGGCACGCATAGCGGCAGTCCTCCCAAAGGCTATTTCCCGCCACACCCCAAAGCACCTGGATTAGCAGACGCTCCGGAAGACGAATACCTGACGGATCGTTTGAACGACGAAGCGGTTTCGTTCATTGAGCGAAATCAAAACAACCCGTGGCTGCTATACCTCACGCACTTTGCCGTACACACTCCGCTGCAGGCAACAAAGGAGCTGACACAAAAGTACGAGCAAAAGCCAAAAGGCACGCTTCACAATCACGCTGTCATGGCAGCGATGATTCAGAGCGTGGACGATGGGGTTGGGAAAATTGTTGCGGCGCTGAAGCGGTTGGACATGGATACGAATACGGCGATCGTGTTTACATCCGACAACGGTGGCTACGGCCCGGCAACCTCAATGGCTCCTCTGAAGGGCTACAAAGGAACCTATTACGAAGGAGGAATTCGCGAACCGTTTTTCATCACTTGGCCAGGACAGGTTGCACCGGGCACTAAGTGTGAAACACCCGTCAGCAACGTCGATTTGCTGCCCACGTTTTGTGACATCATCGGCGCGTCCGCTCCTGATGGGCAGGCAGTCGACGGAAAAAGCTTGATGCCGTTGCTCAAGGGCGACGATGACCACGACGACTTCCACGATCGCGCATTGTTTTGGCATTTCCCAGCCTACCTGCAAAGCTACGCTAGGATCGATGGACAACGTGATATTCTTTTTCGATCACGACCGGTCACGGTCATGCGTCAGGGGAAGTGGAAACTGCACGAATATTTCGAGGACTCTGCCTTGGAGCTTTACGACCTGGAAGCGGACCCGGGCGAGTCGATGAATCTCGCTGGGAAGGAAACGCAAGTACGCGATCGTTTGCATGGCACGATGAAACAATGGCGAGCAGACATTCACGCTCCGGTTCCATCGGAGCTAAACCTGGATTACGACGCCGAAGCGGAAACGAAAGCCCTGAGCGGAAAACGTCGACGGCGTAAAGCTGGTTGAAACGGCGGAACTAAGCAACGGAACAAAGCGATGAAGGAACACACGCAAAGACGAAGGGAGACTAGTATTGTGTTGGCTACAAGGCTCCTCGTTTGGTTTCAACTCAATCTCGGTCTGTTTTCTGTGTGGATTTTTCTCGCCGCAGTTTTTTCTGCCTTCCGGCGATGGACGCGATGCCTGTTTTGGCTGGCGTCGCTTGTAGTGCTTTTGTGTCTGTCAAGCGAAAGCATTTCTGCCGATGAAGTCGATTTCAATCGTGACATCCGGCCCATTCTGTCGGAGAATTGTGTCTTCTGTCACGGGCCCGACGAAGAAGAACGTCAGGCGGGTCTGCGATTGGACCTGCATGAGGAATCGCTGGCCGTCATCACGGAAGGTCGTCGTCAGGACAGCGAGTTGATGGACCGCTTACTGACGGAGGACGAAGACATCTTGATGCCGCCTCCCGATTCCAATCGAAAACTGAGTCCAGATCAAATTGAGTTGATTGGGAAGTGGATTGACGAGGGAGCGAAATGGGAAAAACACTGGTCGTTTTCGCCCATTGCTCGGCCCGCTGTTCCCAA
>CAYUGI010000139.1:11980-17830 GCA_964444105.1 uncultured Pirellulaceae bacterium
ATGATGTCGCACCCGTTCTAAATCCTATCGACGCGTTTGTGCAAAGCAAATTGGCAGACACGAAACTAGTTGCGTCGCCAGCAGCTGACCGAAGGACGTTGATTCGACGTTTGAGCCTGGATCTGACTGGCCTGCCTCCAACGCCCGAGGAAGTTGAGGCGTTTCTTGCCGATGAAACCGACGACGCCTACGCGAAGATCGTCGACCGCTTGCTCGATTCGCCTGCCTACGGTCAACGGATGGCTTGGAATTGGTTGGATGCTGCACGGTACGCGGACACAAATGGTTACCAAGGCGACAGAGAGCGGACGATGTACCCGTGGCGTGATTGGGTCGTGGATGCCCTGAATCAAAATATGCCTTACGACCAATTCACGATTTGGCAATTGGCTGGCGATTCGCTGCCCGATGCCACGCACGAACAGATCCTAGCGACGGGATTCCTGCGCAACCACATGATCAACGGGGAAGGAGGCCGAATCGCGGAGGAAAACCGCGTTGAGTACGCGATGGATATGTCAGAAACTGTGGGGACGGTTTGGTTAGGGCTGACGCTGAACTGCTGTCGCTGCCACGACCATAAGTACGATCCGATTACGAACGAAGAGTACTACCAGCTGTTTGCCTTCTTCAATCAGACGCCAGTGACGGGAAAAGGCGGCGATGCCCAAACCGCACCAAACCTGGCGGCCCCAAGCGAGGAGCAAAAGAGGAAACTCGCGGAGGTCTCTCAGGAACTTGCAAAGGTGGATGCAAAGCTAAGGGAATCTTCGCTGACGCTTTCAAAGTCACAAGCAAAGTGGGAAAAGCGTCAGACCAATCGATTGGCGACTGCCACGCAGTGGAGCGTGATGCACCCAAGCAATGCGTATGCAACGGGTAGCCGTACTCGCGTGTTGACGGATGGCTCCGTTTTGGCTGCGGCAAGCCGTCGGCCCGACAATAACACGTACACGGTGATCACTACTCCGGGAGCAAAGTCGATCACGGGCGTTCGCTTGGAGGCGATGCAGCACGACACGCTGGCGGATGGCCGACTATCGCACAGCGAGAGCGGCAACTTCGTCTTGACCAGTTTTGAAGTCAGCGTGATTGATGGCGAAGACGGCTCGGGGCGAAGTCCAGTCGAAATTGCGTCAGCGCAAGCAACCTTTCAACAAGGCAGCTACAAGGTTCAGGCGTCGCTTGACCCAAACCCCAAAACGGGCTGGGCGGTGTATGACGGCCAGCAGGTGAATCAAAGTCATGCAGCGGCGTTTGTATTTGCAAAGCCGATTGTGATCCCCGAAGGAGCGAAGCTGGAGTTTGTTCTTCGCCATGACTCACAGCACAAGCAGCACAACATCGGTCGCTTTCGTTTGTCGCTCAGCGAATCCGAAGCACCGCATCTATCGGACGCTGACGATGCATTGGTAAAGGCCCTGCAAGTATCCGAGCAGGATCGCAGCGAAACGCAAATCAAAAAGATCGCAAATGCGCACCGCAAGTCCGATGCCGAGTACGCTGCCTTGCAAAAACGGCGTGATGCGATCGTCAAGCGTCGGCGTGACTTGGAAAAGCAAGTGCCTAAGGTAATGGTGATGCAAGACAGGAAGACGCCGCGAGATACTTTCGTCCTCCAGCGCGGGCTCTACAACAAGCCGACTGATCCGGTGAAGCGAGCCTTTCCAGATTTCTTGCCGTCACAGTGGGGCGATGATGTCGACCCTAATCGCTTGGAACCTGAACGAGTGGAACCCAGTCGCGCGGAACCTAATCGTTTGGAACTCGCGCGTTGGCTCGTCAGCGACGATCATCCGCTTACTGCCAGAGTCACTGTGAACCGGATTTGGCAACAGTTCTTTGGCACCGGGCTGGTAAAGACGACAGAGGATTTTGGACGACAAGGCGAGCTGCCGATCCACCCGGAGTTGCTGGATTGGTTGGCATCCAATTTTCGCGACGGTGGCTGGGACCTCAAGGAACTGGTTCGCACAATCGTCCACAGCCACACTTATCGCCAGTCATCTGTCACCAGCCCTTTGGCTCGGGAATTGGATCCAGAAAATCGACTGCTATCGCGTGCTTCTCGGTATCGCATGCCGTCATGGATGTTGCGAGATCAAGCATTGGCGATCTCTGGGTTGCTTTCGCCAAACGGTCCCGGCCCAGCTGTGAATTCGTATCAGCCGCCAGGCGTTTGGGAAGAAGCGTCATTCGGGAAAAAAACGTACCAGCAAGACAGTGGCGAAAAATTGTACCGTCGCAGCTTGTACATCTTTTGGCGGCGAATCATCGGGCCCACCATGTTTTTTGACGCGGCTACCCGACAGAGCTGCTCCGTAAAATCAGCACGGACCAACACTCCGCTGCACGCGTTGCAGACACTCAATAACACCCAGTTCGTCGAAGCGGCTCGCGTTTTGGCACAGCGCACTTTGTTACAGCGCACTTTGTTGTCCGAAGCGAAGCGATCGGGAACCAGCAATGATGCTCAGCGAATCGATTTCGCGATGATGCGATCTCTTGGCAGAACGGCTACTGCACAAGAGCAAGCGATCCTCCAAGCCGGGCTCGATCGGACTCGGTTGCAATACCGCGATGATGAATCCGCTGCGTCGAAATTGCTTAGCGTGGGTGAAACGCCGCGGGATCACACGCTCGACGCGCGTGAACATGCCTGCTGGACCTCGCTTTGCTTGGCAATTTTGAACTTCGATGAAACCCTGAGCAGAGAGTAATGGCGCATCCCATCTCACAAGATCAGCTGCACCAAACGCGACGGCAGTTTTTTGGCAAGGCAGCGACCGGCGTTGGCACTGCGGCTCTGGCATCGTTGCTGACGCGTGATGGACTAGCGCAAGACGATTCGGCGCCGGCGATCGCTGGACTGGGTGGACTGCCTCACTTTGCGGTCAAAGCAAAGCGGGTCATCTACCTATTCCAGAATGGCGCTCCGACGCATGTGGACCTTTTTGACTGGAAACCCAAGCTAAAGGACCTGCATGAGTCGCCAGTACCCAATTCCTACATCGGCGACCGTCGATTTAGCACGATGACGGGAAACGCAGACGGCAAGCTCCTGCTCGCGCCGTTGGAACCGTTTGCTCAGCATGGAGACAGTGGTGCCTGGGTCAGCGAACTGATGCCATACACCGCAAAAATTGCTGACGAACTGTGTTTTGTCAAAGGCATGCACACCGAACAAGTCAATCACGCGCCCGCAATCAACTTCATGCTCAGTGGTGGCGAAATGCCGGGCCGCCCAACACTGGGCGCGTGGCTGACTTATGGGCTGGGAAACGAGACGGACGAACTGCCATCTTTTGTGGTGATGACTAGCATCACGAAAGACACGTCGTGCGGGCAGATCTTTTACGACTTCTATTGGGGAAGCGGTTTCTTGCCATCACGTTTTCAAGGCGTGAAGTTCCGCGGCAGTGGTGATCCAGTTTTGTATGCATCGAATCCAAGTGGCATCAGTCGCGAAGTTCGTCGTGGATGGTTGGACGATATAGCCAAGGTAAACGAGCTGAAATTGGAGCAGTACGGTGATCCCGAGATCGCAACGCGAATCGCACAGTACGAAATGAGTTTTAAGATGCAGTCGAGTGTTCCTGAACTGGCCGATTTGTCAGACGAATCGCAAGAGACGCTTGATCTGTATGGTCCCGACGTCAAGGAACCAGGAACGTTCGCGCACAATTGTTTAATCGCCAGAAGGTTGGTCGAGCGCGGTACACGTTGTGTGCAATTGATGCACGCGGGCTGGGACCAACACAATTCATTGACGACGGAACTATACAACCAATGTCGCGACACGGACCGAGCCAGCGCTGCGTTAGTTTTGGATCTAAAACGTCGCGGACTGTTGGACGACACGTTGGTGGTTTGGGGCGGTGAATTCGGCAGGACGCCTTTCTTGCAAGGCGACATCAAAAACCGGCCAAGGTGGGGACGTGACCATCATCCTTACGCGTTCACGACGTGGATGGCCGGCGGTGGCGTGAAACCTGGCATCAGCTACGGCGAAACGGATGACCTGGGAATGAACGTCGTGAAGGATGCGGTTCACGTCCATGATTTCCAAGCGACGCTATTGCACTTGATGGGTATCGACCACGAACGTTTGACTTACAAATTCCAAGGACGTCAATTTCGACTGACCGACGTTCACGGGCATGTCGTTCACGATATTTTGCTTTAGCAACGGATTGACGCACATCGGCGCGTTGGGCTGGTGCGACAGAACAAGCAAACTTCACACTCTAATCACGTAGTTTCAAGGCTTCAAATCGCTTCGTGAAATAAGGCGTGATCAATCTGCCGCCAGGGATCTGATTTGCAATCCTCATTGTCCGCGAAAAAGCGGCTTGCGTACCCATGATGTGTGTCAGGAGAGTTTCGGCAGACCTACTGCCGGGTGCCAACTGCTGCAGCAAATAGAAAACGCCCAGGAGTTCACCGTCCGAAGGGATCCCTTGGCGTTTCCATTCGTGAATACCACGCTTGAGGCGTGCTGTATCCATCGAGCTACTATTGGCCGCACTCTGAAGGGCTCTGTAACCAGCGAGATTGCCGATGACTCGGGTGTAGTTAATATCCGAGTACGGGCTTTGAATCATCGCGGATGTTGCTCGTGCCAGGCTCAACGCGTCGCCCGGTTCGCCTCGGAATGCCTGGTCGTAATCCATGGTTAGCCGGTAGCAGACGGCTTTGGGGATTTTCGTGTTGCTCGGATACAACCGCGTCGCTTTTTGGCAGAGTTTCTCGATTTCTTGCATCGATTCTCTGTTTGAGATTCCACTGATGATCCGGTAGTAGAACGCCGCGAGATAGGGAACATCGACTGCCGCTGCCTTGTCTAGATCCGCCAGAGCCAGTTGGAGCCGATTTGGATCAGTACCAGGGCGCGGTCGATGAGGAGGTTTCATCGCCGCAATTTCACCGTCACGATCATCTCTGGCCGCGAGGTAGTGCCGCACTCCGCTGACCGTGAGTGCGAGCGGGCTGCCCTTTCGGTACCAAGCTTGAAGATGCTTTCGCTCCGGCGAATCGGCGTGCTCAAGTTCTAGCGTTCGCCAGTGCAAAGCTAGATCGTGAATCACCTGATGATTGAGTTCGCCCGGCGAGAGTCGATAGCCATGGCATTGCTGCATGGAGATGTTGTCGCAAACATTTTGAATGTCATCGAAAGCAGAATCCGCGATGAGAACCGCAAGCTGTGAACTCAGTTCGTTTGGGCGATCGGATTGCCAGACGCGTCGTCCATAGACCGATAGCTCATCTTCATAAAGAACTGCAACGGTTCCTCCATCGCGACTGCTTTGTAAGCCAGCAGGCTGCTTCGGCAAGACTTGGCCGACGGAGTTCTGGTAGGCACCATCGCGGAAATCGTACAAGATGAACTCAGGTTTCCCCTCGCGAATGCGTTGTCCACCAATCAGAAACCAATTCGATGCGTCGGAACGAGAGCAAGCAACGAATTCCATGGGCCGCCATAATGTGTAGCCGTACGTTGACCACATTTTTGGCGCGAAATCTCTCTCGTGTCTACTGAAAACCGAACCGTTGAACCACGCATCGGTCTGGATCCCTGCGCCAAGTGCCGTTTCGGGAGTGATCGGACAGCGAGTTTTGATGACATAGGAATCGATGATACGGTGGTCGTCTAAGAAGTACTTTCTCAGTTCATCGTTGACGGCGGCAATGAAACGCTTGCCGTCTGGACTCAGTGCTGCTGCGGAAACGATTGCGTATTTTCCAAAATTGTAATCAAAGAACGATCGAAATTGAGTGTCGCCACCGTGTAAGCGCAGGGCAACTCAGTTGTTTAATCTGCATAGGATATGGAGCATTTTCGCTGGTCGG
>CAYUGI010000140.1:0-17789 GCA_964444105.1 uncultured Pirellulaceae bacterium
ACCAGACTTCTGAAGGTCTAAACCGCCAAATACAATACGTGGCCGAACTTCGCCTGTCTTCGTGACAACTACGGTGTCTGTCCCCCACTTGATTTTGGATGCAACCTCGAAACGACTAAGGCGTTTTCGTTTGACGTTGAAAACGATCGGGATGGTTTCCCCCGGCTTTACGAGGTGGTTCACCGGCCCCGCCGCTGTGCAACCACAGCCGCTTTCAACTTCACCTAGTTCAATTGGCGAAGTAGTGTCGTTGTAAAAATCAATCGCCGCGACGAACCGATCACCCATATATCGCCAACCCATGTCGGCAGCGATCGGCAGCGGTTTTGACGCTGTGATTTTCCCCCACCGAGGCATTTTGGCTAACTGCTCATCAGACAGATTAACTTGAATACGCTGTTGGCCATCCGCAAACGCGGGTACGGAGAATAAAAGACACAGGAGTAGCTGTTTCATGTTGAGTTCCTTTGGTTGACATCGAGCCTACCGCTGTGGGTGACACGTTTGGTCTGGTGACAGCATTTGTCGCCGTGAGGGCAGACCCCATAAAAGTAGAGGCGATTTGGCGGGTAAGATCCGCCATCTAATTTTGAATTTTTCTCCGGTTGCATCAGTGAACGCAAACTATTTGCAAAAACGCATCAGGGACACCGCGTGGCGGGCTGGGATACGGTGCTGTCCCAATGTGACGTTTGCGGTGTCCGCACAATTCCCCGGTGGCCATCGTTGGCGACCGGACCCACACGCTGTGGGATACGAAATTCAAATGAGCGGCCCGATCGGTGGGCCGTGCAATAAGGTTTGTATGAACATAAATAGAATCCAAGAACAGATTTCAAACATCCTTGATGAAAAGACTGTCTGCTGCTATGAACAAACAGACGTTGAATTGTCCCCCAGCCGCACCCGGGTAATGGCGGGGAAGCAGGAAAAAAATTCACATTGCTTGCCTCGGTGACTGGCACGATGGCAGTTAAGTCAGTCGTTCGGGCTGTCCAGTTTTGTTGTCGCTAGCAGGTTCGCGCACCTCGCAAAATCTTGGCCAAATCTCTTCTTAGATCCAAACGAAATTGGAGACGTTGAACGCTTTGTTTTCGCCCGCGCTGCCATCGAGTGCAATCACAATTTCGACGGGTTCGTGATCAGGGTGTACGAATTCGACTCGCAGTGAATCCTTGGAGTAGTATTCCTGGATTTCGATTGATGTGTGAGTCACCCAAATCACGTCAGCTTCACGGCGATATGCCTGTGTGTGACGAGCGGCGTAGTCGAGACACGCCAAGAAAATCTTCGCCAACGCATCAAGGCTGACGTGATTCTGATCAACCTGCTTAACTTTCATCTGTTAGCCAGTGGGCACTTTGGGGCGTTGGCACACGGCTAGTAATGCTGGACGAAAAATTCGCCCCCGAACGGGTTGGACAGCCAATTGAAAAACGCAATCACAGAAGCCTGATAGCGTCGCCGGGTGTTGGACGCCAAGCCACGTTCTTTCATCACGCCGGTCCAAGCCGTGTACATCGCTGGTTTCAGCGTAGTAATAGGGGAGTTCTGCACCTTGGGATCCTTGTACGGTGTAGGCGAGAAGGCTTTCAGGTGATTTTATAATCCTGTGTGCTGCTCTTTGCTGATCTTGCCTTTGTTGAACGTCGTGTACTCTTCAATCAATTTGTTGACTGAAACATCGCCGGGCTTGTTCTCATACAACAACGCCTTTTTGGCCGCTGGACTCCCGCCGGGTTCTATGAAGTCATGCTCACACCAGTACAAGATTTATCAATGGCGGTTTCTTCGGTGTCTACGTGGAATGGATGCTACTTATACTTGCCACCACCCAGCGGCTTGTGAACACCAAAATAACCCGTCCCTTTCACGGTCTTGGTGGTGAGTGACGGGTAGCCCTTTTTTTTCTTCGCGATAGCCATAGTTAACCCCTAGTATTCAGTCCGAGTCGGAAAGAACATCGGATACACTGAAACCGATGTTCACAGAACCCACGTTTTTACCGGGGTCTACTGCTCTACTTGCAGATTAGGTTGAATGACTGGAGGCCTATCCGACATTTGAATAATACACCAATTTGTCACGCGATAGTCAACGTTCAAACACCCGGACCAACGTTCAAACACCCGGCACGAGTTTCGCAAACAGCATGGTGAAGAACAATGCTGCCACTCCCATCGCGATGCTCATTGCCGGGATCGTTTTAAGACCTTCTGTTTCGGTCATCCCGCTCATTCGTGTCATGATCCAAAATCCACTGTCCGTCATCCAGGCAATCGGTTTGCTGCCCGCGCCGATTGCCATGCACAGGTAGACCGGGTGGAAAGGCAAGCCTTCGACTTCCGCCAATCCGGCCAGCACACCGGCTGACGTGATCATCGCCACGGTCGCGCTTCCTTGCAGCGTGCGGATGGCTGCAGTGACCGCGAAGGCGACTGGCAGCAGCATGATCGCCGGTACGTCCTTGACCATTTCACTGACGGCGACCGCAATGCCGGCTTGTCGCAACATCGCACCGAACGCGCCACCGGCTGCCGTGATCAGAATGATGTTGCCTGCTGACGCTAACGATCGAGCGACCAGCGATTTGCGTTTTTCGAAATCGCAAAAACGCAGCAGCGTCATCGCGAAAACCACACCGATCGCGATGGCAATATTCTTGTCGCCCATCAGTTGGAAAAAACGCGTCGCAGTACTTTCGCCGATCGATCCAGCTTTCGTCGCGTAGGACAAAACCGAAGCGCCCGTTAGCAACACAACCGGAATCACAATGGGCAGTAGTGATTCCAGTAGCGACGGCCGCGGTGTCGTTGAATCCGAATCACTCAGCAACAACGAATCCGTTGCGAATTCGTTTGGCTGCATTTTTGGCGAAGTCGTTGGCGAACTGCTTTGCTGTTGCTCGTCCAACCGCAGCGGAACGTTGACGAAACGATTGATGATTCTGGCGGTGACCAACGCACAAGCGCTGCCGCAGCCGGCAACAGCTAGGCCTGCCATCAGCATGACACCTAAATCAACGCCAAACTCTTTGGCGACCAGCAGCGGCCCCGGCGTAGGAGGGACCAGTGAATGTGCCAAAGATCCGCCGGCGAAGATTGCCAGGATGAACAGCACGTAGTCCTTGCCCACACGCTGCCGCATCGATCGAGCCAGCGGAATCATCAAGTAAAAAACGGTGTCGAAGTAAACCGGGATCGCCAGCACAAACGAGCTGGCTGCGAGCGCTTCGGGGGCACGCTTGGGACCGGTCAACTTCAACATCCGATCAACGATTTGGCTGGCCGCGCCCGACTCAAGCAAGCATTGGCCAATAATGCTGGCAAGCGCGATCAGGATGCCGATCTTCCCGACTGTCTCGCCAAACGCCTTGGTGAGACGCACTGACGCGCTTGATGTGACAAAATCGTCTGCCTGCGCGGTGGACATTTTGTCGCGTTGGACTTGGTCGCTGGCATACTGGTCCAATGTCGCCGATCCCGTCAGCGCTGCCACAAGCAATCCGGCCAGCAAGAGCGTTAGAAAGGCGTGCAGCCGAATGACCAGGATCGATACAAGCACGACCATGACCGCGATACCAACAATCCACCACACATCCATACAGGTCACCAAAAAACAAAAGACGCGGTTTGATACGATGTGCCGACCTATGCGACTGCTTCGGCGAGTCGTACATTAGCAGAAGTTCCCGGTCGGCGAGGGTTGTAGCTTCCCGTGCCAAGTCGTGGATCTGCAAAGAATTGCTTGACCAGACTCAATAATGAAGCCGAAGCAAAGGGCTAGGTATCGTTTCCGTTTGGCCGCAGAACCGCAGCGAATAAAGCCGCAGTAAATCGCGTCCCCGCAGAGTAAACAGCGAATCCCGTGACAGACTCCACTTCAGAAACGTCGTTTTTCTTACGCCACGAATTCCTGATTCGCCGACTCCATTCCCTTCTGGGGATCGTCCCGCTGGGTTTATATATGGTCATTCACTTGACCACCAACGCCAGTTTTCTGACGGGAACCGAGACGTTTCAGCGGGCTGTCTACCTGATCCATTCGCCGGGTGAATTGCTGCCTGTCATCGAATGGAGTTTGATTTTCGCTCCACTGGTATTCCACGCTGGCATCGGCATCTGGATTTCAAAGACCGGTCGCGACAACTCGCAGCAATACAAATTCACAAGCAACCGCCGCTACATGATTCAGCGGGCGACAGGCATCATTGCCTTGGTGTTCCTGTTTTTTCACATCCTGCACCTACATGGCTGGTTCCACGCTGAATTCTGGATCGACAGTGTTCGCTCGATCGGATTCGGCAATTTCCGCCCTTACAACGCTGGCAGTACGCTCGCCTACGCGATGAACGGTTGGATCTGGCCAGCGTTTTACCTGATCGGTGTACTCAGCTGCGTCTATCACTTAGCAAACGGTCTGTGGACCGCCGGCATCACCTGGGGGCTATGGATTTCTCCTGCGGCCCAGCAGCGTGCGACGAAAGTTTGTGTGGCGATCGGCGGTGTTCTTGCGGTTATTGCCACAACGGCTTGGTGGGCTGCCGTCGCTCCTAACGACGAAGACATCGCGGAGATGAAGAAGATCGAAGATCGCATGCACAAGTCGGCGATCGAAGGCGGGCTGATTGCCGACATTCCTGAGAAGCAATGGATCATCGAATCCGATGAATCTGGGGACAAGCCAGATAATGAGCCGCAAAAGACGAAGATAGACGAGAGCGTTTCTGAGGAAAGTCTAGAGCTGTCAGCTCCCGACGGCAGTGAGCTTTCGCAGCGCCGCTAGCAGAAGACGCGGTTGAGGCGACGCTTTTTACGATTCAATAAGTATCAATTTTCCAAACGGTTTGTAAACATGTCCGAACAACGTGTCATTGTGGTTGGCGGCGGCCTCGCTGGTCTTGCATCAACGATGAAATTGGCTGAACTGGGCGTGAAGGTTGACCTGTTCAGCTTGACGCCCGTCAAGCGTTCGCACAGTGTCTGCGCCCAAGGTGGCATCAACAGCTGCAACGACCAAACCCGGCAACTTGGTGACGACGAATGGAAACACTTCGACGACACGGTCTACGGTGGTGACTTTCTGAACCACCAGCCGCCCGTCAAAGAGATGGCGTACTGGGCTCCTAAAGTCATCGAGCTGATGGACCGATTGGGCGTTCCGTTTAACCGCACAGGTGAAGGCTTCTTGGATCGTCGCCGATTCGGTGGCACACTCTACAAGCGTACCGCGTTCGCTGGTGCGACGACCGGCCAACAGTTGCTTTACGGATTGGACGAACAAGTTCGTCGTCAAGAAGCAGCCGGCAACGTTCGCAAATTTGAGTTTTGGGATTTCCTGAGCCCTATCCAAGACGAAACAGGACGCTGCCGCGGAATCGTTGCTCAAAACATGACGTCGATGGAAATCCAGTCCTTCGCCTCCGACGCTGTCGTGGTTGCGACAGGAGGCTGTGGGCTTGTTTATGGACGCAGCACGATGAGCGTGTTCTGTACCGGAGGCGCAGCGAGTCGCTGCTTCCAAGCGGGTGCTCGATACGCCAATGGCGAGTTCATTCAAGTTCACCCGACCGCGATTCCAGGTAGCGATAAGCTGCGTCTGATGAGGGAATCGGCACGCGGCGAAGGTGGCCGCGTTTGGGTGCCACGCAAGCCTCACGATGCACGCGCCCCGAAAGACATCCCCGCTGGTGAACGCTATTACTTCTTGGAAGAACGCTATCCCGAGTACGGCAACCTCGTGCCGCGAGACATCGCCACGCGAGAGATCTTTGACATTTGCGTCAACGATGGACTAAGTATCGATCCGGAAAAGATGAGCGTCTACTTGGATCTGACGCACATCCCGAAGTCGGAGCTTGATCGCAAGCTTGGAGGGATTCTTGAGATCTACGAGAAGTTCCAAGGCGTCGATCCGCGTGAAGAACCGATGCGGATTTTCCCCGCCGTCCACTACTCGATGGGCGGTCTCTGGGCTGACTACGTCAAGAGTGCCGATGGTGGATTGGAGATGGGTGCACCGCAAAACCATATGACCAACATCCAAGGTCTCTACGCGATGGGCGAGTGCGACTACCACTATCACGGTGCAAACCGGTTAGGTGCGAACTCGCTGTTGTCCTGCATCTTCACCGGTTTGTTCACAGGTCCGTCAATCGTGTCCTACATGAACAGCCAGTCCGGTGGAGCCGCCGACGTCACCGAGGCCATGAAATCAACTGCGACCAAGAAGGAACAGGATCGCCACGACGATTTGTTGACCGGCAATTCCGGCAGCGACGAGAATCCGTATCTCATCCACCAGCAACTTGGCGACGTGATGACTCGTGTTGCGACGGTGGTTCGTCGTAACGATCAACTCTCCACGGCAATCGACACCGTCAACGAACTGCACGAGCGGGCGATGAAGGTCAGCTTGGCGGATTCGGGTAGTTGGTCCAACCAAAACGTGATCTTCGCGAAATCGCTTCAGGACATGTTCCCGATCGCCAAATGTATTTTGAAGGGTGCTTTGCAACGAGATGAATGCCGTGGTGCCCACTTCAAACCGGACTTCCAAAAGCCGTCTTTGACCGCGGAAGATCCGGCCGAGCGTCGCCGCCAAGCCGAAAATTGGCTCGACGAATTCGACACCAATAACGAAAAGTATCTCAAGAGCACGATTGCCGACTGGAACCACGATTCCAAGACGCCGGACTTGAGCTACGAAGACGTTGACACAGGTTCCATCACACCGCGCCCCCGTTTGTACGGGCTCGTTGGTGCTGACATCATCGAAGATGTCTTCGCTGAACGAGAGCGCAACAAAGAGACGGCTGGTGCTGTCTAACAGTTGCTGACATCGATTTACACGCTACGTATTTTCCACGCTAAGAATAGGATCGAAGGATGATCGCCCTCGACGCCTCGCAGAAACGCCCCGAGTTCATCAAAGTCCGCGTTCGTCGCCAAGACGGCCCCGGTCAAAAACCGTACTGGGAGCTGCACCATATCAAGTACGAACCCGAACTGAATGTGATTAGCATTCTGCAGCGGATCGCTGCACAGGCAACCAACAGCGACGGCAAACGCGTCGCACCGGTCGCTTGGGATTGCGGCTGTCTGGAAGAGGTTTGCGGTTCCTGCACGATGCAGATCAATGGTCGCGTCCGTCAAAGCTGTAGCGCACTGGTTGATCGTCTCCTGGAAGAAAACGAAGACGAGCTGGTGCTGGAGCCCATGAGCAAGTTTCCGGTCGTTCGGGACTTGATGGTCGATCGTCAGCGGCTCTTCAAAGCTCTCGAACGCGTCAAAGCTTGGGTGCCCGTTGATAGCTACTACAACATGGGCCCTGGCGAACGACAGCTTCGCGAAACCCAGGAGCAGAACTATCCGCTTAGCCAGTGCATGAGCTGCGGCTGCTGCGTGGACGCCTGCCCGCAGTACACGAAGATCGAACTAACGAAGGAAGCAGGCGAAACCGACGAACAATTTGAAGCTCGCAAAGAACAAGCTTACGACGAAGCCTTCGTCGGACCGCACGCTATCTCGCAAGCGATGCTGTTCAACAATCATCCGACCGGCAAGGCACTCAAAGACGATCGGATGGACGCACTGACGGGCCCCGGCGGAGTTCAAGCTTGCGGCAACGCACAGAACTGCGTCTCGGTTTGCCCAAAAGAAATCCCGCTCACAACATCCATTGGCCGAGCGGGCCGGGCAGCAACGATGCACAAGATCAAGAAGTTCTTTGATAAGTAGATCCCACTAGTAGATGGCGAAACTACTCGCATATTGAAGCAGGCGTTACGCCAACAGCGTTTGCGTCATTGCCCAGGGTAAGACGTGGGGTAACCGTTCGTGGTAGCGGGATCGCAATGAAACTTCGATTCGTGAGCCGATGGCGCTAGCCTCGGGCTTCTAACCGGCACCCGTTTAGGCACCCATGGGATGGCAGTTCGTTTTTTCCTGCGACCGCGTCGCGGTCGTTAGTTCAGGGTGGATAAAGGCCCGAGGCTAGCGCCATCGGCTGACTGCAAGCGAACCTGGGCGCATTCCATTCGCGTTCGCTCGTTTCGTTCTCCCCAGGCTATGGGTGCTGAACGCCGTTGTCGTAAAGCGGCCACTACCTCGACTGAAACGTCTCTTCGTACTTTGGCATCTTATTTTTGATCCAAGTATCCAGTGCCGCTTTTGTGTCGTGCCACTGCAGATCCTTGTGTGTCTTGGCCCAAGTCGCTCCATCGGCGATGCGGCTATTCAAGAATGTTGCATTGCCTTTGGCGACATCCTTTGATTCGCTGACATCGCCCACCACATCGAACACTTTCCACTTGCCGCCGTTCTTGCGGTAGGCCTTCAAATTGCCTCGGCGGATCGCGACTTCGTTTCCGCTGCCATGGTGTCGTAGCCAAAAGATCGACTCGTCCTCGTGCGAATTTTTGCCGGCAAGAAAGTCGCTCCAAATGTCTTTCCCGTCCAGTTTCTTCTCCGCCGGAATCGTTGCTCCCGCCAAGCTCGCGAAAGTTGGGTAAAGATCCAATGCTAGAACGGGGTGTTCAAACTTGCCGCCAGCGGGCACTTTCCCTGGCCAATGCACAAACATCGGCACACGGATGCCACCTTCCAATGTCGATCCCTTGTCATCCTGCAGCGGCGCATTGTTCGCAGCTTGCAGCATTTTGCCGCCGTTGTCGCTGAGGAAGACGATCAAGGTATCGTTCAAGACCGAATCAGCATCGTCACCATCTTGATTGGGGTCTTTCAAGGCTTCCGTGATCTTACCCATCCCGCGATCGACGGCGTACATCATTGCAACGTAATTCTGCCGGCGCTCGTAGTCTTGGAAGTTCACGCCGTTTTTGGGATTTGCCGGCTTGTGGTCCGGGTACAAGAATTTCAAGTCTTCTGTTTTGCCGTGCAGCGGTGAATGGGGTGCGTTGTAGGCCAGGTACAGAAAGAACGGCTTTTGACCAGCGGCGCTTTCGGTCATGAACTTGACCGCTTCATCAGTCAACGTGTCTGTCAGGTACGCACCCTCGGGCGACAGGATGTCCTTGCCATTGCGTTGGAGGAAATACTGGTAGTCGTTGATCTTCGGCTCGACTTTGTCGGTCAGGTACGGGTAGTACTGATGCCCGCCACCCAGGAATCCATAGAACTCATCAAAGCCGCGTGTGTTGGGATGAAACGGTTTCGCATCCCCAATATGCCACTTGCCGACGCAGCCTGTTCGGTAGCCCGCATCTTGCAGCACCGTGCTGATCATCGTTTCATTTTCGGGAATTCCCTTTTGGTTGTAGTCCTCCAGGTTCTTGGCGACGTCGGGGAGGTTCTTTTGACCGCCGTAGCAATGTGGCATACGCCCCGAAAGCAGTGCCATTCGGCTGGGCCCGCAGAACGGGTGCGCCACGTAAGCTTGCGAGAAAATCGTGCCATGCTTTGCCATCGCATCCAAGTTCGGCGTGACAACATCCGTTTCCACACCAAATTGCTCGGCATTGAAACCAACATCAGCGTAGCCCAAGTCATCGCAGAAAATCAGCAGGATATTGGGTTTGTCCGCAGCTAGGACGTCCGGGGCGGTTGCGGCAGCCACGATGCCAAGCAAAAGAAACAAGTTGCCAATTTCGCGGTTCATCACAATTCTTATCATCGAGGAGTAATTGGTCCTGTGTCGCAGTGGCGACGAGTATAGCCACACTCACGCTGCCGACGGTTCATAGCGAGCGACCTGCAAACCTAACGGACCAAATCAGAAAAACCAGAATTTGGTTACTGGCAAGCTGGTCGCTCCCGCCATAGATTTTCTGCCAGACAGTTGTTGTACCAATGATCGATTCGCGAAATCGGAAAAGTTGTCGATCAGGCAACGCGAATCGCGACGAGCTACACTGCGGACCACCAATCAAGGTGAGCCTTATTTCGGATTGCTCCTCAATCTCTTCGCGAGAAATCCGGTGGCTTTTTGATGGTCGATATCCGCCAAAAGAACGCCTTCTTTGCCGTAAGTTTGATGCGTGACTAACGCACCATCCGGATCGATCAACGCGGACGTTGTTGTTGCGCCTGGCAGGGCGCAGTTGACTGTCGCGAAGTAGCAAGTGTTTTCCGCTGCTCGACAGAGCGCTGCTTTCTCGTGAAACGTATTGCGTGGGTCGGCAAATTGGATCGGCATGAATTGAGGATCCTCGACGATCTCAAAATGCGGATGGAAGACAATGTGCGCGCCATTCTTTGCGGCCCAACGAACGGTTTCAGGGTATCGCCATCCCTCGTGGCAAATGACAATACCAAATTTCAATTCGTCACACTGAAACAGATGCCGGCTGGTTCCGGAGGTGTAGGTTGTCTCTTCCGACGGGTCCAGTTGAACCTTGTCCTGAAAGCCTGCAAGTGATCCATCAGGATTGGTGACACGAACAGTCAAGAGACGATTGTCACCCTCCAGCCGTTCCGTTCCCAGCACAACACAGAGGCTTAATTCAGCCGCATTTTTGTCGACACATGACCACGCATCATCCAGCCAGTCTTGGTCACACTCGCGGCGCTGAGTTCCAATCGGGTAGCCAGGTATGACGCATTCGGGAAAGCAAATGATGGCGGCGTCGCCTTGTGACGCGACTTTCATTGCATCGATAACGATTTCGATCGATTCGTCCGGCGTGGACGGCGTGCGAACATTCGCAAGTGCGATTCGAGTCGTTGGCATTCAACCAGTCTTTCGTTTGTTGTGGTTACGCATTTGCATCCTTGATGCGCTCGCGAATTTTGTCCAGGTGATGATCAAGATGGTCCAAATAGTCAACGACCAGGAATCCGAGCGTGCACTGTTCGTAGGGGCCAATCGTGCACGGAGTCGGTAGCTGTGTCTCGGGTATGCTTCGAATAAGGTGCGCAAGGCTTCGGTTGTAAGCCCACCAAAGTTCCACTAGCTCGTGCCAGTCGGCCTGGATGTAATTGCCCAGGGAAACCCAGTCGTTTTGTTCATACTTGGGAAACTCCAAAGTGTCAGACGTCTGCGCCCGAATGAATCGTTGGTGATTGTTGCAGGCAGAATCTACCAAATGGCCGATCACTTCCGCGATAGCCCAGCGATCAGCCGATGGTTTTTCTCTGGCGACCGAGATGTCAAGCTTCAGCAAAATGTCTCGCCACTCACTGACGGTTTCGGCCAGTTTCTGTCCGATTTCTTGAGTTGTCATTCGTTCCCTATGGGTAGATGAAGCGTTGCAGCCAGAGCCTATGAAAGACGCGAACCAACACGGATGGTTCGCCTTGCGCTGTGTTTATTCTGTGAGTGATTTCGCCAGGTTTTTGGCTTCGCCGCGGCACAAGACGATCACTCGGGTGTGTTTTCATGAGATTGGTTCAACAAGGCAACTTGCAGTTCCAATCGCTTGACTTCCCTCGTGACGGAATTACGCAGGAGCTCCAGCCAAAACCAAAGCTTCATCAACACGATCCACAGAAAGAACGTCAGAAATCCCGTTGCCCAACCTACTAACGCTTGTGTTGATTCAGCAGCAAAGAACTTGTAGCCACACCAAATTTGTGCCACCAAGATTGCGAAGGTTACCACCGTCGCGGACAAGTTGATCCAACGTCTGCGTCCCTGGTACAACCCGGCCATCATCGACGGCAATGATGCATCGCTTTCGTATTGCGACAGCACAGCCGCGTCTTCGGATTTCAACGCCTCAAGTATTTGCTTATCAAGATCGTCCATCATTCGTCTCCTTTGAGAATTGTTTTGAGTTTTCGTCGCGCATGGTGCAGTCGTGACTTCACCGTTCCTTCTGGCAGCGCAAGTTGCTTTGCAATCTTGACGACGGGCATTCCCCGACCGTAGAAAAGCCGCACCAGTTCTTGCCCGCTACTGTCAAGTTGCTCCATCGCGTTACGTAGCTTGAGCAATTGCTCGCGATCGCGTTCCTCTTCGCATTGTTGTTCACGCTTTGGGTCGGCTATCTCATCGGCCTCAACGGTCCGTTCGACTTTCCGGCGCGTCACCCGCTTTCGAATCGTATCCCTGCATTTATTTGCAACGATACGAAACAACCAGGGGCGAATGGATCGAGGGTCGTTGATCGATCCAATGCGATTGACCACTTCGACCCAAGACGATTGCACGGCGTCGCTGGCTGAGTCGGTGTCGCTCAGCAGCCGAGTCGCAAAACTCAGCAACCGAGGATGCCAACGCTGCACCAGAAGGCTCATCGCATCGCTATCGCCACCTTGGCAACGCAGTACGAGCCATTGATCGTAGATTTCGTCTGGTTTGCTCATTCGACCTCCAGTCGTAAGTCGTTCGAGCGTCCTCCAGGTTCAAACCTTCCGTAAAGAAAATCCGATTTTCTTCGACGACGGATGCTTTGTTGATCGTTTCCGCCGTGCGCCCATTGAAAAACAGGGCCATCGCGTCAGTATTTTGCTGTTCATCAACGAAGGTCAGGACGCGGCGAGCCTTTTTCTTGTTTCAGGATTCGCTTCAAGCGATCGATTATTTCGGGGTGCTGGGCAGCCAGGTCATGGCGCTCTTGGTTGTCGCTGGCGATGTTATAGAGTTGGAACAGATTGTTTTTGCGATCGGCTTCGACCAACTTGTAGCCTTCTCGCGTGATAACGGCGCTGCTGCCCATTTGGGTGAAGGAGTTGTTCACAAATATGAATTCATGGGTTTTCGCTTGCGGATGGCCCAGCAATGTTGGCAGATAGGAAACGCCATCTTTCCCGGCTGGAGATTCTTCTCCTACCAAATCAGCCAAGGTCGCCATGAAGTCGTAGTGCGAACTCAGGATCCTCGTCTCGGTGCCTGCGACAATTTTCCCGGGCCACCGCACAATCATGGGGCACTGCATGCCGCCTTGGTAGCCACTTCGCTTCAACCCTGCACGACCGCCTGCGCCGTCAAAGATGTCGCCATGCTCTCGCGTGCGCCACTTCTTGTCTGTCAAATTTGCGGGGTTGCCTTTGGAAAGAAGCTGCTTCTTGTAGTTTGGCTTTGGCCCGTAGTAGAGTTCATGGCCATTGTCCGACGTAAAGAACACAGCGGTATTATCGGCCAGCCCCAGCGTCTTGAGTTCGTTCAAAATCAATCCAACGTGATCATCCAGCATTTTGACCATCGACGCGTACTTTTTTTCCGCCAAGGTCATGGTCGGATGATCCGCGAAATCGGGATGCAATTCAGGGATTGCAACCGGGCCGTGAGGCAACTGCGTGGGGTGATACAGAAAGAACGGCTTGTCTTTGTTCTCTCGAAGGAATTTTAGGATGCCTTCAATGAACACATTCTGCGAATACGTTTCGCCGCCGTAGCCGATCGGTTCGTCCCCGGCTTCGCTGGTTTTCCCACAGTCGGCCAGTGAGTTGCCAGGAAGATCGAAGCGTTCTCCGTTTCGCCATAGGTAGGGCGGATAGAAACCATGGCAGCGTTGGTGATCGTAGTAGCCTTCGTAGAAATCCCAGCCGAACCGTTTCACTCGTTCGTGCCAAGTCAGGAAGCCTCGATCCAACTTTCCAAATTGTGCCGTCTTGTAGCCAGCACCTTGAGCGACTTCCGCGAGAAAGACCTCGTCGTCGGCGATCGGGTACGCGTTGGCTTTGAGCTTGGCCATCGCCTTTTCGTACTGCTCCTGACTAATGTTGCCAGCGTCGCGATAGATCGGCAGTCCTGCGCGACTTTGCGACCAGCCTCCCACGCGGCCATCATGCATGCCAGACAAAAGCGTCCAGCGGGCCGGGGCGCAGAACACGCCACCGTAATAGTTGGTGAACTTCATTCCGTCGCGCGCAAGAGAATCGATATGCGGTGTTGCGACGACTTTTTGTCCGTAACAGCCAAGCATACCGGGACCGAGATCATCGGCGAAGATAAAGATCACGTTGGGTTTGTCAGCGCTGTTGCCATTGTTGGCTCCAAAAAGCAACGTGACCAAGAGTATCAGGGCTTTAGGTATCGACATGGTTTTCATACGGCTTAGAAATTAGCAAATGTATTTTGGACTCGAGACAAAAAACCTCAACTGATCGGCAAAAGTGTAACCAAACAAGTTGCCGCTCGGATTTATGCGGCAGGTAAGTCGGGGAGATTGTTTAGAACCTGATCCCAAGTTTGGCTCTGAGAGAGGCAATCGACGACGATTGGCAAGGGGGACACGTGGATGCCAGGTAAGTCGGATTCGCCAGGGTGAGTTGGCGGGAAAGCGAGCTGTTCCACAGGCGGGCAGAAGTCGGCACGCACGCCACTGCGGTTGCCGCGAGCATCGACGCGGTACCATCCAAAGTCCTCCAGGTAGATCGCGTTAAGCCCATGCAAGCAGTACGGTGGCCCGTCACCCGTCACTGTCAGGCGTTGGTAGCACATTCCTGCAGGAATTTCATGCGCGCGTAGTAGCGCGCAAAGCAGGTGGCTCTTGGCGTAACAGTAACCAGTGCGGTAATGCAAAACGTCTGATGCAATGCAAGTGACCGGATTGAGTTGGTGGTCCGAACTGTGTTTAATTTCGTCGCGAACGAACTCAAAGCACTGCCGCGCGGTTGTCAGCACATCGGGACCAGTAAGTGACCTCGAAACCTGGGACACTTCAGGATCGCGAAAGTCAATGACGTCGCAATTCGAGAGGAAATCACTGGGGTTCGTTGTCATGTGGTTTTCGGGTTCTAGCTTTCTTCGACACGCGAATGATGCCGTTGTCGAGATCATGGATAATTGACGTGCGCATCTAACTCATTCGAGTGGCGTGTCCGTCGTCAGCGCTGACGTTCAACGCTGATCAGGGTACAGCGAGGACGCATCCAACTGTGTTAAACTCGTCGCAATTAGATTGCGTTCATTGTTGCAAACTGGAGATCTGAGAACATGGCAGATGCGAAAAAGTCACCAGGTTCCGCGTCTCACGGGTCGATGCTGACCTATTTCATTTGCGGTGCGATCGTTGCCGCGATCGCTTTGGCGTTAGCGGCTCCACATCTTGCTGAATCACTGGAAGTCGGCGGCGAGTTGTTTTTGCGATTGCTGAAAATGATTGTCGTGCCGCTGGTGTTCACGTCTGTTCTAAGCGGGATCTTGGGGCTGGGTGACGTCCGCAAATTGGGCAAGCCGGGTGCGGTCGCAGTGGGCTATTACTTTTGCACCACGGTGCTGGCTGTCCTGATTGGCTTGGCCGTCGTTAATGTGATACAGCCTGGCGTGGGCACCGTCGACGAAGAAAAGCTGGCAGAGTTTTCGTCCACGACAATTGGGTCGCCGAAAGAGACGATGACTAAGTCACTTGTAGAACTGACCGGGCTGTCCAAGTCGGAAGTCACCAGCGTTTTTGGTGACCTACCAACGGGTGAAATCGAAACGCCTACTATGTCAACGATATTGAAAAACCTGTTGCTGATGCTGGTAACGGACAACCTATTCGTCTCCGCTGTGGAAACACAACTGTTGCCGATCATTGTGTTCGCCATCATCTTTGGCGCGATGCTGACGACAATGGGAGACGAGGTCAGCAGCATTACCAATCTGATTCAGCAAGCCAATAACGCACTCATGCAGTTTGTCATGCTGCTGATGAATATTGCTCCGCTAGGTATTTTTTGCTTGGTGACAGCGAGGTTTGGAAAGGCGCAAGCCGAAGGCAAATTCTTGGAAGAGCTTTCGCAGATCGGTTGGTATTTCGGCACCGTCGTAATCGGTTTGGCGATCCACGCGTTCATCGTGTTGCCCCTGATTTATTGGCTGGTTCGACGCGAGAATCCCTACGTCTACATGGCAAAGATGTCGCAAGCGTTGCTGACCGCGTTTTCTACAGCTAGTTCGTCGGCTACGCTGCCAGTGACAATGGAATGCACCGAACGCGCCGGGATATCCAAACGTTCCAGCGAGTTTGTGATTCCGCTGGGAGCGACCATCAACATGGATGGCACGGCACTTTATGAAGCCGCCGCCGCCATTTTTATCGCTCAAGCCATTGGAGTGGAGCTAACGATGGTTGATCAAGTCACGATTGCTGTAACGGCAACGTTGGCCGCAATCGGGGCGGCGGGCATTCCAGAGGCCGGCCTGGTGACAATGCTGATCGTGCTGAACGCTGTCGGTTTACCGGTGGAATACGTGGGCCTAATCTTGACGGTCGATTGGTTGCTGGATCGATTCCGTACTGCTGTCAACACATTTGGTGACAGTGTCGGCGCGGCGGTCGTTGAAAAAGCACTGCCAACAGATGACGAAATCGTCTCGACTAGTCTCGCTTCACCCACGGGTTGAGATCCAGGTCTTCATTGATCGTCACGTTTGTCTTGATGAACTTGACGATCTCTGGAATGACGTCGGGACTCTTTGTCACCAATTGCGGTCCGCTGAACGAAGCTTTGGCGATTTTTAGCTGCAGACCTTCGACGGTGCCACGATTCATCTTTTTTCGCACGCCTTCAAGACGCTTGTGGATTCGCATCGCCTCGCTCTCTTCGCTACTGCCTTGTCCGGCGACCAACAGCGTTGGCAGCGAAAGAATGGCCGGGTTGGTGAGTGTCTGATCTAATGCAATGCCCTTGAGAACTTTTTTCGGCGAAATAAGCACTAAGCCCTTCACGTCTTGGCCGCGTTTCTTAGCCCCGATCGGAGCAAATGACCAGTCACGTGCTGCCCAGTGGGTTGCCAAGACGCAGCCTTCGCGAACGCCGATGACGACCAGGGTGTTTAGATTCAGCTCTTCGGCGTTGTTCTTCTTCTTCAGGAACCGCTTGGATTCTTCCAAGTCGTTCAGAATGATCTTTTCGACATCACGTTTTCCCATCTGAGCAATGTTAAACTTCTTCACTTTGCCTCGCTGATCCGTGTACTCCTTGCTGCCGCCATGGCCACGGTAGTCGGGAACAATCACGGCGCAGCCCGCTTGATGTAGCGCCACGACAAGTCGTCCGTAGGGACTCGCTTGGCCTTGCCACTCGTGGACGACCATCACAGAAATCGCTTCCTTGCCTTTGTCGGATGGAAAATAAAACGCACGAAGTGTTAAGCCGTCGTCTGTTTTCAACACGATGGCTTCTAGTTTGAGCTCTTCTTCACCACTCTTCTTGGCTTGGGCAAAGACAGGGCCTCCCAGCAGGACACCTAACGTCGCGACTATGCAAACGTAATACACAAACAAAGCGACACGCGATTGAGACTGTGAGTAGCGGCAGGATTTTGTCATCGCAGTAAGCTTCATCAAATTGTCCTCGGGGGTTCATCAGAAAACGTCCGTCGCGTCTTCCTTCTATTATGACAGAATTGAAGGTCATCACACGGCAGAACAAAGTCCATTCTTGGGTTGATGCCCAGAAAAGCAAGGTTCTACGCGGCTGAGCATGCTTAGCCGTTGTTCAGCAAGTCCATGAAAGCTCGCATCCAAGCAGGATGAGCAGGCCAAGCCGGTGCTGTGACTAAATTGCCTTGCACATGGACAGAATCCATCGTCGCCGCCGGTTCGACGTATTCGCCGCCACCTGCTTTGACCTCGAAGCTAACGGCTGGGTAGCAGCTGCATTGGCGGTCTTGCAAGACTCCTGCGGCGGCAAGAATCTGGGGGCCGTGACAAATCGCGGCGATGGGTTTGGATGCCGCGTCAAACTCTTGAGTGATTTCCAGCACTCTCGAATTCAGGCGTAAATACTCGGGGGCACGCCCGCCAGGAATCACCAATGCGTCGTAGGATTTCACGTCAACCGTCGCAAAATCGGCCGTGATTGCAAATCGGTGCCCAGGTTTTTCGCTGTATGTTTGGTCGCCCTCGAAATCATGGATCGCCGTGGCGACGGAGTCCCCGGCAGACTTCTCAG
>CAYUGI010000141.1:0-17468 GCA_964444105.1 uncultured Pirellulaceae bacterium
GAAACACGTTAACACTCGAGCGATTACATCACACGAAAATCTGCGGGGTTTGTGCTGTAGAGGGGCCCGCGGCTAGCGCCATCGGCTGACAGATAAACTGCGATCGCGTTCCCCGAAGGAAGAGTGAAGTGTGGAGAATCCGCTACTGCGTCCGACTCTCCCGGAGGGAGAAAGAAGGCAGGAGAATCCGCTACTGCGTCGCCCTTCGAGAGAGTCGAGCTTAGCCAGGAGAGCATCGCCGCAGGTATTAGGCTCGAACCTCTTCGACAAGGAGGGGGCTTCGCACAGGAGGACTCTTTGCTAGCGTCGAACGACGCCTTCCTTTGAAACCTGCCAGATCTGTCGACTGTGGACATCCATTGCAGTCAGCCATCCGCCGCCGTAGCAATAGGTATCGAGGCAGATGAGGTGCCCAACGTCAAAGATTTCGCCGTCGCGATTGGCGGTGTGTCCAACAATCGCGGTTTTGTTATTGATGTGCCTTGCTGGGACCCCATTGGTCAACGCGTACCAGCGCAGCATGTCGCTGGGCTGATGCTCCAGCGCGATATCCGGATCGTAAGCCGCATGAGTAAAGAAGAAGCCGTCGGTCTCGAAGTAATCGCCCAGCGAGTCGAAGAACTGTTCGTGTTCGACCGAGAGGATGTTCAGGTCGCCGTCGAAACCGTAGCTGTCTAGCGTGTCGACGCCGCCGTGCTTTAACCATTCATGGTGGGACGCTCCGTTGAAGAGCACTTCCAGCATCATTTCTTCGTGGTTGCCCAACAACGTGACCAGGCCCGTTCGTTTTTTCAAATCGATCAACGTATCGACGACGCCTCGGCTATCGGGACCACGGTCGATGTAGTCGCCCAGCGCTACAACGACGTCATCCGAAGTGGGGGCAATCAAATCAAGCAGCGTATCCAGGGCAACACGACAACCGTGGATGTCGCCAATCGCAATCAAACGTCCAGACACAGATAGCTCACTCGAAATTGGATTCGTTTTGCAGGAAAACTGGTCGTCATTGCACCCGGTGCGACAGCGAAAAACCTATGCATCGCTAAACAGAAAGGTGACGCAGAATCGGCCCAACGACGACTCGTTTTTGGCCCAATGCGAGTAAAGCTCTACGCCGCTAAATACCCTCGCCGGCCTTAAAACTACTCGATTTACAGGCATTTTTACAACAGGCAGCAGCTCAGCCGCGATCTGACACGCTCAGCAAGCAAAAAACACGGTTCGCTTGAGAATAGTGCGTGATGTGCTAAACAAAGCCCACGCGTTGCTCAAAAGTGACGATATACTTAGATAAACGGCAAAAACCGAGCATTTCGGCACGAGCAAGCCAGAGTACTTTCGCCTTTGCCGGACGTTCTGAAGAGTGAGGCCGAAAAACGGCGTTTATCAGGCCGACGCTGGCGTTGACGACCACTTCGCAAGTTCCACCTACAAGCAGAAACAACGTGGCTTTTCCAAATTCATCGCAGATTCGCACCACCGACGAAGTCGTCATTCCAGACGCTGAGGTGGATGCGTGGAGCGAGGACGAATTGGAGGAGGAGCCCGTTTTGCAAAACGATGAGACTTCGGCGCTGATCGGTAGCGTGGTCGTTCATCTGGTCATCATTCTTTCTTTGGCGCTGGCACCGCTGAATGATCTGATTGACGAGGAAGCGGTCGTGTTGGTTTCGACGCCATCGCCGGAGTTGACCGAGGAAATTCAGGTCGTCGAAGATGTCACTTACGACGAACCCTCCGAAGACGTCGGTGCCGCCAGTGAAACGGACACGGCAATGGCCGAAGCTTCGGCGGTGGATTTCAGCGAGATGCCTGACATCACGAACCCAATCGATATGGAGATGTCTGACTTCGCGGACATCATGGTCACTGAGGCCTTTCAACCATCCACGGCACCACTGGATCGCTTGACCGAACGCTCCGGAACCACTGGGGTGCAAACCGCAGGGGCCGTCGGGGCGGTGGATCGATTGACCTTTGAAATTTTGCAGTCTTTGGAAGAACGCAAGACGTTGGTCGTTTGGCTTTTCGATCAGAGCGGATCGCTTCATCGGCAACGCCAACAGATTCGCGATCGGTTCGACCAAATTTACACTGAACTGGGGATTGCGAATCCCGACATTGATCGCGTCAAGCAAAAGCGCGGTTTGATGGACCACGATGCTCCGCTGCTGACATCGATCATTGGATTCGGCGGAAAGCAACCAATGTTGTTTACCGACCCTCCGACACAAGATGTCGAAGAGATCAAGGCGATCTTGGACCAAATCGAAGTCGATACTTCGGGTGTCGAAAACGTTTTCACTGCCGTTAAAACGGCCTGCGATAAATACAAAACGCTCCGCCGAAGTCGTGGTGGCAACGGCCCGCAGCGGAACGTGATGTTTGTCGTTGTGACGGACGAAAAAGGCGACGACGACAATCAATTAGAACCTGCGATTAGCGCTTGCCGTGGCTCTGGGATTCCGGTTTATGTCATCGGTGTACCTGCCCCGTTTGGCCGCCAGCACACGTTCGTGAAATATGTCGATCCAGATCCGAAGTATGACCAATCGCCTCAGTTTGCTCAGGTGGACCAAGGCCCTGAATCACTCATTTCTGAATACGTGCAAGTCGGTTTTACGGGCGACTTCCAAGCCGAAAAACCGATCGATAGCGGGTTTGGCCCGTACGCCCTGACACGCTTGTGTTACGAAACGAACGGGATCTTCTTTGCGGTGCATCCCAATCGCACAATGAACCGGACGGTCAATCGTCGTGACCTTTCACCTTTCGCATCAGAACTGACTCGTTTCTTTGATGCCGATACGATGCGTCCTTATCGTCCAGATTACCTTTCGCCAACGGACTACCGTGCCCGAGTAGAGTCAAGTCCGCTGCGACGCGCACTGGTCACCGCTGCCAATCAGTCCAAACCGATTCAAGGTATTCGTCGACCACGGACCCGGTTCTTGCAAATCGACGTCGCGCGGCTCGCCGGAGAATTGACGACTGCTCAGCAAGACGCTGCCAAGCTGGAACCTACGCTTCAGCGATTGGCTCAAGTGTTGGAGCCTGGCATGAAGCACCGTGAATCCGAAGAGAGTCCGCGATGGCGAGCCGGTTTTGATTTGGCCATGGGCCGTGTGCTGGCTCAGAAAGTTCGCACAGAGACATACAACGCAATGCTTGCCAAAGCCAAACGTGGCATGACATTTGAGAAAGAAAAAAATAACACTTGGTTGTTGAAGCCGAGCGAAGAAATCTCGGTCGGGAGCAAGTGGGAGCGAGAGGCGGAGACCGCGACGAAGTTGCTCAAGGGAGTCACATCAGAACACAACGGTACTCCTTGGGCCTATCTGGCCCAGCAAGAGTTGGAGGTTCCAATCGGTTGGAAGTGGGAGGAGTCCTTCACCGATCAGACACCGCCGAAGCGGCGTCCTGGAAATAACAACAACAATAACAACAACACGCCGCGTGATGATAAGAAACGCATGCTGAAAAAAGCGCCGAAGCGTCCGGTGCCGAAGTTGTAGTCTTACCGAAGCCTCACGGAGCTGCGGCTGTTTAACTCGGTTTCACGCCGGAAATGTTCCACGAAAGGCGATTCTTCTCTATCGCCCTCGCTTTTAGATTTGGTACTCCCAGCACTCTGCACGGAAAATCCAACACTAATTGCACGCGGAATTGACGCATGTCTCCTGCAACCTGTCGCTACACGCTGTTCGCTCTCTCGATCGCATTGCTAAGCAATTCTGGTGGCATCCAGATCCTTGGAGACGCTACAGCGCACGCGGAAAAACCATCGCTCTTGCGAAACATGTTCGGCGGTGATGCATCCAAGGAACTGAGTGACGTACGATACGAATTGACCGAAGAAGATGGCCCTTGGTTGATCCTCGGTACGACGTTCGTAGGAGAAAATGCCAAGTCACGTGCGGAAAAATCGGCTGAGCAAATTCGCCGCGAATTAAGATTGCCGGCGTTCATCTACCGAGAGAAATTTGATTTCAAAGGCCGCGTCCAGGGTGGCAGCAAAAATAGTCGTCCCATGCGTTTTGCCAATGCATACGAGTACGAAGCTTATGCCGTGCTGGTTGGTGAATACGCGGCAATCAACGACGGCAATGTCGAATCGGATCTGAAGCGGATCAGGTCCATGCCGCTGGATGTCTACAAAGATCCCAATGAAGTTCGCGCAGAGATGAACACGAAATCTCCTGCGACCACGATCAAGGCTTTTAGTGAAAAATTGTTTCCGACACGAGGGCGAGCCAAGGGCCCGATGGGGAATGCGTTCGTGACACGCAACCCGATGTTACCCGAAGACTATTTTGCAGCCCCCGAAGTGGATTCGTTTGTCCGTCAATTGAATGAAGACAAGGAGTTTCGCGATCACAGTTTGCTGAAGTGCGACGGGAAGTACACCGTTGTGGTTTGCACGCTGGAAGGTCTTGGAACGGTCGTTGACGGTCGGAAGGAAAAGAACTTTGTCCCCAGCAAGGAACGCATGTTCAAGTTTGCGACCGATGCCCGCAAGATGACATTGAAGCTGCGAGAGCAGGGCGAAGAGGCCTATCAATTTCATGACCGCTACCGATCTTTGGTGACGGTTGGTAGTTTTGATTCTCTTGGACGCGAACTACCCGGCGGCGGATTTCAGTACGATCCCGAAATCCGACGTGTGATGCAAAAGTACAGTGCGTTCAATACGCAAGTGGCTCGGGCCGTCCCAGGACGAAACGGCATTGCGGCCAATCACGTTGCGATGATTCCTTTTGACGTTCAACCCACACCGATCGCTGTTCCAAAGAAAAGCAAGCGAAGCTTGTATGGAGTGCGACGCTAACCGACAGGTAACCCACTGATGTTCGATCTGGTTCTTGGCACCAACAATGCAAAAAAACTGGTCGAACTTCAGCTGATCCTGCCTGCTGATCGGATCCAGCTCACATCGCTTGCGGAAATCCCCGAATCGATCGATGTCGAAGAAACGGGATCCACCTTTGCTGAAAACGCGGCGCTGAAAGCGACCGAGCAAGCCAAAGTTCTCGATCGCTGGGTATTGGCCGAAGACAGCGGCTTGACCGTGGACGCTCTACGCGGCGAACCGGGGATCTATTCGGCTCGCTACGCTGGGGAGCACGGCAACGATGAGGCCAACAACGATAAGTTGTTGAAAGAACTTGACGGCACGCCTCCCGAGAAACGTGGTGCCAAGTTTAATTGTTACCTTTGTCTTTCAGATCCCCAAGGGAATGTTCGCTTGGAGGCAAACGCAGCCTGCGCGGGACGAATTCGCAGCGAACGGACTGGTTCAGCCGGGTTTGGGTATGACCCGTTGTTTGAAATTCGCGAGTATCACAAGACGTTTGCCGAGTTAGATTTGACCGTCAAACGAGCCATCAGCCATCGCTCGCGGGCGTTACGATTGTTTGTTCCCAAGCTGCTGCGATTGGCGGCGGCTCAGTGAACTTTCGATCTAAACGAGAAGATGCGTGCGTGAATCTTATCGACGACCCTGCCGTTTGGTTTTCGTCCTTTGCTTTTTGCTGCTAGCGAACGCTGCGTCTCAGGTTTGTGCGAAGCCGCCAAATATTGTGTTGATTTTGGTCGATGATTTGGGTTGGGCTGACCTGAGCTGTTACGGACACCGTTGGCACCGGACGCCGAATATTGATGCCCTGGCGTCCACCGGAATGAAGTTCACAAACGCGTATGCGCCGGCCCCGATTTGTTCGGCATCGCGGGCGAGCATTTTGACCGGCAAAGCAGTGCCGCGTTTGGGCATGGAGTTTGTCACGAAAAACGAGGCGGGTTTTCAAAAGTTGGATTCGCCGCAGTCGCTCGTTGCACCGCCGTTTAGCTTGAACCTTCCGCTGGAAGAAGAAACGATCGCGGAAATACTCGGCACGAAGAATTATCAAACCGCGTTCTTCGGAAAGTGGCACGTCAGCCAGCATCATGGTCGTTACCTTGGGTGGCATCCCGAGTTTGGGCCCGGCAGCCAAGGCTTTGAAGTCGCGGCCGAGGATTTTGGCGATCATCCCTACGCATGGCCCAAAGGCAAGGTCGACACGTTGTCCAACGGAGAGTTTCCACAGGACAGCATGGTCGATCGCTCTGTCGATTTTATTCGCGGTGAACACGATCGACCGTTTTTCTTGATGATGTCATCCTTCTACGTCCACACGCCTGTGAAAAATCGTTGCCGTTGGTTGGTCGATCAGTACGAAGCTCTGATTCCCGGAAATGCAACGAACCGTCGCAAGCGACTCGAGTACGCAGCGTTTGTTGAAACGTTGGACCACCATGTAGGCACGGTCACAAAGGTGATCAAAGAAGCGGGGATCACTGACGAAACGCTTGTTGTCTTCGTCTCCGACAACGGAGGGCACCCAGAGTTTTGTGGGCAGGCACCACTACGCGGGTCGAAGTGGAATCTGTACGAAGGCGGGGTTCGTGTTCCGATGATCACTTCTTGGCCTGGGAAAATCGCAGCGAACTCACTTTGCTCAACTCCCGTGATCGGCTACGACCTGCTTCCAACGTTTGCCGGTGTCGCGGGTAACTCAAAGCCGTTGTCTGTCGATGGCGTCAACTTGATACCACTTTTCTCCGATAGTAACTGGACGCCGGGGCGTAGCTTGATTTGGCATTTTCCTTACTACCATCCCGAGGCGACGTTTTCGAAGGCCATCCCAAAGGTTGGCACCAACGATTTCGCGGTCAGTCAAACTCGACCGCAGTCGGCCATGCGAAAGGGCGACTGGAAGGTCATTCATTTCGCCGAGGACGATCGAGTCGAGCTTTATGACTTGGCAAACGATATTGGGGAGCGTGATGATCTGAGCGAGAGATTACCCAGCGAGACCCAGCGGATGCGGAACGCCTTGGCCGCAGAACTTGAATCGATGAACGCGCGGCGCGCGACTCCGCGGTAGAAAAGGCTGTTATTCAATACGAGCGTCTTCCCTTACGTGTAAAATTTTGCTGCAATTGTTCAGTTGCAAGTTGTTTCAGTCCTAGAGGATTTCATCGTGACCAACCGATCCGTGTTTGTTTTGGGCCTTTCAGTGTTTTGCCTTGTGATTGGACGCCCTGTTGCCGCGGATTGGCCGGGATTCTTAGGCGGAACGATGGGAGCGGATGCTGACGTTCGTTTGCCTCTGAATTGGTCGGCTGATTCAGGCGTTACTTGGAAAACGCCCCTGCCAGGTCATGGACAATCTAGTCCAGTGCAAGTGGGTGGCATCGTCTATGTCACGGCGATCGAAGGTCCAAACAAAGAAACCAATCTGGTTCTCGCTTTTGATCTTGGGACGGGCAAAGAACTCTGGCGGCATGAGAGTGAGAGCAGGCTACCGGTTAAAAATAATGCTTATACGTGTCGCGCCGCGCCGACGCCGGTTGCCGATGAAGCGGGGGTTTATGCGTTCTTCGAGAGCGGCAACTTTGTCGCATTGGATGCAGAGGGAAAAGTTCGTTGGGAACGATCGTTGGTGGATGAGTACGGAAAATACGAAGGTCGATTTGGCATTGGCGGTTCGCTTGCACAGTTGGGAGATCAGGTCTTCGTGTTGGCTGACAACGACGGCCCGGCCTACCTGCTTTCATTGGAAAAGGCGACCGGAAAGACGTTGTGGAAAACGGACCGCGAGAGTCGAACCGCATGGTCCTCGCCGATCGTAGTGCCAGTGGGAGGAAAGCCCCAAATCGTTGTCAGTGCCGCAGGAACAGTCGATGGATACGAACCGACCACAGGAAAGTTGTTGTGGACGCTAGACGGAGTGGGCGGGAACACGGTCGCATCTCCTGCGATCGTCAGTGATGGCCAAGTATTGATCGGCGCATCACCCGGGCGCAACGGAGAATCAAGCGAAGGGGCAAAGCAATCCAACTTGCTACTGAAAATCAATGTCGATGGCGAAAAGTTCACTCCCGAAGTCGTCTGGCGAAACACTCAGGCGACCAGTTCCTTCGGTTCGCCCATCTCCCATGGGGCGCATGCCTACTACACCAATCGCGCGGGAGTGTTGTACTGCATTGACTTGGCGACGGGTGAAACGGCCTACACAGCACGGATTGCAGAAAGTAATTGGGCGACGCCGCTAGTTTCCGACGATCGCATTTACTTTTTTGGCAAGTCGGGAACGACGACCGTGATGGCGGCGGGAGGCGAGAAAAAACAGTTGGCCGAAAACAAATTATATGAATCGCAAGGCGGCGGCGGTCCAGGCGGATTTGATGCGGAAATTCAATACGGTGTCGCAGCTACTCCAAAGGGGACGGTCGTGCGAACGGGATCGAACTTGTACTTGATCGGAAGTGTGGAGTAGGGCTGTCCGATTGAAGTCGAGGAGGCTTCGGTTGTGCGAGCGAAACGTTTGCAGCAATGGGCACGCGACTACAGAGGTTGCTAAACGCACAAAGGATGTGCATTGACCAAATGTTGCAGGCAGACTCCGTTCTGCCGCCCGCCTAAAAATAACGGCGTATTGCCCCGGGGGTTAGCGGGCGGCAGAACGGAGTCTGCCTGCAACTCTTCGAAGTCGACTTTTCACAACGACGACGCGGTCGCCTCATGCAACTGGATAAGTGCTGCTTTCAAGTTGTCGTATTGGTCGGGTTCGATGAGCAGCGCCGAGTGGTCCAGGACGAATGCTCGTTCACCCAGTTCGCTTGAGCGTGTGAGCGCCATGGGTTTTCGGCAGCGGCGTTCGCTGCTGCCCGACATGGACCGAAAGGCTGGGCCAATCGGCAAACTCAAATCGGCTGACAAATTGACAAGCCGGTTTCGCTGGTCGGTTGTCTTGCACTGCCAAGCCACTTTGTAGTGTGTTGATGTAACGTGATCTTGAATCACGCTAAGCCATGTCCATTGTGTGAGTTGCGGATTGACGTCTGTCTGCAAAAATTGAACCGTCGCATTTCGCGTCTGATTGCATCTGTCCAGCCGATCGAGTTGCGGCAGCAAGGCGGCCGCTTGTAGCGTGGACAGGGGATGCGAATCACTGGGGCGATCCAGTTGCGAGTTGACGCGTGAGAACAAGCGACGATCATTCGTCAGCACGGCACCCCCGTTGCCAGCGGTCAGCGGCTTACTGCCGCCAAAGCTGAGCGTAGCCAAATGGCCCGAACTTCCTGCGGCACGTTCGCCAATTCGCATACCCGGTGTTTGGCATGCGTCTTCGATCAACATCCAGTCATGTTCGTCGCAAATCGCTCGAAGCTGAGGGACCTGGGCGGCTTGACCGTAGAGGTGCGAAGCGATCACGGCCCGAACGTTCGGCGATTCCAATTTAGATAAGTGTTTTTCCAACGATCTGGGATCGATCGACAAGCCTTTGTCTTCTAAGTCAACGAGAACGGGAATCGCACCGACGGCTTCGATAGCACGAAAATTCCCCGGATAGTCGAACGCAGCCAACGCGACGCCGTCGCCGGGTTTGACACCGGCCGCGCGTAGCGAGATCTCGATTGCAGCAGAGCCGCTGCCACAAAGTCGGACAAATTCGGCACCACTGAGCTCGGCGAGGCGGCTAGCAAGCAATTCTTGGTGCGGCGATTTGTAGCGGCCCCAAGCCCCCGAAGCTAAGAGCTCGTTTACGGAATCGCTGATGTCCGGCCATTGCGGAGGCCAAGCGGCAGGCTGAAAAGTCATGCAATCGGATTCACAGTCATCGACCGGCGTGAAAACAGCGGGTCTGGGTAGGCGGGGAGGAGTTTTTGGTGGGCTGACGACAGCTTGGATGGCCGATGAGGTCCGATTCGCCATCGGTACCGCGTCTTGGGGCGACTGCAGCTTGCCGGAAACCGGATTTAACGGGGAGTTATTTGCCTTGGAGAATGCGGGCTGGGCTTGTGACTAATTTTGGCCTTCCATATCATTTCCCGTTCGCATTTTAGGCTAAGACCTGTGCGATCCCGCTGCATCGTTTGTCGCCAAGGATAGACGATTTGCTAACGCGTTCTGCGCGGTTGCAAGCATAGCCAACTGCCGCGCGATCGGACCGTTTTTAGCTGTTTTTTGTGGAGCCAATCGTAGGTCACCCCCCTTTGCTTGCCAACTCTCTGACGATCTTGACGAACCTGACCTGCGGTCTCGCTACCTCGGTGGGGTTGCTCCTTGCCCAAGCCGAAGAGGCTGGCGGAGCGGCACCGGCGGAAGAATTGTCTGGAATACAACGGTTTTTAAGCAATCCGTTGATCCTCCCGGTTGGTTTATTCCTGATTTTTTACCTGACATTTTTGGCTCCTGAGCGAAAACGCAAAGCCGAAGAAGCCGCGATGATGTCTTCGCTGGACAAAAACGACCGTGTGATCACGGTCGGTGGCATCCACGGAACCGTTGTATCGACCGGAGATGGCGTCGTCACATTGAAGATCGACGAAAGCGGAAATACCCGCATCAAAGTGAATCAAACCGCGATCGCAACCAAGATCCAAGACAAAAAAGAGAAAGACGTTAGTAAGTAAACCACTCGCGTCAGACCCAACCCACGCACAAACACAACACATCGCTTGGCGACGCCATGATGGCCAGCTGAGTTCCCGAATCCCCTGATTCAGAAAACGAAAAACGATGGACTGCTTTCTTTTTGCCGACTGGCTTCCCACTCTTTCGATCCACCTAAACAGTTTGTTTGGTTCGATCACCGACGTCGCTATGCCTCTGGCTCAAGCAGCGGACAATAACGCTGTGCTGGAGAAAGTGGCTGTCGCGGCTACGGATGCTGCTGACGGGCCGCAAGAAGGTATTTCTTGGAAGCAGTACGGTGCGCTCGCGATTGCCTTGGCAGTCTTGATTCTACCGTTCATCGTCGGTGGACGTTTGGCCAAGATGTTCAAGATGCCAAACTATGGGACTCGTTTCGGGTTCGTGTTGTTGGCGTTCATCGCTAGTGCAGTCATCCTGGTCCAACGTTTGCCCGGCTTGGGTGTTGACCTTCGCGGCGGAACGATTTTGGTCTACGAGATCGACCCGTCTAAGAACATTGCCGCTGATGGTGACTCGGGAACGCGAATCAAGTCGGAAGATTTGATCGAACCGTTGACTCGCCGGATTAACCCAAGTGGTACACGAGAGATTGTCTTGCGTCCTTACGGTGAGACAGAAATCGAGGTCATCGTCCCAGAAGTGGATCAACGCGAAGTTGACCAGATCAAAGAAGTGATGGCAGAAGCCGGGATTTTGCGGTTTGCGATTTTGAATAATCAACGCGACCACAGCATGGAAATTGACCAGGCGCGAGCTCAATCCGAGTCTGCCGAGACAAACGTGCGAACCCAAAGCGTTGTCATGGTGGACGGAGAAATCCGTGGACGTTGGGCAGCGATTGACCGTGAACTCGTTGATGAAGGACAGATTGCTCCGTTTCGCGTAAACGTGGGTGATGCTCTGGTGCGAAATCCGCAGACGGGTGAGATCATCGATCTGCCACCAAGCCTGATGGGTGAGAACGGCGAATTCTTGCAGGCGCAGTGGATCGAACAGCAAGGTCTCACTGAGCTAGAAGTCCTGATGATTGTGAACCCACTCTTGGACGTCAAAGGTGAAGACCTTGCGTTCACAACCAGCACCTACGACCAAAACGGTGCTCCGGCGGTTGCGTTCAACTTGACCGACAAAGGTTCGGGCAAGTTCTTTGCACTGACGACCAATAACGCACCGACAGGCACGTTCCAACGACAACTCGGTATCGTCCTGGACGACAAGCTCCTTTCGGCTCCGAACATCCTGCAGCCGATTCGCAAAGAAGGCCGTATCACTGGCCGATTCACACGCGAAGAAGTCGATAGCTTGGTCGCGATCCTGAAGGCTGGCCAGCTACCCGCGGCACTGACAAAGCAGCCGATCGCGGAAAATCAGATCGACGCGACCTTGGGTGCCGACACGATTACCAAGGGTGTTTACGCGATCGTGACATCGCTTGCACTGGTACTCGTCTTCATCCTTTTCTACTACCGATTCGCAGGAGTTGTCGCTTGTATTGCGTTGCTGCTGAACTTGGCGATGATTCTGGCGACGATGGTTCTGATCAATCAGCCACTGACGTTGCCCGGACTCGCAGGTCTTGTGTTGACGGTCGGTATGTCGGTGGACGCGAACGTGCTGATTTTTGAACGCATACGCGAAGAATTGAAAAAGGGTGCCGCCGACCGAATGGCCGTGCGAAACGGTTTTGCGAAAGCAACCGTGACGATTGTCGATGCCAACCTGACAACGTTGATTACGGCGATCGTGCTTTATGCGATCGGTACTGACCAGATTCGTGGTTTTGCGGTGACGTTGATCTTGGGCATTTTGTTCTCGATGTTCACAGCGATTTACATGTCGCGCACCTTCTTCGACATCGCCGAGCGTCATGGATTCTTGACTCTTAGCATGTCCGACGGAGTCAACTCGATTCGCTCGGCAGTTTCCGGCGACGGCAACTTGGACTTCATTGGCAAAGGCAAGCTGACATTGGCTCTTTCGGCGATCTTGATTTGTGTTGGTATCGGATCGTTGTTTGCTCGTGGACAAGGCATCTTTGATATCGATTTCGCCGGCGGTTCTTCCGTCCAATTCCAGTTGGATACACCAACCGATTCGGAAAAAGTGCGAAGCATCGTCGGCAAGGTGATGGAGAATGGAGCAGACGATCCAATCGACTTCACAGTCAACGGTGTCAGCATGGACGGTGCTGAAGCGCAGACGGTCTACAAGGTGGATTCGTCCTTTGAGGAAGTCGATCAGTTGAAGAACGCGATCCAACAAGCGTTTAGTGATGACGGAAGCGTCGGTTTGGTCAGCTATCAAATCGCGATCAAGCCAGCCGACAGCCCGGAGACCTCTTCGTCAATGATGCGGACCCGCAGTCAAAAGCGAAACGACAACGGCGTGATGCTGACAGCGTTCTACCCGCAAGATGATGCGGCAACGGATACCGATTCTGCCGTCGCTGATGATGCGACTGCTGAATTGGGCGACGACGAAGACACTTCGGCTAGCACAGGCAATGAACCCGCCGTCGAAACGCCGGGCACGTTGACTTACAGCACGGCGATGATGCAGTTGGGGGTTCGTGACAACGCCGACGGTGCTGCTGTCAACGAAGCAACTTTGGGCAAGGAGATCATGCGGGCGGCGGATCAGGCAGGCGTCCCGTTGAATGAGAAAACGATCGAATTGACACCACAAGGTGAGGGGGCCGACGAGTGGAGCACAGGTTCATCGTTGACCTTCAGCAAGTGGGAGATCCGTTTGCCAATGAAGGCCGCATCAGCTGACAAGATCATGGAGAGCCTGGAGCAGAATCTGGGCACCGAGCCGGTTTGGATCAGTAGTAGTAAAGTCGGGAAACGTGTCGCGGGCGACATGATTGGTCGTGCGTTAGGTGCTCTGTTTGCCAGCTTGTTGTGCATCATTGGCTACATTTGGTTCCGATTCCAGCGTGTGATCTACGGCTTGGCCGCTGTCGCAGCACTGCTGCATGATGTTTTGATCACCTTGGGAGCCATCGCGGTTAGCTACTGGTTGGCTGGTGCACTTGGGTTCCTGTTGATCGACCCATTCAAAATTAGTCTGACGGTTGTCGCGGCATTGCTAACGATCATCGGTTACTCGCTGAATGATACGATCGTCGTCTTTGACCGTATTCGCGAGACGAAGGGCAAAGCTCCTCGTTTGACAGGTGAAATGATCAATACCAGTATCAACCAAACACTCAGCCGTACCTTGCTGACATCGGTGACAACGCTGATCGTGGTTGTTTTGTTGTACGCGTTCGGTGGCGAAGGTATCCACGCGTTTGCGTTTGCATTGGTGATCGGCGTCTTGGTCGGAACGTATAGTTCGATCTTCGTCGCTAGCCCGATCTTGCTGTGGTTGATCGAACGCAAAGAATCAAAAGTCGCTGCAGGTGCTTAGTGGCTGCGTGAGACAAAGGATTTGACAGTTCATTCCAATCCGGCGAGCCGTTGAAAACGCTCGCCGGATTTTTCATGCGCTTTTGGTCGCGGATGATCGAAGACGGCATGCAGCCGACGACTGGATCACTACAATCTGAGTGTCCAAGTGGTCCAAGAGTGATGGACGCTCCCTGCGTCTCAACTCTTTGATCTTCCATTCCATTTCAAAATTGAAATCTCAGATTTTGAAAGCAATCGGCACGGTGATCTGCACGGATGAAATCCATCCAACCCTACTTTCTGTCCAAAACACAACGGCGAGCGGCAAGTAATTTTGTCGCCAGCCTGCTGCCGGTGCTCTTGGCGGTGATCGCTGCTGCGTCATTGGCGAACGCTGAAAATGAAGCGACTGTTTCGCCTGCGGCTGCCGAGGAAACGGTTGCGACGTCTTTGATGCAGGACGTTCAGTATTTGGCCAGCGAAGAGTTGCGTGGTCGCGATGTGAGCGATGACACGATTCATGTCGCCGCAAAATACATTCGGAAACGAATGATCCAGTGCGGATTAAAAACAGACACGATCGGAGGGACGGCGTTTCAGGAGGTGCCGGTCGACTTGGGAGCGCAGGCAGGCGATCCACAGCAAAACTGGATTCAGTTCAGTGGCAGTTCCGAGCAAAATGCTCCGATTCGAGCCAAACTGGGCGAGTCGATGAATCCGCTTGCAGCTGGGGTAATCAAGGGCGCTGTCGCGGATCGGCCGGTGATCTTTGTTGGGTACGGGATCACTGCCTTGGATTTGAAATACGACGACTACGCAGGCATCAACGCGAAAGACGCTGTCGTGATTGTCTTGCGCAAAGAGCCTCGAGCGAGTGACCCGAGGAGTCCGTTTGATGGTGTGAAGAATACGCGGCACGCCTATTTTACGACCAAGATCAAGAACGCGATGGCTCACGGTGCCGCGGCAGTGCTGTTTGTCAATGACGAGAATAGTATCGATGAAGCGACGCGGATCATTCGTTACAAGATTCAGCAAGAAACGGCACGTGCCAAGCAACTGCGTGAAAAGATGGCGACCTTGCCTGCCAAGGCGAGAAACAGTCGCAACAACATGCAAATGCAATTGGATGGTGTCGCTGCGTCAGTCGAGGCTTTGGAGTTGGAGCTTGCAAAGGCGAAACGAGGCTTGATGGGGATCAGCGAAGCGGGAGCGAGGACGTTTGAAGGAACAGAAATCCCAGTCGTTTCAATAGCACGCGACACGGCCGATTCGCTGATTCGCCGGTCAACACAGTCGTCGCTCTCGGCTTCAGAATCAACGATCAACCAGCGTTTGCGTCCCGATTCCAAGGTCCTCGCTGGTATGACTTGTTCGCTGCAAATGAGTTTGAAGCCAACTTCGGCGAACAGTCCCAACGTGGTGGGCGTGATTCTAGGCAAAGGAGATTTAGCCAACGAGACTGTCATTGTCGGTGCGCACTATGACCATGTTGGCATGGGCGGCTACGGTTCGCTTGCGCCGGGGACCGTCGAAATCCACAATGGGGCGGATGACAATGCTAGCGGTGTCGCGACGATGTTGGGGGCAGCGAATTTGCTAGCACAAAAAGTACAGGACCAGCCATCGCATCGGCGGATCGTTTTCATTGCATTTACCGGCGAAGAACGGGGGTTGGTAGGCAGTCGCTACTATGTGGAACACCCGCTGTATTCCCTTGAAGAAACGGCCGCGATGATCAACTTGGACATGGTCGGTCGCCTTCGTGACAACGAACTAACGGTCTACGGCACGGGCTCGGCGGAAGGTTTGGATGCGTTGGTAGAAGAGGTTAACAAATCTGCTGGATTCAGTTTGTACAAGATCCCTTCGGGCTACGGGCCCAGTGACCACATGTCGTTTTACAAAGCGGGCGTTCCCGTTTTGTTCTACTTCACTGGCTTGCACAACGATTATCACCGACCTTCTGACGATTTTGACAAAATCGATTTTGGAGGCATGACCCGGATAACCGATACAGTCGGTGATGTCACCTTGCAGCTAGCTGTTCGTGCGACACGTCCGAAGTTCGTGGAAACGGAAAATCGAATTCAAATTCGTCGGCAAATGTCGGTGTACATGGGGGTTTCGATGTCCGACCGCGGCGACCATGTGGTCATTTCGTACGTGGGCAAAGACAGTCCAGCTAAGCAAAGTGGTTTGAGGGCTGGAGATCAGCTGAGCCGCATTGGTCGCAGCAGGATCCGGACTTCGACGGACGTTTTTGATTTGCTACGAAAGCGATCACCTGGTGATGCTTTGCAGGTTCAAGTTCTCCGTCGTGGCAAACCGCTTGATGTCGTTGTAAAGCTTGCCAAACGTCCGTCAGAATGACAGAGTTTCCCGTTCATTAACGATCCGCCCAATGCATGCGTCCTCCCCGGTTACCTGGGTTACCCGCGCAGTATTCAGGCACGAAACTTTTTTGTCAGACTGCTCAGAACCGGCGTTTTCAATCTTTACGCGTACGCGGCGTGGTGACACAATCCGCATCGAATCGAACATGCCGTAAATGTCGATCGGCAAACCGACGTGAGTGTTTTCAACGCCAGACGATGGATGTCTGAGTTGCGAAATCGCCAAACAAAGCGTCGGTGGTTGGATGCGCACCCAAACGCAAGGAGAGCGAAAGTGCGATTGATTTACAAAGCGGCCATCTTGATGGCCATTGCTGCTGGTTCTGTTTTGGCACCTTCGATGGCTTCGGCCCAAGAGGCAACGCGAGTTGCTATCGTTGATGTCGCCTACATTTTCAAAAACCACCCGGGCATCAAGGCTCAGGTGACCAAGGTCGAAGGCGATCTAAAACGCTACGACGCAGAGCTGAAAGGCAAACGCGACCAGCTGAAAACGGCCGCCGAGAAGTTGAAAACCTTCGACCCGGGAAGCCCTGCTTACTCGGCTCAAGAAGAGCAAGTCGCGTCGATGGAATCCAAGCTTCGTTTGGACATGGCTCGCAAACGCAAAGAGTTGGCAGACGCCGAAGCCAAAATCTACTTTGACAACTATCAGCAAATCGCTGCTGGTGTCAAATTCTTGGCTGAGCACAACAAGATCAACTTGGTGCTGCGTTACAACAGCGAAGCGATGGACAAAGGCAAGGGTGACAGCGTCATCCGCGGCGTCATGAAAAACATCGTCTTCCACGACGAAGCGTTAAACATGACCCCCATCGTCATGCAGTACCTGGATCGTGCGTTGAAGGTTGCCACTGAACCTGGTGCAGCTGCTACCCAACGCTAGAGTACAGACTCTCCTGTTGATCGACAATCAATGCTGTTGGCTCGGAATTCGAGCCAACAGCTTATTGACGATTGGCAACAGGAAGATGCGTTGTCAATTTAGGCGGCGCGTCGAGTCACGCAGTTCAGAAGCAAGGGGTTTGTTGGCGTGGTAATTGTTTGTTTCAATTGCGACTGAACAACCTCAAGCGATCTGGGCAAACGTTCGATAAACTTAGCTGCATTCAAGGATGAATCAGCTACACGGCAGGGAGGCCGACGCGTGAGCGCAGCGCGCAACGAACAAACGATCGCAGAGTCTTGCAGTGT
>CAYUGI010000142.1:0-17330 GCA_964444105.1 uncultured Pirellulaceae bacterium
AATCCACCCCACGCCACAGCAAGCAAGGGCGGTCATCAGCACTCAAGCGAAAGTGATGATTTGCAAGAAGCCCCGGAAAACGGGGTTTTGATTCCTGGTGACTGCTACGGCTCACCCTTATCAATGCCCGGGGCGGGACTTGAACCCGCATAGCCTTTACAAGCCGGGGGATTTTAAATCCCCTGTGTCTGCCAATTCCACCACCTGGGCGTGGGTGTTTCAAAGCTGCGAAGTAGTCTAGGCAGTTTTTGATGCGGATTGAACCCGTGAGGTTCGGGCCCGTTTACCGGTTGTTGACGACACTCGTGCGAGCTAACCAAGCTAAACGGTTCTCGCAAACTCTTGATCCAAACAAATTTTGGCTCCTGCTGTGTTTGCAACTCAGGCGACATCGCATGTTAATTCACCGCGATCAGTCGACAGGCCCAAAACCCCATTTCCGAACTGCTGGCTCGGCGCGGTACGCGAAAATCGCGGCTCAAGTCTGGTTGGAACAAACGGTCCATCGCCGTCCAAACTGGCAACGCGAAAATCACGCTCAACGACGAATGGGTCAAGAACCCTGCCACCGTAGAACAGCCTTTGCGGAGCGTCTATCGTAGTTCCAAATTCGCTTGAACTGATGATCGGCATAGGTTTGACATGGTTTCTACATTGTTCTGACAATTTTCCGGGCGCTGACTGCGATAATTTGATTCGTTGTGGATCGATTTCTTGCGGAGACTTGGCGTGTACCTTTACAGCAAATTTCGTTTCGGTCGGCTTTGGACTTGGGCGTCTTTGATTGGGTCTCTGGCGATCCTGCTCAGCATGGCCGTGTATTTGGATCGAGTCCGGACGCCTGACTTTTTGCTTGAGAAGGGGCGATTGCGTGAGCATCCGATTTGGCTGACCGCGTTCTACTTTCATATTGCTGCGGCCGCAGTTTGTTTGGCGGTCGGGCCAGCCTTGATGGTTGTTCGACTGATCCGAATCAAGCGACTCCATCAAGTATTGGGCTATGTCTATCTGAACGCTGTGCTGTGGGTTGCCGCGCCGACGGGACTGCTGATTAGCCCGACGGCAAAGTTTGGCTGGATGTCGGCGACCGGCTTTGTTGTCACATCGGTGCTTTGGTGGTGGACGACTTGGCTGGGCTGGGTCGGCATACAGCAAGGTGACACGGGGAAGCATGTTCGCTGGCTCGTGCGTTCGTATTCGTTGGCCTTAGGTGCGGTTTGGTTTCGGGTGTCCTTTGTGGCATTAACGATTCCATTTCTCAGTATCTCCGAAGCGACCGCGTACATCGCTTCGGTATGGATCAGTTTGTTGGTCAGCTTGGCGGTTTGCGAAGCCGCATTGATCCGACTCTTTTCGGCTGCGTTGGTCGGAACCGATTGGTTGAGTCTGTTTTACCCAGCCAAAGCGTCTGGGTTTCCCTTGTTGGAGGAGTAGTGTGATGAATAGGTTTTTGGTGATTCCGTGTGCAGCATCGTTGCTCGTGTTCGCGACCGTGGCGATGGTCCGCGGCTCGCAAAATGCAAAGGAGTCGACTGCAGTGCGGTCCGTGAGTTCAATGACGAAAGCTGGACCGAATCAACCGCTGTTGGCGATCGAAAATGCAACTGAGGCCATCTTAGACGGTTGGCCATCGGAAAGCCGAATGGCCTTTTTCTCTCGTCGTGGTCCAACGTCCAGACTTTCGGCCAGCACGAATTGGCATTACGCGGATTCCGATAGCCAGTTCTGGCAGGCGAACGCGTTCATCGGCGAGTTGGTGATCTACGCACAAACGCAATCGCAAGCGAAATCGTTAACCCAATCATCGTTGCAAACGAATTTGAAAAGGAAGCCGGAGAGGGTTTCGGACGCAACGGTCCCAGCAGTCCAACAATTACCCATCTGCGTGGACCGGGTGACCGGAACGATGGCAATTCACGCAAACGGACAATGGCAACCCTACGAGCCGTGGTTGAACATGAACCTACCGAAGTTGAAGAAGGCGACCAACTTCGCGTCGTCATCTGCGAACGAACTACTTGGAAGCCTCTGACGAGGATGCTTCAGCGGGGCAGGCTCATGAGCTGGCTTCAGCCCAATCCGGTTCAGCTTCAAACCGTCCTAATCTTGCGGTGTTAGGCTTCCGCTGACGCATATCTTTTTCTCTCGATATACAATCCGTTGCGGTCAGCAAATTGGGTGCGCCAACAAATCGCTACGCCAAAGTGTCCGACGGTGTGCCAGCCGGCTGGTCGGCTTGCACACGGGGACTTTGGCCGAAACGAAAAAGAGATGTCGCCGGACGATCATTGCCTCTCAATAATCAATCGTCGCACCCGCGTAAGACGAAATACAATGACCAGCGAGGAGAAAGAACAGATGCAGATTCAGGCGGAAGGTTGGTGGGAGCAGGATTTCTATGGTCGGCAGATGATGGATCCATTGGTGCTGAGTTTTGAAAAGGGTGCTGTCAGCGGATCAGGGCGAGACATCGTTGGCCCCTTTACGATGTCCGGTGTCATCAAAGACGGAAAGGTTGCGATCAAGAAACACTATGTCGGGCAGCACGACACGGATTACTTCGGTCAGTTCGATGGTGAAGGAACGATGCACGGCACATGGCAAATTCACGAATCGACTGGTCCTTGGATGATTCATTTGCGCGGTGTCGATGGCGGTAAAAGCGAAGACGTGCAAGACATCCGGTCGCTCTAAAATCGCTGCAAATTTGGCAAGCAGACTCCGCTCTGTCGTCCGCGAACCGCTGGCATTACAAAGTTGTTCGCAGGCAGGCAGACAGCAGAGTGGAGTCTGCTTGCTACTATGCGCATGAAAAAACCGAACGCCTGATTACAGACGCTCGGTGATCGGTTTCGCGTAGAGGTAGAAAACGCTACTTCTTTTTCGCGACTTTCTTGAACGCCTTGGCAAACTTGGCGTCGGCGAAGACGAGTTTCATTTTGGCTTCGTCGCCTTGGGTGGACTCGACTTTTCCTTTGCAGCCATCGCAGCAAAAAGCCACTTTCACACCAGCGACTTCGGTCGATTTCTCTGGGTCTGCAGGTCTTGAGCTGAACGGGCACAGCTTTTGTTCGTATTGGTTTGTTGCGACCAATTGATGATTGGCTTTCACCGCGAACTTCTTTTCCGTCTTAGAAAACTTGCTGGCACACCCGCCGCAGCAAAAATAGACTTTGCCGTCTTTGTAGTCTGCCGACTTGGACATGTCGGCAGCTTTGTCAGCGATAATGCACTTAACGGATTTCTTTTCGGTTTCGGCCGCAACGACAACGCCCGCGATCAGGGCGACCACAAGAAACGCACTCAATTTTTTCAACATGATTTGTTAACTCCAAGTGACAATGAAAACGTGGATGATGCCAATCCATGGCCACTTAACTCAGGGATAGAGCATAAGCCGTTTGGCAAGATTGGGTCAAATTTTCGATTCAGTTTCGGATGACTCCAGCAACATCCTCAGATAGCTTCGCGGCTCGTCTCGGTGCAATCCCAGCTTGGGGGCCAAATCGACAATTTGCTGCTGGGCGGCTTCAATCGCATCGCTCCGGCGGTCGGGCGTTGCACGAACGGTCGTTTTTTCTGCCTCGTTGATGACCAACTCAATCTCCGCGAACCATCCCAGTGAATCGACCTGATCGATGGTGATCGTAAACTCAGTGGTTCCTTCGCAGAGGGCAAAGCTCTGCCGCGACTTGCTTACGGTGGCGACTTGGCGGAATCCGAGCAGAACAAGCAGTTCTTCGGTGCTGGAGCCATCGGGGTCACCTGGGTCCAGTCGCCACTCCATTTCGCGTCGAGCTTTCACCGCGCCCGGTAGTTTGGTGCCTTTGTAAGTGATCATCGGTACGCCATTGCATCGCCTAACGCGGAGCGCTTCATGAGTCTTGGCGAAGTCGCGACTGGGATGGTTGTAGTAGGTGTCGGCGTGCTGCTGCGTCGGTTGTTCGTTGGCCCCCAGATCGGCCAACCGTTTCTGCAACGCGACCGAATCGTCAACGTGGTACTTCTGTTCGACTTCAATGGTGTTGTTCATGAATCTTGTGTCAGTTCACCGATTGATCGGCCGTGTCAGTTTAAGTCTTCCCAAGGGAGGCGATTTACCTTCGCTGGTGATCCAGACCTGGTGTTTGCTGTCGACAGCGATAGCTTCGACTTGTCTCCAATGGGGCAGGGCGTATGATCGCGGGAGCGTGGCCAGTTGATCGGGAAGGGTTTGGTCGTCGCGCAAGCGTTTGTAATGAAACGCTTGAAAGTAGTTCACAATCCAAACGTCGCCGTTGTTTGCGTCGATGTCCATCCCTGAAATCATTGGCAGGGTCACTGAAGCAATCTTCCTTGCGACTGTGCGAATCGGTCTGCGGTTAGACGAAGCCGTTTGGTTGGGAAGGTCAACTTCGTACACAAGCGCAAAGGGGAGTTTTGACTTTGTGACCAAGATGACTTTTTTTCGTGCAACATCCACAGCGACCGCTTCGCAGTCATGGGCACGATCGGGAAAGGTGACTTCCAGCGTCTGCACGCTCTTGATGTCGGTCTTCTTCGATGGATCCGGTTCGTCGAAAAGGTGCAGTGTGAAGTACTTGCGTTTTCCCAGGTTGTCGCCGCAATCAGCTACGATCAACCTCGGTCTGCCGTTATGAACGAACCCGGCCATGTCTTCCCAGTCATCAGCTTCAATGCCTTTCAGTTTGCATTGGCCTGTTCGTTTTCCTTTCGCGTTGACAGCATAGAGTCGAGCTTTTGCACCCGAATCGTTGTGTGTCCACCAGTGATCTGCTTGGACGTTCGACGCAGCTAGTCCGCTGCTTTCGGTAACATCGGTCTTTTTCAGCTCAACGACATCCAAGATGACGCTCGGGTTCCGGTCAAGCTTGTCGTCGGCAGCCAAGTTGCACGGTCGTGAGCCGAGCAACAGTGACATAGCCAACACAAACGGTGCAAAGCGCGGAAGACGATAGTTTGCAGAGTCGGAATACATTTCCAGTCGACGTCTAACGGGTGTGTTGGATTTTCTGACGTAATTGCTTTGTCGCGGCGATCGGATCGTCTGCCTTTCCAATCGCTCCGGTGACCGCGATTCGATGGAACCCACTGGCGGTCACTTGTTCGACATTGTCACGACTGATCCCGCCGATCGCGAACGCTGGAAGCGGCCTCGTCTTGTCAGCATCATGCACGTCCTTCAAGAACGAAGTACCAACGAAGTCAGCGAACGATTTTGTTTGACTTGGAAAAACCGGCCCGCAACCAATGTAGTCGGCGCCGTCGGCAATTGCCGCGTGAACTTGATCCAGGTCGTGAGTGGAAACACCTAGAATCCGATTGTCACCAATGATCTGTCTGGCAGCTGGGGGCGGAAGTTCGTCTTGTCCCACGTGTACTCCATCAGCCCCGGAAGCCGCCGCAATGTCGGCGCGATCGTTGACGATAAAAAGCGTTTGGTGTTGGCGAGCGATTTGGCTGCCGATCACTGCCCGCTGAAAAAGTACTCGGTCGCTTTGGTTGTGATCGCGTAGCTGTAAAACGTCGGCACCTGCGATGGAGAGCGATTTGACCGTCTCAGCGAACTCATCCTCAGAATTCCCGGCGTCGATCAGCACGTACAGCTGTGCGCTGGCAAGTAGCTGGGATCGCGACGAGTCGCGACAAATCGATTCGACGCCTTTGACACTGGAAACCGATAATTCCAAGTTGGCGCAGGTGGTATAAGTGCGATACCGAATCTGTTCGATGGTGGTACTAACGGTCGGGTTGATGATCTTGCTGTATTCTTCCAGGACACGCAGTGACTGTTGCGTGCGGCTTGAAGCGGCCTGAATAACGCTCACACCATCCAAGCGTGAATACTCGTCGGGAGCTTGGATGTCGGTGCCTACATCTCCTGCCGTATCACGAGCACTGAGCAAACGTTTTCGATCCAATTTGCCCAATGCGGCGGCCAATTCGTGGCGTAAGGTCTTCAACTTGTCCGTCAAATCAGCGTGATCGAGGATAAAACGAGCGTATTCTTCCATCGTTCGCAGCCCTTCACCCGCTCGATTCGCGCTCGAATCAAGAATACGATAGATGGCGTGTGGTGATTCGTTGGACATTCAAAATCAGGTAATCGTATGAAGTCAGTCTTACAGAATAGTTTAGTCGTCGTTCTAGCCGTTGGAGTTGTTTCGGCAGCGTGTTTTTGCGCTTCGGATGCGATCGGACAGGAGGCCGCTACGAAAAAGAAGCCAGCGGCGAAGAGGAAACGAGCGCCTAATCCTGCATTCCAACCGCCGGAAATCCAAGAGGGCTTGCCGAATGTGCTGTTAATCGGCGATTCGATTTCGATTGGTTACATGATTCCCGCGCGTGATGCACTCAAAGGCGTCGCGAACGTGTGGCGACCGCCGACCAACTGTGGACCCACGACCAATGGGGTAAAGAACCTGGAAAGTTGGCTGGGTGATCGGAAGTGGGATGTGATTCATTTCAATTTCGGTCTGCATGACCTGAAGTACATGGGGCCGAAGGGACAGAACCTAGCTGACCCCAAAGCGGCGGACTCAAAGCCCCAAGTTCCACTGGACCAGTACGTAGCGAACCTACAAACGATTGCGAAGCGTCTTAAGAAAACCGGCGCGGTTGTGATTTGGCGTCAGACCACACCCGTTCCCGAGGGAGCCAAAGGGCGTGTGGTGGGCGATTCGGTGAAGTACAACGAAGCGGCGGCCAAAGTGATGGAAGAGATCGGCGGAATCCAAACCGACGCAATGTACGATTACGCAGTGAAGGAAGTCGAGATCTTGCCAGCCAATGTTCACTACAGCAAAGAAGGATCGGCCAAGCTCGGCAAGCATGTCGCCGAGGTGGTCAAGAAAACGCTACCGATGAAGTCAGAAAACTAACCGTCCCACCTTCAAAAGTCGCGGACGACTGTTCACAATCGTACCGCAGGCCCCTGTAGCTCAGCTGGATAGAGCAGCTCATTCCTAACGAGCAGGTCGGAGGTTCGAATCCTCTCGGGGGTATTCAACGAAAATCAAGGTTCTTCTTACAGCCGGAGCCGCGATTTAGGTTCACCGTCCGATGTCAGACGTGCGGCGTTTTCTCGAACGACAAAACGGTCTTGACCGTTTTGGCAATTCTAGGAGCGTTGCACGATGCCGAAACTACGATGCCGAAACTCAGTTGCTGTCGCTTTTAGTGTGTTGCTCAAAAAAACATCTACCGTCGTAGCTGGTTAGAACAGCCTGCGGCAAATGCAAGCAGGATCAAACCAAACATCCAATTAGTCGAAACTACAGCAGTACCGAGTAAAGCGGATGCCAGAACGAGAAGGAACATCCCAACTGGTGGATTGTGAGCTACAGGCTTTTGAACTGGACGAATTGGAACAACGTCTGTGTCGTCCGCGGGTGAACGCGGTGATTCGTAGGGGTTCACGCTAGCGCTGCCGTTTCGAGTAGTTGCCAAATGCGCACGGTATTACTGTACCAGCGGCGGTAGATGATGTGCATGACCAATGCGACGGCGGCCACCGTTAGTGAGAGTGGAGTCGGCGACTTGGAAGTCACAACCCATACGAACCTTTGAAGGCCACAACCAAAGCAACCGAACCTACAAAGCTAGCGAAGAAGTCCGCGAATTGGGAGCTTTGGGTGCTACGGGCGTTCATGGTGATGGCGTACTTCGACTATTTCCGCAGCGGGAAAGATCATGGGCTTCTATGCTGTCATCGTGTACGTGATGGTCCTCTCACGGTGCATAGGTCTCGTGACTAGTAGGTTTCAAAAATTGCAATGAAGAATCCGTATAAACCAAGTGACGTTGAATTCGACGGGCCCCGCAAGAAAACGCGGTTGGGCTGCCTCGTGCTTTTTGTCATCGTTGTTTTGCTTGCGCTCGCGTTCATGGTGTTCCTTCGCATACCTCCAAAATGAGCGGGAAAACGTCTTTTCACGTTTGGCATGAAAAATGATCAACCCGTACAAGTCAACCGAAGCTAAGCTTATGAAACCCCCTAAGGAAACGAGGAATTGGCAGACGCGAGTTTCATGGCTTCTCAAAATGGTTGCGGTAACTGTCGTCGGCTTTCTGATGGGTGCGAATCGAAATCCTGCGTTGCTTTTGTTGACGATGGCAGTCATCGGTTACTGTGCTTACCAGATGGTGCGCCCAAGTACTCGTGGTGATAAGTGACGAACCCTTATAAACCGCCGGAAAACGAATCGTCCAAAACGTCTAAACGAATTCCTCGGTCAAAGAGCATTGATTGGCTGCACCCTTTTGAGCGATCTATCGCGCTTCTGACAGCCTTAGTTTTCGTCGCGATGATTCTGTTCGTTTGTTTCCTGTCTCTGCTTTCATGGCTGGTGCGTTCACTGGTAATGACAATTTGAGGCATGCACTTAAGAAGAAAATTTCCAGATACCAGCAGCCAAATGGAAGCTGCAAACGAGTCAGCAATCGACCTTGCCAGTCTGCTGGAGCCTGCCCCCAATCACTCGCCGGTAAGAATCGGTTATCGTTCTGAAGATCATGGCTCTTATAAATCTTTTCTGGACGTTATTTCTGACATTGATTGCGATGGTCTTCACATGGCTCGGCCTTGTGGCATGGCTTCACTCAAGATTGCGTACACGGCATCCAGAAATTTACGAATCGCTTGGTTCTCCGACACTTTTCCTGGACAGTTCACCGCGAAACGCATGGCTGCTGCTCAAATACATCTTTCGTCAACCAATAGCGTCTCTAGACGATACGGCACTCTCCCGAATGCTAACGTTGATGCGTTGTTTCATATTTGTTTACGTCATACTCTTCGTTGCGCTGCTGATCACGGTCGTTGTGATCCCTGCTGCACTTGCTCGTAATCCTTAGCGCATTAACAGACGCAAGTTGCGACTGACGCGGCACGGCAGGTCAATCCAAGTCGAAATGGATTGGCGACAAGCAACTGGCCGCGCTATTCTCGGAGGTGTTTTCATCACTCCCACGGCGGGGATTGTCGTTGCAGCAATTTGGAATTCCTAGCAGGTCGAAGCTTAAACACGCGAGTCCCGGCTTGGCATGAACGCTCGACATCTTCAATACGATTCGGTGGAGGCATGGATTTCGGGCGAGAATGTCCCGTCGAAATTCGTCTCCTTGAGTGATCCAATTTTGCGAGAAAAGTACATCACCCAGTATGGTGAACTTCGGCGTCACTTGTTCGCGAAACATTTGGCGACACTGTCACGAGTAGACCAGGACAAATTCCAAGCCGGTAAACACCCATCGCAAAGTCATTCATTTTCGGAGGACGCTGAACCATACTGTCACTTGCTCGACGAGCATCTGCGGTCGCGAGGGATTTTCGCTGATGAGATTGAACTGGGTTGGTATCATACGGATCGCATCGTTCTGACCGTGTATCTGGATGAATCAAACGTGGGATACGCTGACGGGAAAGCTCCCTGGCTTTTCAAAGGCTTCGAGGTTCTCTACTGTCCGCCAAAACAATCGCGCAAAACAGAAGCATGATGCGGCATCAATAGGTGATTTGATTCAAGTTCATTTTGGTCCTGGGACAGAATACGACAGTCGACTGCGTTCGCAGATCCCTATTTCGCCGGCGAGAGCAGCCTCACCAAGAACGATGTCCGATCACTCAGCGAATAATTGAACCGGCATTGTTGGCGTGAACCCTTACCAACCACCTTTGCAGGCAGACGAGCTGCGCAACGATCTGCCTGAACCCGAACATCTAATCGATGCTTTGGCTCAGTACGCGGGGGTTGCCTTGGCATTGGCGACAGGCTGCGTCTTTTTGCTAATGCTGATGAGTGCTGCCTTTCGGCTGATCATGATTCTATTGGGCCCTTATTAGGGATCCTGTTTCGTGCAGGTAAGCTAGAATGGAGAACCCATCGATTGGACGGGGGAAATGGGTGACGCTGCCACTCAGAGATTCATAACATTGTTTGGCTGAACGCGATCGAAGAATTTGTGTCCAAAACAGGTCCATCGTGAACCCCTACGCTTCCACGGTTTCCACTGCAACGCCGGCAGGGGCCTCTCGGCGCGTTTCTGTAGCGACATACATTGGGTTGGTGTTCGGCGGCTTTTTCCTTGCAGGAGTTCTGTACCTCTCGGCATATATCCTGTATCTCTATATTCGCTACCCTGGCCTGACTGATCCGTCGGCTCGCCCGGTAGACTATTGGCCTGAAATCGATGTCCTCGTATCCAGCATCGCTATCGGGTTCGGTTTCGTTATTGGATTGCCGGTATTCATTGCTTCGCTGGTCTCGTTTCGCCGATCTGAAAAGGACTGCGACACGATGATAGATCCAACGGCACGTCAAAACGGCTTGTGCTCGGATGAAGACGTGCCATGAATCGTATTGGCAGCGATACCGCTAACGCTTTCCATTTGAACGCGAGACTAATTTGCGTTGTTTTCTTGCTGCTCCATTTCTTTTGACCCTTGCATCTGTGGCTGCTGCTGGCGCGCCGCCTGATGTTGTCGTCGTTCACTTACTAGACCCTCGCGTTGTTTCGGTCTCGGATCACACGATGCCAATCGAATGGCAAGGGCTCAAAACTGATGTCATTGCGAAGAGACTTCTTAACGCTTCGGAAAGCCGAAAGTTACGCGACCTCCTCCGCAAAGAGCTTTCTGATGACGATAAGGTTCCGTTTTGTGGGCATAGCCCGGCCTATGCGATAACGGTGAAAAGAGATGGGAAACCGCCAGTCGTCGTCACGCTGTGCGGGACGTGTCATACCTGGGCGAAGGGAGGGAAGCTACGAGTCTTGAAGGGAAACGATTCGTTAGCATTTCTCGACTCGATTTTGCCACTGCCGAACGTCTTTCGTCCTCGCAATGGCAAAGTTCCTGCTCAAGCTCTTCCATCGATGGAAGACAACGCAAAGCCCTTCTTTTTGTTGGACATCCAGAACGGGAAGTAAAAATTGGAACAATGGCTAACGAGACTTTGGCATAGAAATCGAGACCACTTATTGATCGCGTCTATTCGACCAAGGAGATTGGATTGCGTTTTTCCGTTCGCCATATCGCTGCTTTGCTTCTGCCGGTCGCGCTGGGTTCGCTCTGGTTAGCCGAACATTTGAACGAGGGGAAAGATGTTTAATGGCAGCCGTTCACGGTTGATGCCATGGACAAAGAACTACGCAAGGGACGTCGGGTTTTAGTATTAGGAATGCCGAAGGGTGTCGTCGAGAAATTTAGCTTTAGAGCCATGGCCGAGTTCGACTCTCCAGTGCTCAAGCGGCATTGCCGCGGTCAGCGTTATGCGATGTTCAAGTTTGAATTTGTACCCTGGGGGCAACCCGACACATTGCAACGTGATGAATTGAAATGGCTGGTGAAACACGGAGGCTACAAAGAGCCATCGTTAGTGAGAGTTGAACCAGGTGGTCGAATCAGTGCGGTCAAGTATATTATCCACAAAGGAGGAATCTCGGACTTTTTGCTGGGAGAATCAAGTTCGACTCCAACGCGAAAGTCGATCTATCTTGGACTTGCCATCGCGACACTGTTGGTTTCATTGCTCATCATGACACTCGCGCGACGAAGATAATTCAATCCATCTAATGGAGGTCTCAAATTGGGAACGCGCGTTTTCCACAAAGCGGAATTTTACATCCGGCGAGGCAACCGGAAGCGACTTCGGCGTCTGCTGAACAAACGCCCGCAGTTGTTGAGATCTGATGATTCTCTAGTACTTTTCAATGCAATCTGGCACCGCCCCTCACTTGTGACATGGCTGCTGGATCGGGGCATTTCACCTGATTGCCGCCTTGGAGCTGGTTCAAACACGCCGCTGATGCAAGCAGCGGCTGAGGGAGACACATCTCTCGTGAATTTGCTTCTAGCTCATGGCGCTGATACTGAGGCTGTCAACGAGTGCAATGAACGAGCCCTCGGATTTGCATGCGCGTGGCGTCAATTCGATGCAGCTCGCCAGCTACTCGAGCACGGTGCCGATCCGAACACACCCGAAGACGCTGATGCAACTTACCTTGATTGGGCAACGGCGAGCGAACACGATGAACTGGTCGAGTTGCTTCGTGCTTTTGGTGCGCTTCGTTGCGGCGAAATGTCCGAAGTTGATGGTAAGTCATGGATTGGACCACAGACGGGACGACACGGTCTTGGTGGGGGTTGGGGTTGTGCGATTTCGTGAATTTGCGAGGGATCTATGATGAAGATTCGAAAGACATTCGGCATCAAGTTTCTGTTGTGGCTTCACGTGTTGTTTGTCGTTGTTTTCGCTGGTTGGTATTATTGGCCACGACCGCCACTGGTGGTCTACCGGCTAAACAACGGACGGGTCGTTCTCGAAGAGGACCCACGAAAACAGTTTGCGTCTTTTGGCTTAACATGGGAGACGACTGATCGGTCATTGGAGGATTTGGACGCTTGGGAAAAACTGCAGACTGGTGTGACTCACTGGCGGTCGCTGAAGAAGTCATCGGCGATCGCCCTCTGGAAAAGCGTTGTGGAGGATTACTCGGGATCGGAACCCGCCTTTGCTTCGCTAGTAAACGTCGGGCACGGACTGCGAGAACTTGGAAAAACTAGGGATGCGATTGAAGCGTATCGTTCAGCAATTGACTCCGAAGTCCAAGAGGATTTCACCAAGCATTATGTATGCATCAATCTGTCCCACGCGTATTTCGAGATCCAGGATCTGGCGAGCGCGATTAGGTACGCAAGGCTAGCAAGAACCAAGTACCATGCAGATACGTTCTGTGGAACTTGCAGCCAATGGGACGACGAGCGGATCGACCATTACATTAGTCAAATTCAGCTGGCGATCGACGAACGGCGTCCAGCGAGACTGGAAAACACCGCCGAATGGGATGCGAGATATTGATTTGAAATCGAAGTCTTTGAGAAACGTCTTGCAGAAGTTCGTGACGTGCACTGACTCGAGCAGGAAACATGGCGTCCGCGCGAGTCGAAATCATGAAAGCAGCATCGAACCCGTACGATTCGCCTCCTGCTACATCTGTCGATGACGGATTAGCCGCTTCCCCCAAAACTCGTTCATGTACTTGCTTGGTTCTGGTACTCGCTGGTGTCCTTAGCGTGCCTTGCGTCATACTGTTTGTGATCGCGCGTCCCCCCATTGATCGGAAGCTGCTCTCTCGCATTACACCCGGAATGACACGTAGCCAAGTATCAACGATCCTCGGCCCTCCGCACGACACCCAAGGGTCGAACCAATGGGAATACTCGCGATGGGGCAATGCAGGGTGGGTCGAGATTTCGTTTGACGCGACCGACAGAGTGCGGTCTGTGAACGATGAATCGGTGTTTCCGTGACTTTTTCGGGATACCACGCGATCGAAACGCGCATGGACAGAAGCAGATATCGCGTTTGGAATGGATCGCCATCCGGATGATCGACTGTCTTCGTTTTGACATTTCGGTGTTCAAAACAGATTGGCAGCGACAACGGTGGACACCACAGTGACTAAACCAAGCAAAAGATACTTGGGTATGTTGTCGGGTTCGACTGGAGTATGGTCGGGAACATCCTCGATCAAAGGCAGCTTTGCCGGTTCGTAAGGGTTCACACCATCGCTCCCGTTTTGAGCATCAATTCAATTCACCAATCACACTCGATTCGTCTGGCCGTGGTCGTTCGTGAAATCCTCTGATTTGGATACGACGCAGCGTGCCGCACGGTTCGAATTGAAGCAGAGCATTGGCGCGTTGTGCGAATCGGTACGGTTGAAACCAATGCTCTCCCGGGAAAGTGGTTATTTGCGTTTCTGTCCGCTAGACTCGAATTAGTAGGTCCCGCCCGAGCTGGTTTCATTCGATCGATCGAATGGTCACATCAGGTATTCTCTCGCCTAGAACAGGAGGCCCGAATTGAAACACTGCATCATCGTTTGCCTGTTGTTATTCGCCCCTGGCTGCGACCAGCCCGTGGACTTTGTGTTGGTGCCTTCGGCGACACCAACACAAAACACGATGAGTGAATTCGAAGCCTTTGAATCGAGAATCATTTGCGGCAAGGTCATTGAAATCGTTGAAGGTGACACGTTGGATATTCTGACCGAAGAAGGGGAAATGATCCGCATTCGATTGCATGGTGTAGACAGTCCAGAACTGGACCAGCCGTTTGGCATTGAAGCGAAAGAACTGCTTTCCCAACAAGTGCTCAGTAAAGACGTTGCCGCGTTTCCACAAAAATTTCCCTATGATGAGGATCGGTATGGGAGGACGATCGCGAACGTGCAGTACTCGCGATATTCACAGTATCCGTATGGCCGGGCATTCATTGGCGAAGACCTAGTGTATTGTGGCCTTGCTTGGCACTACACGAAGTACGCACCTGATAACGAGTGGCTCGCCAAGAATCAGGCGGACGCTAAGAAGAACAATCGTGGGCTGTGGTCGGACTCTGGTCACATTGCGCCTTGGGTTTGGCGAACCTTATCCCGAGAGCGACGGAGTGAACTGCCGTGACGAATCCCTATGAGCCGACGTTAAAGATACCCGACCCAAAGCAGTCACTGCCGGGAAAGCCATGGCGACCCAATCGAGCGATCTTAACTGCCTACGTGATCCTTCTTATCGCAGCTGTAGGTGACTTTCGCATCGGCGGTCGCTCAATTGGTGTTATCTTTATGTTGCTCGTCTTTCTTACGGCCTATTGTCTCACTCGTAGGCTGAAAGTCGGCAGGCGTCGCCGGTGACCAATCCATACGAGCCGCCTTCGGAAACTGGCGATCAACCGATGGAAGGCAACGGAAATCGCAAAACCAAACGGTTTTATACATGGACTGTTTGGCTTTCTTGCTTCGTTGGATTGATTGCGTTGGAGCAGTATTTGGACGTCATGCTTTTCGGCATTTTGTCGATCACTTTGATAAGTGTTTTTGTTGCGTTTGAGGGCATACACGCTCTGCGAAACAGCGACGACAAGTTGCGATAGCCACTCCGTATACGCTATGCGGAGTTGAAGAAGAGACCCCTTTGCGTGACAAAGGGAGTTTGACGTTTTGAGTCTCTTGGATTCTGAAGATGATCGTGGTGATCACGGCTGGTTGTTGGGGACTCAAAACGATTTGGCGTTCAGTAGTGCTTCGCCATATGTTTGATGACGTGACCTAGGATCGTATTCCAAGCGTCTTCAACTTCGTCATTCCATTCTTCATCGTATTCGCTGGCGACTTCGATGACCGTCTTTAGCCAGACACCATACATGGCTGGCTTGATGTCTAAATGGTGACGGTCGTGCGTTTCGGCGCGTTCGCGAATTTCGCGTAGTGACTTCGGATCACCCGAAGTAGCGCCTGCCGCAAGTCGCAACGAGCGCAGTAGCATTTGGTACTGTTTCTCGAAGTCGGTGTGCTTAAACTTGTCCCGGATTGCTTCGTCCCTGGAAAGAAAACGCTCGTAGAAAACCAGGATGAAGTTTCTGTTCGCACTGCAACGATCGAGGCTGGCTAGAAAACAGTCTTTACGTGATTCATCCATGAAGGTTGCCCGGCTTCGCGAGTAGGAAGTACAGCTGACAGAGTATCCGATTCGACTCGATTGGGGGGCACGATCTTGATAGCGTGTGAGTGTACGTTAGGCCATTAGGTAATGCTGGGCTGAGAGATGCAAGTCGATGCAGTGAACTTTTGGGACTGACACGTGTCTGGAATGCGAAACAATGTTCAGTCTAATAGCGCATCCACGTCCAACCATGAAACAACTTGAACCGATCACGCTTGAACGAGACAGCATTCGGTTGGAGCCGCTAGCGCAAGAACATGCTGAATCCCTTGCGTTGGCTGCAAGTGATGGCAAGCTTTGGGAACTGTGGTTTACTTCTGTTCCCAAGCCAAAACAGGCGGATGAGTACATTGCCTGCGCGTTGGCGGGACAAGCCAACGGAAGAATGTTGCCGTGGGTGGTCCGTGAGCTTCAGGGCCATTCGATCATTGGAACGACGCGCTACCATGACATCGTCGTTGACGCGAACCGTGTTGAGATTGGTTACACCTGGTACGCAAAGAAGTGGCATCGTACGCACGTCAACACAACGTGCAAGTTGATGCTGCTGGAACATGCGTTTGACTCACTTGGCTGCCAAGTGGTGGGACTTCGCACAGACAACTTCAACTTTGTTTCGCAGCGAGCGATTGAACGTCTGGCTGCGAAGAAGGATGGTGTCATTCGCTTTCACGCGCCGCGACGAGATGGAACCGTTCGCGATACCGTGATGTACAGCATTTTGCGAAGCGAATGGCCGATCGTCCGCAAGCACCTTGAATCACGCCTGAATCGCTAAGTATTCGGTTGAGGCCAGTTTCACGGACGCGTTGCACGGTGATGACGACGATCGAGATCGCGACTTGGCGGGCCGTTCGTAAAAATCGCTATTGTCTGGAGGTGTCTGATCGTGCGATGGACACACTTTACGACTGCGGCGTCAGCGGCAGATGAAAGTTCGCTCTCACGGATGCTCTTGAAGGATCGCCCCATTGATGGAATTGAAACCGAATCGAATCGCTTCTTATCCTTTTGCGACACATGATTCCATTGCAGCTGTTCTTGTAGTCGTTCTGTTGATGGCTTTTTTAAGTGGGTGTCGCTCTACGGATGTGGCGGGAACGAGCTTTACTGATACCGAGAGCATCGCAGAAAGCTCCGTTGGATCTGGCATCGCGTCAGTAAACAAGGCTACCGACGCACCATCGCAAACGCCAAGTTATGCACAAAATGTTGATGGTCAAAACTCAGCGATTCAGCTTGCATCAACTGAGTCAGCCACTTCCAAGGCAATTCAAAACAACCATGCGGTTGAAAATCTAGTGACACTTCGAACACTCGGAGTGAGCGATGATTTCCAACAGATTGTGCGGGATGCACCCGGACCAGTCCTGCTGGATTTTTACGCAGACTGGTGTGGCCCTTGCCGCAAGCAAGGGAAGGTACTTCATGGCCTGGAATCATTCGCTGCGGCAAATCAGGCTCAGATCATCAAAGTGGATGTTGAGCAGCACAAAGACATTGCGAGACAGTTCGATGTGGCTTCTCTGCCAACGCTCGTGGTGCTGAAGAACGGCGAGACCGTGGATAGAAAAGTCGGACTGACCGAAGAGTCGCGTCTGCGCAAGATGCTTCGCTAGGCTCTTGGGGACTTTAAGTCACACGGAACCCAGTGAGTCTAGGAAAGAGACTCTTAGCGAGAACCGATAGTCGGCCGCGTTTAGAGAGTCGTCCGATTCGGGCTTGGGCGCAACGTCGTCGAGAGCGATTTGGTAATTACCGACATTGCTTGGGATCGATTGTCCCGGCTGATAGGTCAATGTTGTCACCGAAGTGACGTTGTCAA
>CAYUGI010000143.1:0-17305 GCA_964444105.1 uncultured Pirellulaceae bacterium
CGGTCAACACGCTCAGTCGACTCGGCGTGCATGACGGGGTCGACACAAAGGCGTTTTTGAATAGGACGCCCTTGCCGGCGACTTGATCGAAATGCGGGGTCTTCACAGCCGGATCACCCAAGACACTGGCATACGGCCATGACCAATCGTCGGCCATGCAAACCACAACGTTGGGGCGATCATCGGGCTTTGCGCCGTACGCGATTGACCCGAACCCGAACATTGCAGGCCCAAGTACTGCGATCCCGAACAAAGCAAACCCGCGTAATGCGACCGACAACACAGCAACTTCAATGCACTTCCGCATCGCCACGCTGCTTCCCTTTTTCAATTGGTGACTACTAGCCTTAACGAACTCACACCACTCCCTACTTCTTCTTTCGCTTTTTCTTCTTCGGCTCGGAAACGCCTACATACTGTTTCATGCGATCAACGTAGCCCTGATAGTCAAACTCACAGGCGACCATTGCGTCCTTGTACGGCTCGTAGCCGTCACCAATCCAATCAATGATGTTGAAGATTTTAAGTGCAGCATACGAATTGTCTCTCAACATTTCGTTCCAACACTCCTGCGCACCTGCTTTGTCACCCGAGCGGTAAAGAATCCACGCGGCCATCGCTCGAACATGGTGGGACTCATCGCCAAGACTGCTGCGGATGATTTCCATATCAAGATCCGCTTTCTGCTGCACATGGAAACATCCGATCATCGACCAGTAGCGGACACCTGGGTCATCAGCCTTCAGCCCCTGATAGAACGCCGCCGTATTCTTGGGATTCTCTTCCAGGGCAAGTGCCGCTGCCTGCTGATATCCTTTCAAATCGTACAGCTTCGGGTCCCGAACGAATTCGTAGATTGTCTTGCCCGCTTCCTCGGATCGCTTGGCCATCTCGCTCTCGGGGAGCAATCCGGAGTCGAAGTTATCGATTTGCCACTGGTCCAGCGCACCGCTCAACTGATTGACAACATCCGCGTACTTTGGATCGTCAACCAAGTTGTGAACGTTGTCCGGGTCAACCGTCGTGTCGTACAACTCGTGCATTGGCTTGGTGCCGAAGAACCGTCCCGTGATCGCATCCGTCTTACCAGCCTTGTGATGCTCTTCCCAAGCCTGCGTTGCTTTCATCGTCCACAGGTAATTCAGGTGTTGTCCCCAGGGGGCGTACGCCATGTAATTTCGCACGTACAAGAACTTACCGCTGCGATCTCGAATCGCGCGAACGTTGTCACAGCGTTCATCCATCCGTCCGCGGAAACTGACGTGATAGTCGCGTGCCTCTTTGTTCGGCCCAAGAAAGACCTTCCCTTGCAGGTAGTCCGGCGTTTCGGCTCCGCAAATGTCCAGCCACGTTTTGGTCATGTCGATGAAGCTAACCAGATCATTGACCTTCGTTCCGGGATTGGCAGGACGCAGTTGCTTGAACTTCTCGGGAATCCGAATGATCAAAGGACAGTGAGTACCGCTGTTGAACAAAAACCGTTTGCTTCGGGCGATCACTCCGCCGTGGTCCGAGTTGTGAATGACGATCGTATTCTCAGCAAGACCTGCTTCTTCCAACTGTTTCAGTGCCAAGCCGATGTCATCATCCATCTTCTTAATCTGGTCATGATAGTGAGCATAGTTTTGGCGAATCACAGGAATATCGGGATGGTATTTGGCCAAACGCACCTCGCCAGGACTGTGCGTCGTGTTGTCCACTTCGCCAAAGGCTCTGGACTCGTGAGACTTCGTGCTGTTGATGACCATGAAGAAGGGTTCCTGTTTCTTCAGATTCTCCCAATCCACCTTGTCCGTGTCCCATGCTTCCTTGTCCTCACGACCGCCGATGTTGTAGTCGGTCTTTTTCGCATTGCCGACGTAGTACCCCGCATCCTTCAAAAGATCGGGGTAGTACTTGATGACATCGTGCGGGATCGGATAACGACTTCGCATCGGATGCGTGCCCATCGAAAGCGCGTGTACTCCGGTAATCCAAGTACTGCGCTGCGGCGCACAAACGGGCGCGTTTGAATAGCAGTGCATGTACTGGAACCCCTCCGCCGCCAACGCATCGATGTTGGGCGTGCGAGCATGAGGGTTTCCGTAGCAACCAACCCAATTGACGTTATTGTCCTCACAAGTGAGCCAAAGAATATTCGGACGCTGATCCTCCTGCGGATCAGCGGCAGGCAAGCCATGGCAGATCAACGCCAGAAGCAATACGGAGAAACACTCGCGGACAAACCAACGCATATCTAAAAACCTTTTTTAACGATTGGACGATTCAGTCAATGTCTTGCGGCTGCATTGCCCGTTCCAGGCAAGCACATGGGCCTATGAGTGTATTGGAGATCCAGAGTGATTTCACGCGTCGAATCGCGCCCGGATCAATCGAATTGGAATTAGGCGCAGAAAACAGCGGGTCTTCAAAAAACAAACCATCAAGCCTAAGCTGAAGTTAGAAGAAATATCCTCCCTTTTCCGCCCAAACAATTGCCCAGATCATGAAATCCTCCAAAGTCGAATCCGCACTCAACCAGCAGATCACCGAGGAACTTGCATCCGCGTACACCTATTTGGCCATGGCTGGCGTCGCCGACCAACTTGGCCTGCCCGGCTTTTGCAATTGGTTCAAAATGCAGTACCAGGAAGAACTCGGGCACGCCGATAAGTTCTTCAATTTTCTTCTTGAAAGAGACGGTGAAATCCGGCTAGAAGCCATTCCCAAACCACACGTCAAGAATCCCACTCCGCTGGGATTATTTGAAGACGCTTTGGCACACGAACAGCACATCTCTGATTGCATCTTCAAACTGAAAGACTTGGCGAAGCTAGAATCAGATCACGCAACCGATGTTTTCTTGGAATGGTTTGTAACTGAACAGGTCGAAGAAGAAGCGAACACGCGCGGCGTCATCGATCAGCTGAAGATGGTCGAAGGAAACAAAAACGGCCTGTTCATGATCGATCGCGAACTTGCTGGCCGCCAACTCGAAACAAGCGAATAGATGACCGGGCATCTCAATGCCCAAAAGGCATCCTGGAACTCATCGCGACGCAAGAACCGATTGCATTTTGCCTTTTGACGCATCCTTATTGTTGTAGAATCGGGGCATTCGCCGCCCCGTAGTTCAGTGTTGGCTTCACCTGATGATCGTGCTGATTTTTCGGATTGGATTCAACGGACCTGCGATTATTCACTTGGAGCTACCGCCACTCAAATCGTTCCATGCTTCGCTTTCTACTTCTCGCGGTCTCCATCACCCTTGCCACGTCGTTTGAAGCGACGCATTACTCCAACAACATTTTGCGATTTTATTCATGGGACCTCACCACTTGGGATCGCATATTGGTGACGTGGTCGCTGCTAGCCAAAACGTTGGTGCTGATTCTGCCAGCCATGGCAATTGGAACTTGGCTAGACCGCATCGGGCGAAAAAAGCTCAGTGAGATTGCATCCCTTGTGGCTCCGCTGGGGATCCTCGCGTGGCTTACACTGGACGTCAAAATCCAAGCAATGACTGGCCAGCACGCAAGTTACTACGCAGCTCGGCTGTTCAACCGCAACGCCCAGAAAATGATGGGGTCCGGACAACTCGTTCTCACGTTGTTCGCTCCCGTCATCGCTGGAGCTCTCGGCTTGGGTTTGCTCGGGCTGGTTTATCGCAAAACAAAGCACTTTTGGAAAAAACGTGACGACCAATCGTTGGACTCGAGGTTCTATGAGCGTTGGACGCTCCGTTTCATCGCGTTGGCCACCATCTTCGTTTTGACCTTGCTGGTGGTTCGGCAACGAGCCAACCAACCGGCAGCCTTGGAACGCCTTTACGCCTCACTTCCGACCACTGCCATCTTGTTTCACCCTGATTCAGTTTCGGACCATGGTGCGTCCACGTTTGGGCGCAACGTCGATTCGCTATTCTCGCCACTTGGCAAACGGTTTTTAGAGATCAGCCGCGAAGGTACGACAAGCGAGTTTCAATACGCCCCCGTTTCAGCAAAAGCGACTGCTGACGTAGCCACTCCGAATGTCGTCTTAGTGATTCTGGAGAGTTTCCGCCACGAATCTATCAGTCCCCAACGCATGCCTCGCCTACACGCTTGGGCGCAGCAGGGGATGATCGCAACGAATCACTACAGCGGTTCTAATTGTTCGCCCCAAGGTGGGTTCGCATTGCTGTTCGGCCAGCTGGCGAGTTGCATGGATAGCGTCTTGGATACAGGCACTGATGCATCACTTTGTACGATGCATCGAACCGCAGGTTATGAGACGAACCTGTACGCAAGTTGCGATTTTTTCTACCGCCGCATGTCAGAGTATTTCGCACAGCCGGACTTCGAATCCGTCAAGCTGCTTCCCTTCGATCGAGAACGCTGGCCACAAGCGGACAGGCAAATGCTTCAATCGGTTCAGGCGAAAATCGATTCATCTGTACGACCTCAGCTGTGCGTCGCGTTTCTGATGTCGACCCACTATGACTATCAGTATCCAGCGGAATTGGAGAAACTAGATGTCAACGCCATCGTCGATGCGACCATGATCAAAGGACCTGGCATCGAAGAAGACTCACAGCGATCATCGCGTGCGCGCTACCTCAAGTCACTTGCTTTCATGGACCAGATCATCGGCGATCTCGTCGAATCGTTGGACATGAACAAGAACATCGTCATTGTTACGGGCGACCACGGCGAAGCGATCTGGGAAGACGGCACGATCGCACACGGATCACGTCTGTCCGAAATCCAGACGCGTGTCCCCATGGTCATCTGCGGCCCGGGTGTTCCCCAAGAACGACTTACTGTGCCGACATCGCACATCGACCTGCTCCCCACTTTGGCCGCCAGACTAAATGTCACGGTTTCTAAGCGTGGAACACATGGCATGGACTGGCTGCAGGCAACCGCCACGCAGCCACGCTTGTTGATCCACGAATACCCGGATACGTGGGACGTCGCTCTCGTTGACGATCGGCTTGCAGAAGAAGGCGAAAAGCTGATGCTCAACATTGACCGAAAAACAGGCGCAACTCGCGTGCTTGGGTTCGTCGGCAACGCGGGAATCGTGGAGAACCATCGGAAAAAGCAACCAAAGCTCGCGGCCCAGTGGGCTGCGAGCTTTCGTCAAGCAATAGAGCGAGTGGAATGACGTACAAAGCCACGCCATCGACTACCGTTCACTTGCGGCTTTCTTCTTTGCCGGGAACTGATCTGCAAACTCTTCGTACCCTTCCGCTTCTAACTCTACCGCAGGAACAAACCGCAGCGCCGCCGAGTTGATGCAGTACCGCAAGCCAGTTGGATCCGGACCGTCTTCAAACACATGCCCCAAATGCGAATCGCCATACCTTGATCGAACCTCGGTGCGAGAGAAAAAGAGTCCGGCGTCTTCCTTTTCGGTTACATTTTCATCAACAATTGGACGCGTGAAAGATGGCCAACCGGTGCCTGATTTGAACTTGTCTTCCGAGCTAAACAATGGTTCCCCGCTGACCACATCAACATAGATCCCCTCGCTCTTGTTGTCCCAGTACTCATTCTTAAACGGACGCTCGGTTCCTTCGTGCTGGGTGACCTTGTACTGAATCTCCGTGAGTCGCGACTTGATCACCTCATCGGTAGGTCGCTGGTAGGTTTTCTCCTGGCCGGAAACCAACCTCGCTTCTTTGACTGGACTCGCTGGCGTGAACTCGCGGTCGTCTCCCCACGTCTCGTCTAGAAACTGATCGCGACCGCTTCGATAGCGATAATACTTGTACTTCAACGTGCTCTTCTTGTAGTAATCTTGGTGATAGTCTTCAGCGAGGAAAAACTCCTCCGCGTCGCGAACCGGTGTCACAATCGGTTCGTTGAAACGCCCTGAATCATCCAACGCCGCCTTCGATGCCTCGGCGATCTGACGCTGGTCATCATCTGCAACGAAGATTGCCGACTTATAGGAATTCCCACGGTCCACAAATTGACCACCGTCGTCCGTCGGGTTTACGTTTCGCCAAAACACTTCGACAAGATCACGGTAGGCAATACGACTGGGATCAAACGTCACCCGAACGGCCTCAACGTGCCCCGTCTCGGTATGCGAGACTTGTTCGTACGTGGGATTATCGACATGCCCGCCGGTGTATCCCGATTCGGCTTCGATCACGCCATTCAACTTTTCAAACGGCGGCTCCATGCACCAGAAACATCCACCCGCGAAGATCGCCGTTTCCAATTGCTCAGCAGGGACACTGGTCAACGAGGCTGACGCTCGTGTCTCCGATGGTCGTGTCAGCGCATAAGCACTGCAGACAGAAATGATGACGAAAGCAGCAAGTACATATTGGATCTTCATCGATTAACTCCGAGTAAAAACATGGCTGCTCTGCAGCTTCATGCAAGAAGGATACGCGACTACTTCACTCGCAATTCGCTGCATCAATCGCAATGCCTCAATCATGAACCGTTTGATCCTTAGCACCAATTACTAAACTGTAACATTGACAAATTTAGAATCGGCCTGAAAACCAAGGGGCATCGATCACTTTCAAATCGCTCACTTTCAAATAGCCAAACACCACTCGCATCCACCAGCATTGCATGACTTTGCCAAACGCGACAATTCCATCGGGATGCAATTTCACCGCCCAACGCTGTGAATCGCTAGGTCAATCGTGTTGATTTTCCCGTCGCTGGTTCCGCAGGCAACGCGGCGATCATCCATTGGATCGACAGCGATTGAGTGAATCCAATCGGGGGCGACAGAATAGGTGCGCTCGATTTCTACCGTGTCGGAATTGATCAGGCGAACCGATCCATCACTGCAACCAGCGACAAGCTTGTCCCGTCCGCACCAGGCAATGCACAGTGGCTTACTCGGCAGACGTGCAAACCGAACCATGCGACCAATGGTCGGCTGCCAAAAACGCACCGTTAGATCACCCGACGCCGATGCGACCATGGGTAAACCCGAGTCCGTTTGCCGAACGGCCAAATCGAGCACGTCTCGCGAATGATTGTGGAGGTCGCGAATATTTTCACCGGTTGATGCGTTCCAAACACGAAGCGTTTCATCACGAGAACAGCTAACGATTGTTTTTCCGTCCGGCAAGAACACACAGGACAGCACACCGCGGGAATGCTGTGTGAATCGACAGAGCGGGTCTTCCGCTTTGATGTTGTAGACGCTGCAGACTTCATCGCCAGATGCGGCGACCCAACGCGTACCGTCAGCGGAAAAATCGACGCTGTAAATTACATCGTCATGCAGGATAATTTTATTTTGTCGCTCGAGCGTGGGCCAGCTTCGCAACTCGACTGCGCCAGTTTCGCCGGGGTTTCCGCCTGCGACGATCAGTGTCTTCCCGTCAGGTGAAAACGCGACATCATGAACATTGTCCATGTTCAAATCGATCATCTCAATGACCCTGCCTGTCGCAGAATCGTGAATCGAGATCCCGGCTTGTGAACCACCGACAATTCGTTTGCCATCTGGACTATAGCCGAGCGATGTAATGGGTGGCGCTAACGAACCGGCAAAAGCATGTGTCGCGATTGGTACCGCTGCGATCCCAAGCAAGAACGTTCGTCGTGACGCGTTCATGTTCATGCGATCAATTCGTTGATCAACGTGCCGTCACGGTTGACTTGCACAGGTCGACCATCGGCGGTGTGAAGCTCGTGTGCTGCGTCGATGCCCAATGTGTGATACACCGTCCGGGCTAAGTCTGCGGGCGTAACGGGACGGTCGGCTGGTCGTTCACCGTGAGCATCTGATTTGCCAACGACTTGGCCGCCGCGAATACCGCCGCCAGAAAGAACCACGCTGAATGCGCGAGGCCAGTGATCGCGACCGCCACGAGGATTTAGCTTTGGTGTGCGGCCAAATTCGCCCATCAGAATGACCAGCGTCGAATCGAGCATGCCGCGATCATCAAGATCGCTGAGCAATGCTGAATAGGCAGTATCTAACTTAGGAATTTTCCCAGCCTTACCACCTGCGTATCCTTCGCGTAGCCGAGTGAACAGATTCTCGTGTGTGTCCCAGCCACGATCAGTCACGGTGACGAATTTGGATCCAGCTTCGACCAGCCGCCTAGCCATCAAGCAACTTTGGCCAAGCTGGTGTCGACCGTAACGACGCCTCGTTTTCTCCGACTCAGCCTGCAAATCGAATGCCTCACGCGCCTTGGGCGACGCGATCAAACGATAGGCTTGATCAAAGGAAGGATCCCGAGTCACGCCGAAATTTCCCTTCGCACTGGAATGCTCGGTAACACGTGCAAAATTATCAACCACGTCGCGAAGTTCACGCCGCCTCGTCAAACGATCGCCGGACAGACCCGTTGGCGAGGCCAAGTCTTTCACTTTGAAATCAGGTTTCGCAGGGTCGCCTTGCACAACAAAGGCGGATGTGGATTGCCCCAAGTAACCTGGGCCGGTCATTGCGTTGGGCTTCGCCAAAGCAATGTTCGCTGGCAGGGCGGATGCGTTACCGCCAAGATGGGTCGCGACGGACGGCATACCGGGATAGACCAATGCCGGAGTCGGTTTGTAACCCGTCAACAGATAGTGGGCGGCAAAGTTGTGCTCGCCCAGTGTCGAAGTGACGCTGCGAACTATCGCGAGCTTATCGGCAACCTTTGCGGTTTGCTCGAAGTGCTCACTAATCTCAATGCCCGGGACGTTGGTCGCAATCGGGCCAAACGGGCCACGAACCTCTGCGGGAGCATTCGGTTTAAGGTCGAATGTCTCCAAATGGCTCGGACCGCCGTCGAGCCAAATCAAGATAACAGAATCAGCAGTGGGAACTGGGGCGGCAATCGGGGAAGCTGCCGAAGCGATACGAAGATCCATCCAGTCAGAAACACCAAGTCCAAAGGCTGTCAGGGAGCCGACGTGAAGCAGATCGCGCCGTGTGATTCCGTCGCAGCGTTGGCTAATGCGTTTCATGTTGGTGTTCGAGACTTTCGTTCGTTAGCCAGGATTATTCAAGTGCTTCCGGAATTTCGCCGTGAGTCACGAGCGTCATTTGGGTTGTGCATTTCGGTCGAAAACACGTGGCGCACGTTGGTGTCCCGGCTTCAGCCGGCCTCGATTATGCAAAAGCCGCCTGAAGGCGGGACACTAACATGTGCCAACGAACAATCCGCGCTAATGGTTCGTAATAAACGCTTCGCTTGTCAACAGACTCCACAACAGGTCTTCAAAAAACTCTTTGCGATGCTTTGGTTCATCGAGCTTCGCCTCAGCAAACCGCTCGCTCCAATATAAGCGGTTTCCTGGTGCTTGCCCCAGTGCGATTTGGTAAAGCTGTTGCAGAACAACGTGATTGTCGGTTTCTCGCTCCAACAATTGTACTAGCCGCCCCTTGGGGTCGCTGATTCGATCATTGATCAACGGACCATTGATCATATGCAATGTTCTCGCCAGTGATCCGCCGGAAGCCTCACCGGGAGCACAGGACGTCGTTCGATCACAGCGTCCCAAGACATCCAATGCTTCCGAGGCCACGCGGTTGTTTGTCAGTGCGATCGCTCGCACCGTGTCGGTATCATCGTACTGAAGCGGCAGCCCAGTGACGTCGCCAATTGCGTCGGCGATCACCTCGGCTTCCAAAGGACGAACGATCGCACGAGAAAAGAACATCGTATCGGATTCGTTTCCAACAACGGCTTGTTGGCTGCGCTGATAAGCCTGCGAAAGACAAATCGCTTTCAACGTGTGCTTCAGTCGGAATCCATGCTTTGCAAAATCGTCTGCCAGCCAATCCAGTAGTTCCGGGTTGGTCGCTGGATTGGTGGCCCGCAAATCATCAACGGGCTCAACCAATCCGCGTCCCATCAACTGTTGCCATAGTCGATTTGCGGTGACTTTGGCCAAGTACGGATTGCCTCTGGCGGTTAACCAAGTTGCGAATTGAACGCGACCGTCGTCGGACGGCCGCAAGTATCGCAAGCCTGGGATTCGCGGAACAGCTGGTTCGCCCGTGACGGGATGTGTGACTTCACCACGCTCTGCGACCGTAACCATTCGTCCACGTTTGACTTTTGCGAAGATCGCGGCGAGTCCGTGATAATCGTCTTGTTGCCAATGGTCCAGCGGATGATTGTGGCAATTAGCACATCGCAAACGCACTCCCATGAATATTTTCGATGCATGCTCAGCCATCTCTCCGGGCGACATTCCGGTTCGCAGGAAATTGACTTGCCCCTCTTCAAAACTATCCCCCAAAGAGGTCAGCATCTTTGTCGCCAACTCGGTCATCGGAGTGTCGAGACGAAGCTGTTCTTCAATCCAATGGTGATATGCCTTCGCGCCTTCTCCCTGAAGTTGCTTGGAATCGATACGCAAAACATTCGCCCATTTCAGCGCCCAATATTTTGCGTAGGCACCCGAAGACAACAATCGGTCGACCAATTTCGACATGGACGGATCAGCGACGAACTGCCGGTGCTCTTCTGCTGTCGGCAACCGTCCCGCTAAATCAAGTGTCACCCGCCGCAACAGTTCGCGGTCGGTCGCACGCGGAGAAATTGGCAACTTCAATTCGTCGAGTTGCCGATGAATAAGAACGTCGATTTGGTTGGCCGAAGAACGTTGTCCACCAACAAGTTTCTCGTTCAGCGGTACCGTTATCCGAATCGGTACGACACGATCCAGGAACCTCGCGATGACCACATGAATTCCTCGACGCATGACTGTTAACGTGCCCGTGTCGTGGTCGATCTTCACAGCATCTGGATCATCGGCAGACAGTACGGTCGACTGCCTCACATCGACTATTTGCCCGTCATCAAAAACCGCTTGGATTGAAACACTGATCGAATCGCCCGGCTGGTCCAGGACGGGATTACTTGGCGACACGAGCAGCTTCGTCAGGCGTTTTGCTTCCAGCCGTTTACTTCCTTGACGAATCCACTCCTGGACAACTTCGTATTGCGGTGAGTCCTCCTCCAGTTTCAGCCCGCCCTCGTGGCCAAGTTGTTCAGAGGGTTTCAGCAGGAGAAGACTTCGTCCAGCCTCATGAAGATTGACGCGGCGACCTTCCAGCTGATGAACGATGGTCGCGTAGTCAGCTGCCGCGCCCGACCCAAGCAACGAAAGCTTGAACCCGCCTCGTCCAATCGCCGCACCGTGGCATGAACCGGCGTTGCAACCTTGACGCGTCAGGATCGGAATGATTTCAGTATCAAAATCGATATCATTCTCGGCGCTCGCCGACGCAAAAACCGGGAGCGTGAACGCAATCAAAAGCAAAAGTCGAGCGTTCAGCGGATGCATCACGGTTTCTCTTTGTTTGCTGCAGGTGTTTTCGGCGTGTACTTTTCTTGCCATTGCCTGATTTGCTTTTGCGCAACCTCTGAGCCCATGCCACGATCTAAGACGGCTGTAGACATCTTGGCCAAGCTTGCTTGCCGCTTTTTATCGCTGCCAACCCATTTGTCGATCGCCTTGATTGCGTCTGTCATGTTGGACTCTTCGATTCCCGGTGCGATGAGAGCCCGCATCAACTCGCGCAGCTCGTTTGACGGTCGAGCGGGAGCTTCGTCGGTCGCTCCAGACCGTCTCTTCATTTCCCCCTTCATCTTCATTACCTGCGAAGTGGCGAGACGTTCAAGTTGCTGCTGTTTGGGTGCAGGCTTGTCAAGCAATTTTGCAAATTCCGCGGCGATCTTTGCCGCTTCGGTCACGGATGGTTGCACGAGCGCAAAGTTCGCGGTGACCTTGTTCTCTTTCGCGATCAGAATCGTGAGTTCGACATTTCGATTCAGACCATAGGAACCGGGCCCCTCGCCGCCATCAACCGAGACACCAACAGGCACAACAAAATTCAGCGACCCTTTGGCACGTGTCAGATAGCTCTCTGCCGCCGCCTTGTCGTCTTGCAGCCAAACGATAGCACTGACGGCACCGCAATCGGCCTGGCTTTTTCCGTAGCCGGTCAGTACGCGCGTGAGTTTGATTCCGGGGCGAGTCAGCTTGTGTACGAACACCAGCAACAACGGCTTGCCGTCGGCAGCCTTCACGGGATCCACTTCTTTACCTGCGTTCTCGTAAACCGAAACAACGGTGAACGGCGGAAGGGTTTCACCGACTTGCGGTCCGGAGAAGACGGGGTCCTCGGCCGATGAGCATACGGACGCAAACGCGACCAAAAGGAAAGACAAAACACGAGGCTGAATGCGATACACCGGAAGACTCCTGGGCGAAGATGCGAAGCCCTAGTCTATCCGCATCAAGTACGCGGAGTCACAGGCAAAAAATGCAAATCCTGGACTGGTACTCTTAGTATGTGGAAACCGACCGTTTGACAGCTTGAGCCGTTATGCCGTTGGAGCGAAGCAACTAGAATCAGCCTCGCCGTCCTGTACTGACAAACGCTACATCCAAAGATCCCATTCTCTCTTTTTGAACTTGAACACGAAAGAACATCCATGAAACGACTACTTTGCCAAGCATTCCTGGCGTTATTAATCGCGATGACACAATTCGCAGGCCCAACTTCCCATGCTCAAGAATCCGCAACACAAGCACAGCCGACGCAGCAGGTTGCCAATCTGGAGGGGCGAGCAAAGTCGGGCGTCGACGCTGTTGCGAAAGAAATGAAGTTGAGCGATTCGCAACGGGAATTACTGCACGCGGCTTTGTTGGCCAAGTACAAAAACAATTCCGCCAAAATCCAGATGGATACGCCGACGGAAGAGCGAGCCGAAATCTGGCGAGAGAGCAACCTCGCTGTGAGCAAGACCTTGTCGGAAGCTTTTTCCAAAAAGGAGATTCGGCAGGTCAATCAACTGGTGCGAAAAGCAAACGAAGCGAATCGCGTTTTCAATGGCAAAGACTTAGATGGCTGGGAACAAGTCAACGGCACAGCGACTTACGAAGTGATCGACGGTGCGATTGTGGGTACCACGGTGCTCGGCAGCCCCAATTCGTTCTTGGCAACCAAAAAGAAGTACGGAAATTTCGATATGCGTTTTGAGGTTTTCTTGATCAGCAACGAACTCAACAGTGGCGTGCAATTCCGTTCGGCTCAGCACACAGAAGAAACACTCCAATCATCCAGCAAAAAGCACCCCGTTGGACGCGTCTTTGGCTACCAATGCGAAATTGAAGCATCAGCCGATGGCGATCTGTCTCCAGAGAAGTACGGCGACGCCGGCTACATTTACGACGAAGCTAGGCGTGGCTGGCTGATCGACGATGAAACCCGGGTCAACGCCAAGACTCGCGGCGCTTTCAAAAACCAGGCTTGGAACCGAATGAGAATTAAGGCCGACGGCGACCATATTCAAACGTGGATCAACGGCAAAAAGATCTCCGACTTCAAAGACGACATGACCGCGTCCGGATTCATCGCTCTCCAAGTGCATGGCATTGGCAAGAAAGACGAAAAGTGGCAAGTCAAATGGCGTAATATCTTCGTGAAAGAACTTCCGTAGCAAAGATCGCGTCAGCATGCTTTGCCTAGCGGCAACGCACCTCGAAAACGAGCGATGAAAATCATCGCTCAGCGACCACGTGGCTCTGTCGGGAATGAATTTAATTTCAAACACGCGACTGATTTTGGCGGACCGTCAATGCGTCATCACGTAAGTGATGATGTTGATGCCCATTGGATAGGACCACTTCACTGCGAATTCGCGGAAGTACTCTGCGTCCTCGCCCTCGCGTTCCCAACCATCACCCAGGTCGTTGTTGTGACACAACAGAACACATAACCGGCCTTTCTCATCGAAGATGCCTTGGTAATTAGGTCCGGTATCGCTGCCAGGTCCGTGATCCTCGAAAGTGCGTCCTGTTCGCCAATGGCGAATGCTTGGTACCTGCGGCCGTTTCTTCAGATCATAGACTGCATGGAAAATCTCGTGACTTAATGGCAGTTCGCGCGGTTTCCAGTCTGGAACGACTCGCGCCAATTGCTCGGTCACAATTTCCCATTCGCGATCTCCCCAAAAGTCGTCCAGCATCAGAAATCCGCCGTTGTTCAAAAAGCGGCGTAAGGCAACCACCTCCTCTTCACTCAGGTGTACTCCGCCGACGCCATTCATGTAGGCAAACGGATAGTCCAGCAACGTGGGGTCGGTCAGCTTCATCACTTTTCCGTTCGGATCGACCTTCAGCGAAGTCAGTTGATGAAGTCGAAACGAGAAATTGATGTCGCTGTCTGGGTAGTCGTTCTGCCAACGATTCCCACCTCGCCCGCGACCATATCCCCCCAGTGAGTCGTACTGAATCCGAACAAAGGTGAAGACATCATTTGGAAAACTGGAGTCAACTTCCCACATCGGAAATTCACTGCGGTCTGGCTGGCGACGTTCTCGTCCACGGAATCGATCCCACTGGGCAATACTGACGCCCGAGATCAACAACACACCAGCAAGCAATGCCGACAAACGCTTCGCCGTCACAATGTGTTCCTATTCGAAATCAAAAATTCAAAAAGAGATTGAACGAAGCAACCAGAGTCGTTCGATCGGTTTCATGATGGAACGATCATAGTGGACTGCCCCGCGGTTCAAACGCAGTTTGTGGAAACAGCATCAAAAACATGCTGGTGTACCGGCTTTAGAGAGCGTCCAGCTTAGATCGGCTCGGAATTCTAGCCACGGAGTGGCGGCGGAATGTAGCCTGGGGTGACGAAGGAGAGCGACAGCGAACCTGAAGGAACCCCAGGTGGCAATGCGCGAAAAGAACGCGGCTCCCTCGGCGATCGGCGGCTTTGCCGCCGAGGGGTGTTTCCGGTTCGCTTGGGTCAACCTGGGGCTGCACCTTGCTTGCTGAGACAAGCAAGGATTGCCCCAGGCTACATTCCGCCATTGCTCCGCAATTGATCTTGGGTGAGCACAATCGATACGTGGGTTCACACCATATAAGATGCCATCCCGCAAATTGCGGGGAAAACCAATCACTTAAGCTGGACGCTCTCTTTAGCCGGCCTCTACTGAGCAACAGCCGCGTGAAGGGCGTACACCAGCATGCGTTGGCCGAATATCGCGACTTCGGTCATCGCCAAACGATACCTCGCCTAACGTTTGCGAAACGCATTCATTTCCTGAATCAATCGCGCAACGATCTCGGGATGCTTCTCGGACAAATCCTCCTCCTCTGAAATGTCTTGAGACAGATCAAAAAGCAGAGGGGGATCGTGTTGAGTGACAGGCTCGCGTTTACGAGTGTCAGGGTCGGAGGAGCGTTCTTTGGAACTGAGCACGATCTTGTAATTCCCAGAGCGGAAGGCTTTATCTCCGCTCGAATAGATCCATTGTTTTCGCGGAGATGGTTCGCCGCTCAAAAGACAGCCAGTCAAGTCTTTGGAAACGTACCCTTTCTGCGACGTAGTTTGCGCGTCGGGAAGACTGCCGGTCGCCAGTATTGCAAACGTCGCATACAGGTCGAGATTTGCTGCTAGGTCATTCATGATGGCCGGCTTGATCTTGCCTGGCCAGTTAAAAATGCAAGGCACCCGATATCCACCTTCCCAGGAAGTTCCTTTCTCCCCGCGAAGCGGTCCAGCCACGCCGCCATGCGGACCAAACATTGACCACGGACCGTTGTCACTTGTAAAGACAACCAGCGTATTGTCTTGAATCCCTTTGTCCTTGATCGCCTTAACCACTTCGCCAACCGACCAATCAATCTCTTCAACCACATCGCCGAATCTTCCACCCTTGCTCTTGTCTTGAAAATCGGGCGACGCAAACACCGGCGCGTGAGGCATGTTATGGGCAAGAAAAAGAAAGAACGGTTGTTCTCGTGGCTGCATGATCCACTTGACTGCTTCTGCCGTGTAACGCGAAGTCAGCAACTCCTGATTCGTTGGTAGTTCGACGACTTCACGCCCGCGGATCAGCGGAACTTGAAACGTGAACTTGTCGCAACTGTCGAACAATGCACGAGTTTGCTTTTGCCCCACTGGCGCAGGCACATCGTTACTGCCTGGAGTGCCAAAGTGATAATCAAAACCACATTCAAGCGGATGCATCGGACTCTTGGTGAAATCTTTGGGATACCCAGCCAGATGCCATTTGCCAAGGATCGCGGTCGCGTAACCGTTCTTTTTCAGCATGGCCGCCAACAGCTTTTCGCGAACCTCGCCCAGAGCGGCTTTCCCCATCAGCACCGGATGACGACCGGTCATCAGTCCTCGGCGACTGGGTACACAAGTAGCGCCAGACGAATAGAAGCTCGTCCAACGTTGTCCTTCGGCAGCCAGAGAATCAATATTAGGCGTGCGGTTCAGTTTATTGCCGTAGCATCCCAAATCCCCGTAGCCCATGTCGTCCACAAAGATCAAGACGATGTTTGGGGCCGGCGCTGCAGCGGATGCGTTCGACACACCCACGACCAGTAACAAACAGACCAGCAACGAAAACGGGCGGGACATAGCAAACTCCTGATTTATCTAAATGTTGCGAACTGTGATTCTAATGAACGAAACCTCGGGCATGTTCGCGATCAGTTACATTCAAAGGCTTACTTCCACAAACCCTCTTTGCCGGAAACAACATGTCGCGATTTCTTTCGGTTTGCATCCTGGCTTGTGCCTCGTTTGCAACCGCTGCCGAAAGGCCAAACGTCCTATTCATCATCGCCGATGATGCTTCTCGCGATAGCTTCGGTGTCTACGACAGCACCTATGTGAAAACACCGAATTTTGACCGCATCGCAAACGAAGGCGTCAAGTTTACGAATGCCTACAACTGCAATCCGAAATGCGCGCCGGCTCGGGCCTGCTTATTGACCGGGCGCTATTCGTGGCAACTGGAAGAAGCGTGCAATCACAACCCATTCTTATCCGACAAATGGCAGTTCTACCCGTACTTGCTGGAACAGTCGGGCTACTTCGTTGGCTACACCGGAAAAGGCTGGGGGCCTGGTGTGTGGAACGGAATCGATGGGGGTAAGTCCGGCTTCAAAAACGATAATCCGGCCGGGCATGCTTGGGCAGAACGAAAACTACAGCCGCCATACAAAGGCATTGCGAACGTCGACTACGCGGCCAACTTCAAGGACTTCCTGGATGCGCAACCGCAGGACAAACCGTTCTGTTTTTGGCTAGGAACCAAAGAGCCTCACAGAAGCTACGGCAAAGATAACTGGAAGAAAGATGGGCGAGACCTGAAGGATGTCAAAGTCCCTACCTACTATCCCGACAATGAAACGATTCGAGGCGATCTGGCAGACTATGCCATCGAAGTCGAATGGTACGACAAACACATCGGACTTGCCCTCCAGCATCTGAAAGAAAACGGCCAGCTAGATAACACACTGATCGTTGCGACGTCAGACCATGGCATGCCGTTTCCGCGTGTCAAAGGGCAGATCTACGAACACGGGTTTCA
>CAYUGI010000144.1:0-17298 GCA_964444105.1 uncultured Pirellulaceae bacterium
ACGCCGTGTTGTCCGGCACCGGTTTCGGCAATCACACGCGTCTTGCCCATCCGCAAAGTCAGCAGCGCCTGACCCAGCGTGTTGTTGATCTTGTGAGCGCCGGTGTGATTCAGGTCTTCACGTTTGAGCCAAATTTGTGCGCCACCGACGGACTGGGTCAAACGCTTGGCAAAGTACAAAGGGCTGGGTCGACCGACGAATGTTTTCAGCAAACCCAATAGCTCACGTTGAAATTCGGGGTCTTTCTTGGCCAATTCATACTCGTCGGCCAATTGGTCCAGGGCCCGCGTAAGCGTTTCGGGGACAAATCGACCACCAAAATCGCCGAAACGACCACGTGCGTCCGGAACAGCTGCCGAGGCATTGGATTCTAAGGGAGCAGTACTCATTGGTTGTCAATTAACGGGTTTAGGCGGATTTGAGACGAGGTCTAACTTCGAGATCGTTAGCTGAACCAGATTTTCATTGCCAGACAGCATTCGGTCAACGTGACAGATCCGTGCGTTTGATCTCCAATAACCGTGTTCATATCCCGCTTTTCACCAAGAAAGTAGCCGAAAGGTAGACGATTCAGACCTGTGATCGCGGCGGCAAGACGATTTAGGAACAAGGTTGCCCGGAGGCCTTCGCCCCCGAGGTCGCAGGTTGGAAATGGCTTGGAGGTGCCCGAAGGTTGATTCGTTTCCTATCATTCAGCCATGCCTGAGCTACCGGAAGTCGAAACGATGCGCCGCGGCGTGATGCCGATTATCGGTAGCCGTATTGAGCAAGCCGAGCGTCCTCCCTGCAAATGCCGGCCAATCACATTTCATCCGCGCATCGATGCCTTCGATCGTCGTGTCCGAGGAAAAACGATCGCCGATATCGGGCGGCGCGGCAAACGCGTGATGATCGTGCTGTCGGATCAGCAAACGATTGTCATCGAGCCCCGCATGACAGGATTGGTACTGCTTGCCGATCCACCAGGGCCACAGCACTTGCGGCTGCGGTTGCATCTGTCGGGTGGCCCCAGCGAACAGCTTTTGTTTTGGGATCGGCGCGGATTGGGTACCGTGCGATTGCTTCGGCCAAGCGAAATCGAAACAGCGATCAATCAACGGCTCGGTGTCGATGCACTTCAAATCACCTGCGAAGAGCTACGCGATTCGCTGCATCGCAGTCGCCGCGAAATCAAAGTTGCGTTGCTGGATCAAGCGGCTGTCGCCGGTATCGGAAATTTGTATGCAGCGGAGATACTGTGGGTCGCCGGTGTCGATCCGCGAACCCGTTGCGACAAGCTCTCGATGCCCCAATGGCGTCGAATCCACGCCGGGATTTCAGATGTCTTGCGCCAGGCGATCCTTCACGAAGGCAGTACGCTAAGCGATGGCACCTATCGCAACGCGCTTAACAAGTCGGGTGGCTATCAAAATTACCACCGCGTCTACGATCGTGCCGCTGCGACCTGTCAGCGTTGCGGCGACGGCAAAATTCGCAGAATCGTGCAAGCTCAACGAAGCACCTTCTTTTGCCCTACGTGCCAGCGAAAAACGGGGCTGCATCCATCCGTTACGCCCAGCGATTGATACGTGCGATTATCAGGCAGGAGCGGCTAATTCAAACAAAAGGGTCGCGCCGCGAGGCCGTGTTGTGCGGGCAGCTTTAGCGCTCGAATTTCGCGTATTTTTTTCTCGGGCAGATTTTGACCAGGAAATGCCTGCCTATTCACATCGCCGTTTGCTTTGCTTTGGGGATGGGAGCTTGATAGGCTGTCATGCCTCTAAACGCTTCGCTTTTTGTAACGCCTATCATTCGCACTCCTTGTCGATATCGAGCCATGCGTATCACAGTCAAAATATTTTTCGCGATTCTAATCATTGGCGTCGTGGGTTGCGGTTCGGAATCAGCTCCCAAAGTGCCCGAAGGCACTGCGATTCAGGACTACTTGGATGCCAACCCCGACTACATCGAAGAAGCGGGTGCACCGGAGTCAGAAGAGGAAGAGATGAATGCTGCAGGCGCAGGTGAATAGTCGACTTTTCGGTTTTCGGCATCCTGTTTGGACGCCATTGTTTTCTTCATTCTAGGATCATCCACGATGTCGTTTTTTCGTAGTAGACGGAGGTCAGGGTTTACCCTGGTCGAATTGTTGGTGGTGATCGCCATCATCGGAATTTTGGTCGGGCTGCTATTACCAGCCGTTCAAGCGGCTCGCGAAGCTGCCAGACGGATGAGTTGCAGCAACAATTTTAAGAACATTGGTTTGGCAATTCACAATTATCATTCCGCCTACAAGCAGCTTCCTGTTGAACGTGGTGGCACGGCACTGGTGCATGGCAATAACTTCCCGCAGTCACGGCTGCCTCGTGCACCGGGTGGCTCCTACGGTGGGAACAACATCCACAACCTCAGTGCCCTAGTCGGCTTAACACCGTTTATCGAACAGCAGGGCTTATGGACGGAGATCAGCAATCCGTTCACCGTGAAAACGCCGACCTCGGCAGCTGGGAATTTTGTCTTTAGTGCGATGGGACCCAACCCAGACATTGGTTTGCAGCAACACGCGATGCACCAGTACGATCCGTGGTTAACAGAATTGCCAACGTTTCGCTGCCCCAGCGATCCAGGTACAGGTCTGCCAGCTCAGGGCCGTACCAATTACGGCGTCAACATGGGTGACTCGATTCAGTTCCAAAACAACGGTGGTGTAGCGCAGAACGGTGTGCCGAACAACATGCAGTTTCCTCGCGCTCGCTCTACTTGCCGAGGAATGTTCTGGCCGCGAAACGCGTCGAAGTTTCGTGACGTTCTTGATGGGTTGTCCAATACCATCGCGGGTGGTGAATTTAACACGGACATCGGCGACAACAATATCTCGACTCGCATCGATCGCGGCGGCAATGTGACTCAGCGGCCCGATCGCTGTTACGAGGACATTGATCCGGAACGACCAACATTTTGGACGCCAGGTCCAAATGCTAACTTTTCGGACAACGGGGGAACCGGAACGCTGCGAGGATACCGGTGGGCAAGCGGTTACTGCGTGCATACCGGTATCACAACCATTCTTCCTCCCAACGGACCGTCATGTACACAGAGCAACAACCCCGGAACTTGGCGACCGGGAATTTACTCGGCCAGCAGCCGACACCAAGGCGGTGCTCATGTGTTAATGGGCGATGGAGCAGTCATCTTCATGACGGACTCGGTCGAAGCTGGCAGCAAAAGTGCCGGCATGGTCGTTTGGAACGGTACCGGTGATCGAGCGCCAGGCTCGCAAAGTCCCTACGGTCTTTGGGGAGCTCTCGGTACGCGTGCAAGCTCCGAGACAATCGAAGAGCAGCTGAATCAATAGTTTACTGCACGCAGGTGCAATCAATCGAACTCGTCGCGTTTGAATTTACAGAGCCGTGATCCAGTCGTTTGGATCGCGGCTCTTCTTTTGATTGATTTGCGACAACGGATCTCGTGGTTTGCATGCAAGCGAACTAGCCGACCCGCAAAGAGCTAGCGAGGCCAGCTAATCAGTTCTTTCCCGCTCTCGTCGCTTAGGCGTAGATTCTTCAGCGTTGCGGACCCTTTGCCCTCGCTAACATCAAGCCGCAATTTTTGAAGCGACTTTTTTGTTTGTAGTTTCACAGTGAGCGAATGCCACTGGCCATCTTTGTTGATCGCCAGAGCGACGTGATTTCCGTTGGGGAGCGACGTCTTGGCGTCGGTCGTGAAGAAGACTTCACCATCACCCACCGCAGTGCTCTTGAGATCAAACGATAGTGTGTAGGGTCCCGCGGGAAGTTCTTTGGCGAACTGATCCATGGCGATTCCAGGATCGTCGCCGGTGAAGGTCAATTGGATTTCGCTTTGGCTGGTTTTGAGTGTCGTGTTCTTCCTTGCGCGAATCGACTTGGAAGACTTGCGAGATCGGCGGGCTGGAGCCGCGTTAGCCGCCGCGTTTCCTTTGACGCCAGCGGTTGGGTTACGATCGAAATTGGTCCACTCAGGATGCTTGTGCGGAAGGGAAGCCTGCCGAACTGCTCCGATTCGTTTTCCTCCAGTGTGGAGAACGTCGCGAGCCATTTCTTTCCATTTGGCGACCATCTTTTGAAGTCGCTCAGGTTCGGCGCTCGCTAAGTCGTGCAGTTCGCTTCGGTCGTCCTTGACGTTGTAGAGCTCCCAAGCTTCGCTGCGAAAACTGACGATCTTCCAGTCGCCGTCCCGAAGTCCACGATCGGTTGAGAAAAGAAAGTGCAGTGGTTCGGTGCGTTGGATCGAGCCGCCTTCAAGGACCGGACGCAGGCTTTGCCCTGAAACGGGACGAAGTTCGCGATCTGCCATCGTGTTTGGGATTGTCGATTCAGTGAGATCCGCCAGCGTTGGCATGATATCGATCAAATGAGCAGGCTCACGATGGATGCTGCCAGCGGCTGTTTTCAGTCCGGCGGGCCAATGCACGATGGCGGGCGTCGCGATTCCGCCTTCGTATTGATTTTGCTTGTAGTATCGAAACGGACTATTGCGTGCCCAGGCCCAGGCCGTTGAATCGCTCCACATGACCGAGCCATCTGTCGGGATCGCTTCGATCTGATTGCTGTTTCGATCGTAAGGACACGCGCCGTTGTCGCTGACGAACCAAATCAGCGTGTTGTCAAATTGCCCCGTCTCTTTTAAGTGATCAACTAAACGGCCGATTTCTTGGTCGACGCGATCGATCATGCCAGCCAGTGTCGTCATTCGTTTGTTTTCAAAAGCCTTGCGAGGTTCGCTCAGGCTGTCCCAAGCGGGAATGTGTGCAGGTCGCGGACTAGGCTTCAAGCTGTCCGACAGCAGTCCAATTTCTCGCTGTCGAGCCAAACGCCTTTCACGAACGACATCCCAGCCCTCGTCGTAGCGTCCTTGATACTTTGCAAAGTCTTTTGGCAAAGCCTGTAGCGGCGCGTGGGGTGCGTTGAAGGCGACGTACAAATACCAGGGCTTTTGCGTTTGCTCCGCTTCTGCCAAAAACTCCAAACCGTAATCCACGTTGGCAACGGTCGTGTAGAAACCATTGGCGGGCACTTGCCAAGGTTTTCCATTCAAACGAAATGTTTTGTCACCCTTGAAGAAATTGCAGGCTCCGCTGAGGTGTCCCCAATAACGACTGAACCCGAAATCGGTAGGTTCTTTTTGCAAGTGCCACTTACCCACCATCGAAGTGTCATAGCCACTACCGCCTAGGACTTCGGCACTGGTCACGCCGTGAGAAAGCGACGTGTCGCCTGCTGCAATGCAGTATTGTCCAGTCAGCAAAGAGACTCGTGACGAATGGCATTTCGCCGTGTTGTAAAACTGTGAAAATCGCAGCCCACCTGAGGCCAAAGCGTCCAGGTTAGGCGTTTCGATTTCACTTCCGTAGCAGCCAATGTCAGAAAAACCCAAGTCATCGACCATGATGACGATGACATTGGGGCGGTCAGTATCGGCAGCGACCGCCGAAATGGGCGAGACAGTAATGACTGACAGGCACGCAGCGAGTCCGAGTGTTGTTCGGAACGTTCTGTCTTTGGTTGATTCAAGCATGTTTCGTTCGATCAGGGCATGAAGGCTCTAGCAAGCTAACAGCGGTAGATCACAAACGCGTCTGGTGGACGTCTGCGAGCAGCGTTAGTTTAGTCGATGAGAGATCGAATGAGTGCTAGCGACGCTTCGTTTTCTTCAGTCACGATGTTGTCGGCCCCCACGCGATTGAGACGATCGATGTTGGCTTGGTAGCGGCATCGAACTGTGATGCGAGCCGATGGGTTGAGTCGCCGAATGCGTTTGACGACTTGAATGGCGACTTCATCACTAGGAACACAGACGACAATCGATTCCGCACTATCGGATTCTGCTAGAAGTAAAATTTGATCATCGCTAGCGTCACCGCCGACGGTTCGAAAACCTTCTTGGGCGAAGGGATGCAGATTGATAGGACTGAGGTCAATAACGCACGTGTCTTTGCCCATTGATTCCAGATGTGAAGCGACCCGTCGTCCGATGGGGCCAGCTCCGATCACGACGGCTTTGGCAAACTGTGGCTCGCTTCGCTGAACCGCACTCTGTGTTTCAACCAGCGGAACTTCATCATCGTGGACAAGTCGCAGTCCAGCTTTCAATAGCGGTGGTGTCAGTAGTAGTGTTCCGACGGCGATCGCAACCACGCGTTGGTAATCATGCTCGCCTAGCACACCCGATTCGACACCCAGCAACACAAGCACGAAGGCAAATTCGCCGACGTGGGCAAGCCCAATGCCCATTCCCAGTGCCCGTTGGATTGGCATCCCTGTTAGTTTTAACGCTACGGTTGCAGCGGTGGCTTTCAGTAGAATGACGCCAGCCAACGCAGCCATCATTGAGACCGGTTCATTCCAAAACAGCCTTGGGTCAAAAATCAGTCCGAGCCCGACGAAAAAGATGGCAGCAAACGTTTCACGAAAGGGAAGGACGAGCGCATCGATTTGTTTGGTCCAACGATTTCCGTTGAAAATCAGTCCAGCCGCAAAGGCACCCACCGCCGGCGGCAAGCCGACCGAGTAGGCGGCCAGAGTGACGCCTCCAAGCGAAACGATCGTGAACAGGATGACCAGTTCGGGACTGCGGTAACCAGCGAGCATCGGGATCAACCATCGTGCCAGCAGGTAGCGAATGGTAATCACGCTGGCGACGAAAGCGAAAGAGACAAACGCCAGCAAGAAATACTGACCGATGCCGGGCGTTTCATCGCCTCCGGTCAGGAGCGGTACGAGTAGCAACAGTGGTACGAGCGCGGCGTCTTGAAAAAGCAGAATGCCAATGGCGCGTCTGCCGTGCGTTTGCTGTGACTGCCCCCATTCAGACAACGCTTTGAATACCAGCACCGTTGAACTAAAAGCAATTGCAGACGCAAGCAAAGCAGCTGACTGCCATCTCATTTCCATCCAAATCAAAAACGCTGCGACTGGTAGAGCGACCAACGTCATCTGTGTCGCGCCGCCGATCACCAGATTGCGACCGAGACGTTTAAGGTCGTCGAGCGAAAATTCCAATCCGATCGAAAAGAGCAACAAAAACACGCCGGCTTCGGCAAAGTGCTCCAATTGATGGTTTTCGTCTTGCACCCAGCCGAGCACGCCCTGCCCGAGAATCGCTCCTGCAATCAGGTAGCCAATTAGGACCGAAGAACGTAAGCGTCGGCAGACCAACGCGGCAACAAGACCCGCTGTCAGGATGAGAAGCAGGTCGTGAATAAGCGTTTGGGTCATTGAGATTTCATTCGGTTCAGTCAGTTAGTCCGTGCACCGGAGACCCGTCTTTTGCGTCGCAGCGATTCGCATCTTTTCGATGCTACGGTTGAAAAGTTGTATGGTCCGCGTGGTGCTCAGGCGAATCTCTTTGGCGATCACGTGAAACGCGACTCCTTGGCCCGACCGATTGATTCCGAACCGAGCCATCACAATTCGCCGATCGCGATCGTCCAACTGGTGCATCAGTTGGTTGACTTCGCCGCACGCTTCAGCTGCCTCCAACTCGGCCAGATCACTCTTGGCGGCATCACCAGCACACGAATGCAAGGCTGAATCTCCGTCACCTATCACGACTTTACGGTAACGTTTGTCTTTCCGGTAGACACCGTAGATAGAACGTTCAATGGCGCTGTATGCGTACGTGCTGAACCGAATCCCACGGCGAAAGTCAAACAAGTCGACGGCACGAAGAAGTGCTGAATTGCCGATGCAAACGAGTTCGTCAAATGTTTCGACCGACGTTGCTGCGTGGCGTTTCGCAATTGACACAACCAATCGCAAATTTGATTCAACCAGGAAATTGCGCGTTCGAATAATGCTTTGCTTCAAAGCCTCGTTGTCATCCAGCATGGCTTCACGACTGGTGAAGGCAACAGCTTGTTCTTGCGGAAGGGACAGCAAGTACTTCAAGTAGTTTAGTTTTCGAAAGCAGTGAAATTCTTGCTCCTGATTCAGAAGTGGTATCGACCAGAGATGAAGCAAATAGGCGGGCAGACCCGATGGAGGTCGCCTATTGGTATTTCCCTGTGCCGGTGGCATGACCGCCATGAAACGCTCTCCAGCGTCCACGTCAGCAAACTCATCAATGAAAAAGAAGTCGCCATTGATGTCGGCGGCTCGCGGCGGCGTATCAGCTCTGTGAGGAACGATTGACGATGAGGGTGTTGATTTGACGTGCGTTTTCTTGTTAGCAACCAGCATGGCGGTAGTCTCCGAAAGTGCAGCGTAAGTTGACGGTTCTAAATCATTGCTCCTGCATTCATCGCGATTGTGCGATTTCGATGCAGGTCGTAGGCTCGTTCAATGGATCGCTTAACGGCGCGACCCGTTCGTTCGGCAGCATGCGAAATGCAGCGAACAGGGTCTTTGCCTTGTTCCCAGATCGTTACTTCGGTAGCGCGAAGCAAATCGACGGTGACCTGGCAGCGAAACTCAGTCTCACTCTGGCCGTCTTTTTCAAGCGTGAAGTCGATTTGGGTGTTGTTGATTCGTGAGTCGAAGCGGCTCAGCGCGAAGAGGAGCCGTCGCTCCGCGTGACGCTGGATCTCGTCGCTCAGCATTCCACTGTGGTCGGTAATCGAAACGGACATTCGTTGGCTCGTGGTTTTGAGGAATTGGACTGGGTTGAAATGATCGAAAAGAAATGCCTTGGCACTGTTTAACAATACGACAGAAACATAGAGTTAGACAAATAGAAAGCACTGTCGCTTTCCATAGGAAAAACCAAAGAGAGTTTTGAGATGGTCGATTGGCTCAATTACCACCACCTTTTGTACTTCTGGATGGTGGCAAAAGAAGGCGGAATAACGCCAGCGGCAGAGCTGTTGCACCTGTCGCAGCCGACACTAAGCACTCAAATCCAAAAACTAGAGAAGTCGATGGGGGTGAAGCTCTTCGATCGGAAAGGGCGGTCGATGGTTTTGACGGATACTGGGCAAACGGTTTTTCGGTATGCTGATGAGATCTTCACGCTTGGCCGTGAACTGACCGATGCTGTTCGTGGACGCCCCAGCGACGAAGTAATGCGTCTGCTGGTGGGCGTACCCGACGTGCTTCCAAAAATGGTTGTCCACCGCTTGTTGCAGCCCGCTTTGGAAATGGAGGACAAGGTCAAGTTGGTTTGCTACGAAGGCAAATTGAATAATTTGTTAAGTGATCTAGCGATGCACAAGCTGGACGTGGTGTTGGCCAATTCGCGATTGACGCCTGACGTCAGCGTTCGCGCCTTTAATCACCTGTTAGGCCAATGCGACGTGACCGTGTTTGGCACGGCCGAGATGGCCAAGAAGTACAAGCGAGGTTTCCCTAAATCGCTTAGCGGAGCACCGATGCTGCTGCCGACTCAGAATACGAATATGCGCCGTTCGCTGGAGCAATGGTTTGACGAAACGGACATTCATCCCGAAGTTACGCATGAGTTCGAGGATAGTGCGTTGTTGAAAGTATTCGGGCAAGCCGGAGCCGGAATGATCGTAGTCCCGACACCGATCGCTGATGAGGTCGGGAGGCAATATTCGCTCAAGCCTATTGGAAGGATTCGCGAAGTTACCGAGCGGTTCTACGCGATCTCCGTAGAACGAAGATTGAAACATCCCGCTGTGCTTGCGATTTCCGAGGCCGCCCGTGAAAACCTGTTCGAAGATCAGCCAGAAACGTCCAAGTAGAATGACAAAACAGTCGTCATTCTACTTCCCTTGTTTCCATCGACGATCAGCGAGAACCACTATTTGCTGTCGTAAAAGACAGTTCGGATTTGTTGCAGAATACGATTTTCGGCGAAGCAGACGCTACCAAGTCCAGCGAATCCGCCCGATGCCAGAGCGACCTGAGTGGCTTGTCGCAGTAGTCGCTCCGCCATCAAAGTTTGCTCCGAAGCGGTGAGTTGCAGCAAGTGTTCGACGGTGAAATCTTGCCACAAGTCCCACAGTGCCTGAGTCGGGTGCTCATCCAACCAGCCTTGGATCTGGGCCACTGCGGCGGGACGGTGGAACAAGTCTGTTTCGTAGATCGCTGTGATCGCGGCTTGTGACTCTTGCTCGGTCACGGTCGTGCTCGCCCAAGCCACGAATGCGATAGGGGCCAACTGCAGTGCGGGCAGCGTTTCGATGGTGAAACCAAAGTCGACGAGACGACCCAGTAATTCGTCGTCTGCGATACCAGACTGATCCGCCAACTGCTGCTTGGCAGCTTCTCGCTGGAAATACACGTCAAGGTGCTGATAACCCACCTCATCATCCAAGGGACGTGACGCGGATCGAGACCCCGCGACTGATGAGCTGAGCATGGGTGATCGACCGATAAGCGACTCATTTGACATCAACATCGTAGGCTCCAGCGTTTTTGATTTGCGTTAGAGAACTTTTGGCCTGTTCGACAGGTCATGTGAAACTATACGTCAATGAATAGCTGTCGACCCATTGATAAAACACAATCGATTGATCGCAAAAACGAATCGCAGGCTCGGTAGCCGCAAGAGTAGAATTGGCTGAGAAGTGTCGAAACCACTTTCCAATACCACTTTCCCGGAGGGCTGCAGTCGATGTTCAGCAACAAAATTTTCAGTCGAACCATGCCGCTTGCGATAGCAATGCTTTTCACCGCCGTGCTGATTCAGGCGATGACGGATCGCAATCTCCCGACGGCCAATGCGATGACGGCTCACGGCACTGACAAGAAAACAATGGTGACCGTCCCGGTAGATGGAGGCATGGAAGCGGTTGTTACGCTAGATCACGTGACGGGTGACTTGACCGGGTACGTGCTGAATCGGCTCTCGGGTCAGTTCTTCATTCGTTACCGACACAATGTGATGCAAGAGTTTCCCAAGCACGCGGGCGGTTACTTGATGGCAACTGGAATGGCGGACTTTCGCGGTTTTCAATCGAATTCGCGAGTTGCTAGTGGTGTGGTCTATGTGTCCGAAGAAAGCTCGGGGCGTGTTGTCGCATACGCATTGCCTTGGAATCCGCAGTTCGCGACCAGCGCTGCGGGCACTCAGGAATTGAGATTCATTGTGCTCGATCAAGCCGCGACTCGATTTACCAACGTGGGTCGATAGCTACTCGATGGTAAACCGCAATTGCAGTTCGTTTCGCGGCAAGAGTGCTTTCGCTGGATGGTGTTCGAGCTTTGGCAAGGTTGCCTTTGCTCGATCGATCTTGGACCAAGATTCCGTCATCTCACGCGGGCCCACGATCGCCCCACACCCACGATTTTCGGTCGCCGTTACCGACTGCAAGCCCTCCAGTCGCACGACGATTTGGTTGCTCGCTCCCATCAGCGTATTGCCGACTAGTTCGATTGCTTTACTTGCGGATTGCTTGCCAATCACTCGAATCGCAGGGTCGCTCTTTGCAATGACAAAGTTGTTTTTGATTGTCAGATTTCCGGGTACGGTACCTTGGTGCTCGCGTGAGTAAATCCCACAGCCAGCGGTATTGGAGATGTAATTGCCGTGAACGATGGCATCGGCCGCTGACTGGATCCCGTGATCGCCCGAGTTCCAAATCAGGTTGTCAGTAATTACATTGCGGTCGTTTCCCGCCGTACCGTAGACCGTGATGGCGGGGTAGTTGGTGTCGTGAATGACATTGCCTGAGATGCGATTTCCAAAGCTACCTTGTTTAATCTCGATCCCATCGCCTTGGCTGACGCTCGGGCCGTTTAGATGGTGAATATAATTATCTTGGATCAGCGAGTTTGACAGCGTGGCTTTGCCGTGATTCGCGCCCAAATAGAATGCTTCCCCATGACCAGCAGTGTGGTGAATGTGGTTTCGGCGAAAGATCATCGTGTGGTAGCTTGCGCCTTCAAAGTTGCACGTTACGGCAACGCCTCCGATGTGGTGAATGTGCAAGTCTTCCAGCACGACATGGTTGGACTGAACATCCTGACGCGGACCAATCCGAATGCCTGCAGCACCACCGATGATCTCGATCCCGCGAAGAGTGAGGTGTTGGCAGCCCTCCAAATTCAATGTGTTTTGTTTTGCGTCGGGGCGACGAAAGATGACAGACTCACCTTCGGCAGAGCGGATCACAATAGGCTTTTCGTTTTCACCGCGTAATCGGATTACCAATCGACGCGGGTCGGAGTAGATCCCTGCGTGCAAAACCAGTTCGTCGCCAGGTCGCAGTTGATCGCCAGTGAGGGTCCCAAACCAGTCGTCCTTGGGGGACACTCGAAACTGTTTGGCCTGAGCAATGGGCACGGCACAAACGAGGCTCAGCAGACAAAGAAATCGGAACATCTTCGGCACTCTTGGGGATATCGTCGTCTGTTCAATTTGGACAAACGTGTGACATGGCGGTAGATGCGGGCTGAAATCGGGTTTGGCTATTCTCTCAAGAAGCCGTTCTGGTTGCCAATGTTCTTGACTGGCTCAGATAGAGAAAATCTATTGATTAGTTTGTGGCATTGAATTGATCCTTCGTTACTCACAGGCGTATTGTTGATTGTGCCGCCAATGTAGCGGCTTGATTGATTGGTACGACTCAAGTGTAAGGTGCGACAAATGATTGTTTCGACTCACTTCGGCGATTTGCAGACATCCCAAGCTGCCAAGGACGAGGCTGCTGACTTGATGCGACAAGTCACCACGCGATTTCGCTCTCGAATTCGTGAGGTGACTTTTAATGTTCGCAACGTCAATGGACCTAAAGGTGGAGTCGATAAACACTGCCGCTGCGTTGTCTATCTGAAGGGAATGCCAGCGGTGATTATCGAAGACGCCGATGATAACTATCGCACTTTGTTGCATCGTGTTGCCGACCGCCTGTCTTACACACTCAGCAAAAGAATGGATCGAACAAAAAAATTGGTCCGATCTCGTCGGGCTAGACAGAAGTCTATCCGGCTGAGTGGGCAACCGGTGTTCGACCACGCAATGACGGTCTAAATCGCTACGAGGAATTGCCTCGGCAAGAGAAGAATTGAATGAGCAATCATCCGGTGGAGCCCCTCAACGGGACAAGCCAAGACGACGAGACATCATTGGTCAGCTTGAAGGTTGACGACGAACCCAAGTTTGTTGTTGGCATCGGTGCGTCGGCTGGCGGTTTGGAATCGTTGGAGCATTTGTTTCGTAACCTGCCGCCGGATAGCGGTATGGCGTTCGTGGTGATTCAGCATCTTTCGCCCGATTTTAAGAGCATGATGCAAGAGTTGCTCGGACGCGATACGGCAATGGTGATCCACCGTGTTGAAGACGGCATGACGATTCGTGCGAACTGTGTCTACCTACTGCCGCCGAAGAAAGAAATGGTTGTGGTGGATGGTAAGCTTCAGTTGACCGATCAGGATCGCAACAAAGGCCTTGCTCTTCCCATCGACACATTCCTGATGTCATTGGCATCAGAGTATGCCGACAAATCCATCGGTGTAATCCTTTCAGGAAGCGGATCGGATGGTACTCGCGGAGTCATTGAAATTGCTCGTTGTGGCGGATTCGTCGTTTGTGAGAATCCGCAATCCGCCAAGTTTCATAGTATGCCAAGCAGCGCTATCGGTTCAGGCGTAGTCGATAAGGTCGCTGTACCAGAAGAGATTGGAGACTTGTTGATTCAATTTTCCTCCGAACCTCAAGTGACTCGTCGGCAGCGAATCGCCGCCGTCAGTTTGCAAGAGGGTTTGGTCTACGGACTCGAAGCTATCTATCAGCTGTATCGACGCACACACGACATCGATTTTTCGGTTTACAAAGACGCGACGATTCTCCGTAGGATTCATCGTCGGCTGGCGATGTCAGGAACGGGAACAATCGATCAGTACGCAGAACGATTGTTGAAGGATGAAAGCGAGAGAAACACACTTTACGCCGACTTATTGATTGGCGTGACTCAGTTTTTTCGTGATCCAGGAACATTCGATCTGATGCGGAACGATGTCTTGCCCAACTTGGTCAAGCAGCGTGATGAGGGGCAACCTTTTCGTGTTTGGATCTCTGGCTGTGCCACGGGAGAAGAAGCCTATTCTTTGGCAATTACGATTCACAACTTGTTCGACGAACTCGATCGGCCGCAGGAATTGAAGCTGTTCGCCACCGATGTCCATAAGGCATCAATCGATCACGCCGGTCGCGGCATCTACGGCGCGGACGTGCTGGAGCATCTGCCTTTGGGCTATCTGGAGAAGTACTTTACGCAGCGCGGGGACGATTATCAGATCAATGCTGATATACGAAAGTCGATTGTTTTCGCACCGCATAACTTGCTCAGTGACGCACCGTTCACCGATTTGGATTTAGTGTCTTGCCGCAATTTGTTGATCTACTTTCAGCCAACGGCGCAGTCGCGCGCGATATCAATGTTTCACTACGCATTGAGGAAAAACGGCGTGATGTTACTAGGTGGCAGCGAGTCTCCCGGCGATTTGGCCAGTGAGTTCGATGTTATGCACGAGCGGGAAAGGATCTACCGCAAGAGACGCGATGTCTCGTTGCCAAACACCTTTCGGGCACCGATGAGGGGAACTGCGAGTGCAGATTTGCATGCCGCTCCGGTTCGGTCCGCTTCGACACAACGAGCGCCGATTGGAGAGCAACACGCGCTGCACAATCAATTGCTCAATCGTTTTATGCCGCCTTGCCTGTTGATCGACCAGAATCGACATCTGGTCGATAGCTTTGGCAACGCGGAACGATTTTTGCGATTGCGGGCGAGGCAGCCATCGCTGGACGTTTTGGACTTGTTGGATGACAGCCTGCGCACGTCGCTTTCAGGCGCAATTGGTCGATCGATGCAAGACAACAAGCCCGTTCGATTTGCCAACGTGACGCTGGAGGTTGACGGTGCGGATCAAGCATTCAACTTGACGGTTGGACCCATTGCAGACCCGTCGATTTCGGGAAAACACCACATCATCACCTTTGAGAGTTTGGGTAAACGATCGGACGTGGCGACGGAGGCACCCGAAGAGTTCAGCGGAGAGCTGGATGCCTCCCGTGTGCACATACGGCAGCTGGAAGACGACTTGCGGTACTCACGTGAGAATCTGCAAGCAACGATCGAAGAACTGGAAACCAGCAACGAGGAACTCCAGGCGACCAACGAGGAATTGATTGCGTCCAATGAAGAACTCCAAAGCACCAACGAAGAGCTACACAGCGTTAATGAAGAACTTCACACTGTCAACGCAGAGTATCAACGAAAGAATGCGGAACTTGCCGAATTGAATCAGGACATGGACCTCCTGTTGGAGAACACGGATGTGGCAACGGTGTTCTTGGACAAAGAACTGCATGTGCGACGATTTACGTCACGTGTTCGTAAAGTGTTTGACTTTGTTCAGCATGATGTGGGTCGCAGGATCAGCAGCTTTTCGCCGAAATTTTCCATTGATGACCTAACGACGCGTTTGTGGCAAGTTTTAGAGAGCGGGCAATCGCAAGAATGCGAGACGATAGCAGAAGATGGGACGACGTACTTACTCCGGGTGCTGCCCTATCGCAGTGGGGACACGCTCGAAGGCGTTGTGTTGATGTTGGTCGATGTGTCTTCATTGGAAGCACTGCGAAAGAGACTGCAATGGATGTCAGCGATTGTCGAATCGACCGACGATGCGATCATTGGTCAGGATCTTGACGGAGTGATCACGACTTGGAATTCGGGCGCAGAAAGACTCTATGGATACACGTCCAGCGAAGCAATTGGTCAACACGTTTCGATGATGATTCCGGAGCAGCGCCGTAAGGAGGTCAACGAATATCATTCGGCAATTGCAGCGGGCGAACGTTTGCACACTCGCGACTCGATTCGGATTCGAAAGGATGGTACCGCGATCCACGTTTCGCTGACGGTTTCGCCGGTACACGATGCCAATCACCAGCTCATCGGTATTTCAAAGATCGCACGCGACGTGAGCGAACGCATTGCAATGGAGAACAAAATTCGCGAGCAAGTTGCGCAGCGAGAAACCTTTTTGGCGACGCTCTCGCACGAGCTTCGCAATCCATTGAGTGCGGCGCTGAGTGCAAGCAGAGTGCTTCAGGACGAGCGTGTCGATGAAGCGAATCGACGTAATGCCGCAAAGGTTGTCAGTCGGCAGATCATGATGTCGCGTAGTTTGTTGTCGGATCTACTTGACTTGTCTCGGGTCACCAAAGGAAAGGTCCAGCTAAAGAAAACAACCTTTGATTTATGCAGTTTGGTTGACTTGGTGCGGGAAACGACGCTCAGCGAGGCCAAAAACCACCAGCAGGAAGTCACTTGGGAGATACCCGAGGATCCGATCTACATTCACGGGGACTTGACCCGAATTGTCCAAGTGCAAGTCAACTTGATTCACAATGCTTTGAAGTATTCGCCAGCGCACACGGCTGTGAAAGTGAGTTTCGTCATAAATTTATCGCGAGCCGTCATTTCCGTGACCGATTATGGGGTCGGGGTCGAATCCGATCAGTTGGAAAGTATCTTTGAACCTTTCGTTCAGGTGAGCGACAAGATTGTGCAGCGCGAAGGCGGTCTTGGGGTTGGGCTGACGCTTGTTCGCTGGATCGTCGAAGCGCACGGCGGTACGGTTATTGCGGAGAGTGAGGGTAAGGGAACAGGCACAACGTTTCGAGTTTTCCTGCCCCTCGCCGATCGTCCAGCCTCACATGAAATCGCTACACCCGAAGAGGAGGTTGATTGCCAAGGAATCACAAAACGCAGCATTGTCTTGATTGAAGACATTCATGATGCTAGAGAAATGCTCACCCTATTGTTGGCACTCGATGGTCATACGGTTCATGCCTGCTGTGATGGAGAATCCGGGTTCGAGGCGGTTTTGAAGCGCAAGCCAGATGTTGCATTGATCGATATTGGGTTACCTGGAATTGACGGCTATGAGGTTGCTCGACGCATCCGCAGTAGCAAAGAAGGGCAAAACGTTTTTCTGATTGCGTTGACAGGATTCGGCCAAGCTGGTGATGTCGAAAAAGCAACTGAGGTTGGATTTGACATGCATATGGTTAAGCCTGTTGATGCGGACCTTGTCCGAGACGTCATGGAATCCATAGGGAACTCTGCCGATGCCTAGCAAGGAAATCATGCAGCAGTTGTGTTGTGAACTGCGTGCCCAGATTGTCGGTCCTCGCGGCCTGATCATCGACGTTCGTTGTCCGCTTCGTTGACGACAAGGGTGCCCTGTACGGCTTCTGGTGAGGGGTATGAACATGCTATTCCGATGGAGCACTCGTAAAGCTGACTGTCGTCACAACGAAACAAGGCGAAGACGCCTGGAAATAGCATCTAATGCATTTTGAAGTTTGACGTGCGAGATCGTGGTAGCTGAATTCGCAAGAATTCAGACTCCGAAGTCTTGC
>CAYUGI010000145.1:0-7358 GCA_964444105.1 uncultured Pirellulaceae bacterium
CGCCAACGGCTTACGACCGTCATTTGCCGCACCAAAATCCGCTACGGCGTTGCCCTCTGGGCAACGCCGTACCGAACTTTTCTGCTCTGGTTTGCCTGCGCACTGAGTTTTACTCTCCCTCCGGAATAGTCGAGCCTTAGCGAGGAAAGCGCCAATTCGGATCCCCGACGACAATCATGTTCAACACGAATTACCCGCTCCGGCCGCTACTGCGTCCGACTCTCCCGAAGAAAGAGTGCAGGCAGGAAAATCCGCTACGGCGTTGACCGACGGCAGAGAAGTCCGCGATGGAGTTGCCTTTTGGATCAGTCGAGCCTTCGCGAGGTGAGGGAGGCTTGCATGAAACCTCTGCCGAACTTCGTTGGTTGAAGCGAGCGCACCGAGGGATGTCAAAGCGGTAATCGATCCCATTCCCCTTAAACCTTGCCAGAAACACCCTCTGGCATCGCCCTGCTTGCCTATGCTCGCTATCTTGTTGAGTGCTTGGTTTCCTGCTTTTACCTTCTACTTAGCTGCGCACCAATGATTTCACGTGTCTTTCAACGATTGTTTGCCTGGGCCTGCCTCCTGTCCTTTCCGTATACCGTTCCCGTCTCGGATTGCCAGGCGCAAGTAGTTTACGAAAACGATTTCAGTCACTACTCGCAGAATCAGCTCTACACCAAAGCCGACTGGGAATTGGATTGGCTCTCTCCTGTTTGGGAAGACGGCATCAAGGAAGAACGCGTTGCCATTAGCTTGGTCCCCGATAGCCGTGGAGACGTCGGACCCAGTTTGGCGGTGTTGTACCCGCTGGGAGGTGTTGGAACAAAAGACGGCGGGGCACAGTGGAAACTAGATTTGCCCAACGTCGCGACCCAAGTGCGATTACGATACCGCGTGAAGTTTGGCGAAGGATTCGATTTTGTTCGCGGTGGAAAATTGCCGGGACTCGCCGGCGGATCGGCACCGACAGGGAACGCTCCCGCCGATGGCTACAACGGGTGGACCGCACGCATGATGTGGCGCACGGACTACGATGGCGACCCCGGCGTGGTGCCGCAGACATCTGCGAATCTTGTTCAATACGTGAAGCATCCTACGTCCGGGTTCGACCAAGACGGACGAGATGAAGACAACTACTATTGGAACGACGACGGAGAACCGATTGAAATCGAAGCTGGCCGTTGGTACGTGATCACGCAATTGGTCAAGCTTAACAAGGTCGGTCGAGCGAACGGTCGCATCAAAGCGTGGATTGATGGCCAACGCGTCTTGGACGAAAAGAACATCGAGTTTCGATACACCGATGACTTGAAAATCGACGTGATGTTTTTCAGCACTTTCTTCGGCGGTGGTGGAGACGAGTGGGCACCGTCGAAAGACGAGGTGATCTACTTTGATGATTTTGACATCGAGCTGCGATAAGGCGTCTTGCTTTAGCGAATATCAAAGTCGGTGAAATCAATGTGTTGATCCGACTTAGGTGCCCACTGATCGCCTTTGCCACCGTAAAACGTGCTGAAGTAGAATCGGTCCACGGGAGCTTTCTTGGCCACGCTAAGGCGGAGGCCCTGGCGATGAAGAACGAGTGTGTCGTCGATCCAGACACGAACCTGGCCGTTGGCTTGACCAGGATCATTGACCGTCACGGTTTGGGTCAACCGCACCCATTTGTTCGTTGGTACCCGAACGGACAGCGGGATATCGTCGCCCTGACGCTCGGCTTGATCCAGGTGATACAGGTATAAGACCAGTTCACCACCGGATCGCCACATGAAGCGTGCTGACCAACCGTCTCCGTTGGGACGTTGCATTCCCGTGGTCGCGGTTCCGCCCGCCAATCCAGGTAGTTTTCCCCCTTTGACAAAGTCAAAACCTGCGGGGAATCGCACGCGGTAACTACAGCGATACTCGCGTTGCGGCGGCAATTCGACCAGGAAGCTGGCGCCACTTTCCCCTGATCCCCACTTTTTTTGCGGATACAGCACGCGCAAGAAGCGTTCGTTCGCATTGGCGGACAGGATGGACATCCGATCGGTGCCCTTCGCCCAAAGAACACCGGGGAACTTTTTCAACGCTCGCTTATCGACATCGCCGTCGTGTACCGCAGCAGTCGGAAAGGTCCAGCCTATTGCGGTCGCCAGTACTAGAAAAATCAAGCTGCAGCGAAACACGATGAAGCAAGTCACTCTATTGGCGATCATTTCACGCCGATCATTGCCGCGACGAACAGCAGCAGTAGCGTGAAAGAGAACGCCAACTGCATTTTCGGAATCAGTCCGTCCATAAATGATTCACCTGACCCCGCGTTTCCCTTCGCACCGGCTACGCGATGTGAGTCCCACTTTGCTTTATGCAAATGGAACATCGTGTAGATCTTGACGATGCTGCCGACCCACTGTGTGTACAGCAGCAACGGGATGTCGGTGAGCGCCATTCTGTGGCCTTCGATTGTCAGGATCAGTGCGTATGCCAAACGTGTCAGGATCACAATCATGCCATACGCAACCAGATAATAAGGCGACACCCAACAGGCGGCCCAGATTGCTGCGATCGGGCCCATCAAGCTGGTGAACATCGAAATGCGTTGATCGACGTGACACCACCAAATGAACGGTTTTTGACAGCCCAGTCCCAGGCGAATCGCGCGACCATTGTTACGCAGCATGTTGCCAAACCAGCGGTGCATTTTCTTGATGCTCATCGTGACCGGTTTCGGCCCGGAGTCTTCCATGCAAAAAATATGAGCGTCGGGTACGTACAGCATTTCACATCCACGGCGGAGCAGGCAGTACCAAGTGCTTTTGTCGTCACCGGTGACAAATTTGATCTCGCCGTGCAGCCAATGTTTGATGCGATCATTCTCCAAGTAGGAAACAAACTCGTCGGTCAAGCATTCGGTCGCGCGTAAGATGCTGAAGCGACCGGTAAGCACCAGGAGTTGTTGCGATAGGCTTTGCGATTTCATCATGCGGTGCCGCATGGAAAATCGCAGCGTGTACCACTTGCGATAGAACCAATTGCCTTTGGTGACCGAAATGTTGTCGGTCGTGATCGCGCCGAGTTTTGGTTTGAGGGCGAAAAGCGGAAGGCATTTTTGCAGGATGCCGCTGCCTAGTACGGTGTCGCCGTCCATCAAGACGATCGCATCATTCTTATCGACCTTCTCGTTCATTAGTCGGCCAACGCAGTCGGCCATGCCGCCACGTTTGCCGCCGACTTGTCGAACGAATCGCATTTCAACATTGGGCAGAGTCGGTCGCTCCGACAACAGCATCGTGAATATCTCATCGTCCGCCTCGCTGCCCGCATTGACCACAATGATGACCTTGCTGGAAACCGTCGCCGCTTCATCCAAGACGCTGACAAGCATTTGCCGCGACACTTCTGGTTTTTCGCCAGCCGTAGGAATAATGACGAACAATCGCTTTGGCATCTTTTCGTCTTCGGGCAAATTGTCGGCCGCGAATCGAAGCTTGGGATACATGTAGTGTTCGTACAGCACCGCACGGACACAGTGGGTAATGACCCAGGCGTAACGAAAGAGCCCGATGAAACCCAAGACGACAATCGATTCCAAAGGAATCCGTTGCGCCTTTTCTGGCAGCATCAAAAACACAACGACAATCACTGCCAAGTAGCAAAGCACGACGGGCACTGCGCGTAGAAGACGGGCAGGGAGTGAGAGGTCGTAGCGGATGCTCTTCGATGTCATAGCAGTTTATCGGTCGAATGAAACGAAAACGTTCTTTGAGGGGAAAAGGTAGCGTGGAGACTACATCGCCGTGTTGGACGGCGAAGCTCCGGCAGTCTTAGCGTTGGAGTCTTCGCCAAACGACCTGAACCACGCTTTCATGGCGGCCAAATGATCGTGCACCCGCACGGTCATGTTGAGTCGCAGACCAGATGGGATCTTTTCGTTGCTGGCGTCCAGTTCGACACGAATGGGGACTTCCAAAGGGCCACCGCGAAATTCGGCGTTGTAGCCACCACGACCGTAAACTGAGCGGTGCCCAATTCCTACGACTTTGCCAGTCGTCTGGATTCCCATGGAAGGGATGTCGATTTCCACTGGCTGCCCGGGTTTGACTTGCGTCGCCAAGTTGGGTGAGACATGACCGGTTGCCCAGCCAGTTTGGTCCAAGCTGACTGCGATGGCTTCGTCGGCAATCTTTAAGTATTCGCCGGGACGACGATAGATTGCATAGACGGTTCCATCTTGCGGTGCGGTCAATTCAATCGGTTTTGCTTTCGCCGCCAACGAATTGCGAATGGTGCTCGCTTGGTCGATTGCCGCAGATGCCAATTCAATTTTGGTAAGTACTTCGGAGAGTGGATCCGAGACACCGTTGACGCTGACGAGCACGTTCTTTTTCGCAGCCAATTTGGCCAGTTTGAAAGTCTCGATCAAAGCGTTTTGGCGGGAGATCGTGGCTTTGGCGCGAGCGGCCAGGGCTTTTGCTTCTTCGACCTCAAAGAGCCCAATATTCCCTCGCGCAACTAATGGCTGAAGTCGGTTGACTTGAGCTTGAGCTGTATTGAGTTCGGCTTCTCCACCCGCCAAATCAGCTTGGGCAACGATCAGGTCACGATCGGCTTTCTGCTTGGCAAAGTCCATCAGGCCCGTGATCCGTTCGGCTTGCCGCTGGTAGGCTGCCAATTCGCTACGTGTTCGGGTGAGTTCAGCATCGAGCGTATGCAGTTCGTGTTCCACATCTTCGTTGCCAATCACGGCGACAACCTGGCCCGCTTCGACGCGGTCACCGACGGCGACTTTGACGTCCAGCAACTTGCCTTGGTAGGGTGTGTTGACCGGATGATAATTGCCAACCAAAACGCTATTGGAAACCGAAACCGTCGAACGCGTTTGTACGACCACAAAGATCCATCCTACGATGGCCAGCATCGCCAAAACCATCAGCGACAGAGCCATCGCTTTCTTGAACGTTGATGCTCGCTTGGGTGTGTCGGAAGTCGATTTTGCTGCGGCTTTGTCTTTGCGAGTCGTGTTGCCGCCAGCCAATTCGTCGTACGAAAGTGAGTGCAATTCATCGCTGCTCTCCGACGACAACTTATCGCGAAGTTGAATGAGCGATTCCCGCTGCTTGATCGGAAGGTCAAAGAAGCTGCAACGCGCTAGGCCGTCTACGATGCCTCGGATGCGAAACTGAATAGGAAATGTCTGATCACCGCCGACCACTTCGCCATCGAATGTCACCGGTGGCGCGTCCGCGTCGAAGCGATCGATCAAAGCGGAGGCTTTTGTCGAGAAGGTGTACTCGTTGAGGTCCGTGATCGGAAACCGCCCCGAGTCTGTCACCAAATGAAGCGTTGCTGCCGGTTGATCGGTCTGTTCCGTGCCACTGACGTGGTCCATGACGGGCGTGGACATTCTTATACTTTTCAATTGTGAGGGCTTGAAGGCGCTACATGAGAATAAAAGGGTTTGGGTAAAGCAAGTAAAACGGGGTGTTTTCTGCGGTGCATTACAGAGGCTGACTGGGGCCAAAGTCAGTTCTTGGGTTTTGCGCCGGTATTTCGACCAAAGGGTCTGTTTTTGCAGTCAAATCGCCCACTTTGGTGAATACGTCTCACTTGAACTTTTTTTTGGGAAATTGGGTTCCTCCGGGGGCTCCGAATCCTTCAACGAATCGCCCTGGGTGGATCGATCACCTGACTACCTACGTTCGCTTCATTCCCACTCACTCGAATAGGCCTGACAGCCCGCTGGAACCGATCTTGTGTCACTGCCCGCTTTGATAGCAGTGTCGACGCCATTGGCAAATTCGATCGAGGACAGCGCGTGCAAAGGCCTATTGGTTGGCTCTGTCCGCTATGACTGTGTTCCGCTGCAAATCGCTGTTAAGCGCCATTTGTTCAATCGCGCTTCTGGCCAGTGTGGGTTGCAAAGTTGGCCCCGACTACCGCGGTACTCCCCTGCGCTCGGTGACGCAGCGTTTTGTCAATTCCGGGTCAACTGGCGTGTGGTCGCCACCGAACATGACGGCGATACCGCCAGCTTATCGCTTCGTTGATCCAGTACTCGCATCACTGATTGATACGGCTCTGGTCGACAGTCCCAGCGTGCGCGAACTCCAGTTCCGTGTTTGTGAATCACGCGCCTTGGTGGAACTTGCCAGCGGCCAAGGGCTGCCGTTCGCAGATGCTGGTGGGACGTACGAACGTCGCAAACGCAGTTCGAACTCGCAGCCGTTTGTGGGGCCGAATGGTGACGCTTTTGACTTTTTTTCACTCGGCGCCGTCTCGCGATGGGAATTGGATATTGTTGGGCGGATTGCTCGCGAGACAGAAGCCGCAACGGCTGACTATCAGGCATCAGTCGAAGACGTCCAGGACATTCGCCGATTGCTCGTCGGCGAAATTGCCCGCACCTACGTCCAAGTTCGCCTCTACCAGGAGTTGCAGCAGCAGAACGAAATCAATTTGAAGATTCAGTACGCGGCGCTGGACAAGGTGAAGGCGAGAATTGAAGCCGGCAAGGTTGGCCGGTTGGATCTAGTACAGCTTCAAAGTCGGCTTCGGTTGACCGAGTCCGATCGACCGTTGTTTGATGAACAGCTCAAACTGGCGTTAACCAATTTGTCCGTCTTGATTGGGCAGTCGCCCTCGTCGTCGTTGATCGCCATGATTGGCCGGTCCGCTCAGTTGTCGCCTGCCGCGATCGGGCACGGCGTGCCAGCGGATCTGATTCGCCATCGACCCGACATGCGACGTGCAGAACGTGAAGTCGCTGCTGCATCCGCGCGAATCGGCGTGGCGCAGGCCGAACTTTATCCGAAGCTCAGCCTGCTGGGCACTATTTCGGTGGACTCGAGGAATGTCAGTTCGCTGATTTCGTCGGACGCGTTGGCCTACACGGTGGGCCCATCGTTTTCTTGGAATATTCTCTCCTTGGGGCGCATCGAGCGGGCGATTGAAATTCAACGAGCTCAGTACAAACAGGCGATCGAGCGTTATCAGCAAACGATGTTGACATCCGTTGCTGACGTCGAAAACAGCTTGGTGTCGTTTCAAGAAAGCCAACGCAGAATCGACATATTGCAAAAAGCAGTTGCCGAAGCGGGTGAAGCGGTGGAATTGGCCGGCGATCAGTACGATGCGGACAGAGCGTCGCTGGAGCGAGTCGTCTCGAACCAGCGCCGGTTACTACGAGCATCCATCGAACTTGCAAACGCGCGTGCAGCGATGGCAACCGCCTCGGTGAATCTGGTACAGGCTGTTGGCGTTGATTGGAGCTATCAGCCTGTCAATAACTACGAAATCAGAAATGTCGTGCCGCAAACGGTCGCCCCGGCAGCACTGCCCGAGGTGTCTTCCGCCCCAGAGTCTGACACGTCGAGCAACAATAATGGCAA
>CAYUGI010000145.1:7458-17212 GCA_964444105.1 uncultured Pirellulaceae bacterium
AATGGCAAAGCGAATGCACGTGAGGTTCAGCAGGACGCATCCGAAGCAGCCAAGCCACGTCCCAAACGCACGCCTTCCGTTGTTGCTGCGGATGTGGATTCGGAGGACGCGAAGCCGAAGCAGCTTCCCACGCCGTCTGTCAAACGAGATTTACTCCAAGAGCCAACTTCACCGAAAATGGACATCAAGCCAGAGTTGATCCCGGTTCCCAAAGGCGAACCAGATGGCAAGGAGTCACTAGACGTTTCGGCAATCTTCGACGAAATGGATTTGACTTCGCTTCCGACCACAGAAGCAAAGTCAAGTGGAGACATTTTCGTCAGTGACAACACATGGTCGCCAACCCCACTGAAGTCAGCAGAGGAGTCGATCAATGATGCATGGCAGAAATTTGACCCTCAGGATCTCGATCTGCTGACGCCATGAGTGCCGACGCTAGGTTGCGTACGCTAAATCACACGCAGCGATAAGACGCCTTCGATTCCTTTAAGCGCCGCGACCGTTTCGCCGGAGACTTCGCCATCGACGTCGATGATCGTGTAGGCAATGTCACCGCGAGATTTGTTGAGTAAATCGGCGATATTCAAATTGGCGTTAGCGAGAATCGTCGAGATTTGCCCGACCATGTTTGGCACATTGGCGTTGGCGATGGTGATACGTTTGCTGCCGCCGCGTGGCATGAAGGCAGCAGGGAAGTTCACGCTGTTTTTGATCGTGCCGTCCTCTAGGTACTCACGAACTTGGTCGGCGACCATGATCGCACAGTTCTCTTCGGCTTCCTCCGTTGACGCACCCAAGTGCGGGAAGGAAATGACCTTGTCATGCTTAAGCAACTGGCCGGTTGGAAAGTCGATGACATAAGCGTGCAAGTGTCCGCTGTCCAACGCAGTCAGCACAGCATCATCGTCACAGATTCCGCCGCGAGCCAAGTTTACGATCACGCCACCTTTGGGCATCATCGCGATCCGCTGTGCGCTAACCATATTGCGAGTCGCATCAAGCAACGGAACGTGAACCGAAACGGCGTCACACTTGGAGAAAACTTGGTCGATACTGACAGCCTGCTCAACTCCGCTGTCCAATTGCCAAGCGCTCTGCACGGAGATTTGAGGGTCGAATCCGACGACTTTCATGCCAAGTGAAAGGGCTGCATTGGCGACACGCAGTCCGATAGCTCCCAGACCGATGACACCGAGCGTTTTGGAAGGCAATTCGTAACCGACGAAGTTCTTCTTGCCAGATTCTACGGCCTTGGAAATTTCGTCGTCGGTTCCGCTTAAACCCGCCGCAAAATTCTGTGCTGGGGTGATGTTTCTTGCCGCCATCAGTAGACCTGCGACAACAAGCTCCTTCACGGCGTTTGCATTGGCACCCGGAGCGTTGAAAACGGGGACACCTTTGGCGCTCATTTTGTCAACAGGAATGTTGTTCACACCCGCGCCTGCTCGACCGATCGCAACGACCGATTCGGGAAGCTCCATGTCGTGCATTTTGAACGAACGCAACATGATCGCGTCAGGCTGATCGACTTCCGATGCGACCTCGTAGGATTCGCTAGGAAGTCGTTGAAGGCCTTTGCCGGAGATGTTGTTGAGCGTTTGTATTTTGAACATGGGAGAAGTGATGTGTGTATGAGCCTGCGTGAAAAAACGTCGTTGGCCAAAACTAGGGTGATTTGAGGATATGCCGTACTCGGCGTTTGTGTATTTGGCGTTGGTGTACCGGCTTCAGCCGGCTCGGTCTGGCCGCCTAAAGGTGGTACACCAACATGGGCGGTCGAGAGTACCAGATCTAACCATTCTTGGCGGCGAAATCATTCATGAAACTAGCGAGTGCAGCGGCACCTTCTTTTGGCATCGCGTTGTAGATACTCGCCCGAATTCCACCGACACTTCGGTGGCCTTTCAAGGCTGATAGTTCGTGTTCGCCAGCTTCGGCGACAAACTTGGCCAATAGATCGTCACTTGGCAAGTTAAACGTGACGTTCATCAACGATCGTGCTTCGGCAACCGCGTGGCCTTGATAGAACTCGCTGTTATTGTCGATCGCGCTGTAGAGCAGTTGCGATTTCTCGCGATTGATTTTTTCCATCTGCTCCAGTCCGCCGATGTCTTGCTGCAACCAACGTGCAACTTTACCGAGAACGTAGATCGCAAATGTTGGTGGCGTGTTCCATTCCGAATCAGCTTCGGCGTGATTCTTGTACTGCATGTAACCGGGAAGCGTCGCGCTGCCGCGGTCCAACAGGTCTTTTCGCATGACGACCACGGTAACACCAGCGGGCCCAGCATTTTTCTGAGCACACGCGTACATCAGGCCGTACTTGCTGATGTCCAGCGGGCGGCAAAGGAAATCGCTGGACGCGTCGCTGATTAGCGGCACGCTTGCCGGCACGGTTGGCTCGTCGGCGAATTGGACGCCGTGAATGGTCTCGTTGCTGCAGTAGTAAAGGTACGCAGCGTCATCGCTGATGTTGTATTGGTCCGCCGAAGGCACGTGGTTGTAGTTGCTGTCGGCCGCGTCGTAGACGACTTCCAGGTCGCACTCTTTTTTGCCTTCGTTGACCGCTTTCTTGCCCCACGTTCCCGTGGTGATGTAGTTGGCTTTCTTGCCGGTGTCTTTGGCTAGGCTGGCCGGGATCATCGAAAACTGCAAAGCCGCTCCGCCTTGCAAAAACATCACGGCGTAGTCGTCGCTGATATTCAAAAGCGAACGAATGCTATTTTCGGCATCGTGCAGGATGTCGACAAAGATTTTGTTGCGGTGACTCATCTCCAGCAGCGAACAGCCTGCGCCGGGTAGGCAGAGCATTTCGTCTTGGACTTCTTTCAAAACTGAAAGCGGCAAGGCGGCGGGACCGGCAGAAAAGTTGAAAACGCGCTGATCAGTCGCTGTGGCACTCATCGTTTAGCCATTTCGTGGGAGAGGCAATTTGGTCAAGCAATCGTATCGGTTCTGTCAATCTGGACCGATTCGCGGCCCTGGATTCTACGCTTCGGCGCCCAGGTGCGGAAGGTTGCGAAAGTCCCGCGAAAAAACAATTCTGCGGCAAAAAGAGCGACGAGAACCTGTCGGATTTGGGACAATCCTAAAGCGGCAAAGTTGACTGCCCGTAGCCGCGGGTAGGTCATTGATTTCCGCCCTAGTCGAAAGCCAACCGCCTTGAGCCATCAAGAGAATTATGACGACTTCACCTGCGCATGACGGCGACCGATCGATTGGGGGACAACCGATCGCAGAACGAGCGATCAAGCTGGCTGCCCATTTGCTTCGCGATGCCATTTCACTGCAAACCCCGCAGGAACGCCGCCAGCAAGCTGAGCTAGACCGGATGGTGGAAAGCGCCGAGGACAAAGCGACGATGGTCGAAATGACTGATCAAGCTTTTCGGACGCACACGCCAGCGAGAGTGGCGGACCAATTGACGCACTTGCTGGACGTCCAGGGGGTCCCGCGATTTTTTAACCCCGTCGAACAAGCGATGCTAAAAGGTTTTCAGTCCTTTGGCGAGTATCTGCCCGGTGTGGCGGTGCCGTTGGTCAAAGAGAAAATGCGGCGAGAAACAGCAAACGTCATTTTGCCCGCCGAACCGGAGTTGCTGGCCGATCACTTGCAGGCACGCCAGGCTCACGGCGTCAGCATGAACGTCAATTTGCTGGGCGAAGCGATCTTGGGGGAAGAGGAAACCAAGCGGCGGATGCAGCAGTGTTTCGATGCACTACGTATGCCAGAAGTAAAGTGTCTCAGCGTCAAGATTTCCACCGTCTATAGCCAAGTCTCCGCGCTCGCTCGCCAGCACACCATCCGAAAAGTATCGGATCGAATGGAGACGCTTTACCGAACTGCGATGCAGGAAGTCGATCCCGTGACCGGGCTAGGTAAGTTCGTGTATTTGGATATGGAGGAATACCGCGACCTCTATCTGACAGGCGAAGTGCTGCGTGAGACCTTGGATCGCAAGGGGCTCGATCAAGCTCGCGCGGGAATTGCTCTGCAGGCTTACGTTCCCGATTCAGCGCGCGTGATGCGAGAGCTAGTGGGTTGGTCGGCCAAGCGTGTCGCCGCCGGCGGAGTGCCTTTGACAATACGATTGGTCAAAGGCGCAAACATGGAGATGGAACGTGTTCACGCTTCGATCATGGGACATCCCCAAGCTCCCTATCAGCGAAAGATCGAAACGGATGCTAACTACAAACGCATGCTTCGGGAGCTGATCGACGCAGCTGCCAAGGGTGACCTGCGCGTCGGCGTGGCGTCGCACAATCTGTTCGACGTCGCGTTGGCGTTGGTCTGGGCGGATGAGCATGACTTGGGTGATCGTATCCAAATCGAAATGCTCGAAGGGATGGCTAACCATCAGCGACGCGCGTTGACGGAGCGTGGATCAGAGATGTTGCTCTATGCACCGGCTTGTCGGCGAGACGGGTTCCTGAACGCCATCGGATATTTGATACGTCGTTTAGATGAGAACACCGGCCCGCAGAATTTCCTTCGGCACGCCTATCGGCTGAAGCCTGACACGCCGGAGTTTGATTCGCTGGCGGATGATTTTCGTAAGGCGTTAGAGATGTCAGACACAATCAGCGATTCGCCGCGACACGCGGGTTCGCGGTTTGATCATCCGGTGCAACCCGACGTCGCAGCACATTGGGCGCACTTGGTCAACGAACCCGATACGGATTGGTCTGTTCCCGAAAACTCAAGGTGGGCGGTGGAGTTGTTGGAGGCGTGGCAGCCGAAATCGGGCGATGACGCCACGATGATTTCCCTGCGGATCGGTGACCAAGCATGCCAGGGCGAATCGAAAATCGAATCAACTGACCCGTCGCGTCCCGGTTGCGTCATCGCCCGGACCACACTCGCTTCGGTTGAACAAATACGACAAAGCGTCACGATCGCCGAACAAGACGCGAGCGGTTGGCGCGGATCGACCATAAAGTATCGGCATAGCTTGCTTCGTGAGGCAGCGCAAAAACTGCGTCAGCGACGCGGTGACCTGATTGGTGCGATGGTTGCTGATGGTGGCAAGACCGTCGCACAGGCGGATCCCGAAGTTAGCGAGGCGATCGACTTTTGCGAGTTTTATCCGCTGACGGTACAAGAATGGTTGCAATATCCAACGATCCAATTGCAGCCGCGCGGCGTGGTAGCGGTCATCACCCCTTGGAATTTCCCGCTGGCAATTCCCTGCGGTGGGATCGCGGCAGCATTGGCGGCGGGCAATACCGTGATTCTGAAACCTGCCAGTCAGACGATTCTGACATCATCGCTACTTTGCGACGCGTTTTGGGACGCCGGTGTTCCGCGAGACGTTTTGCAGCTTGTGCCCTGCTCTGGCAAAAACGCTCAAGCCGGTTTGGTCGAAAATCCAGCGGTCGATGCCGTGATTTTGACCGGTGGCACGCAGACCGCTAAACGCATGCTTTCGGTTCGTCCAGACTTGCATTTGCTGGCTGAAACGGGCGGCAAAAACGCGACCATCGTCACAGCAATGGCTGACCGAGACCAGGCAATCAAGCACGTCATCTATTCGGCGTTTGGGCACAGCGGTCAGAAGTGCAGTGCGACGTCGCTGTTGCTGCTTGAGGACGAAGTTTTCGATGACGAAAATTTCCGCGATACACTTGCCGACGCAGTGAAGAGTCTGCGAGTAGGATCGGCTTGGGATCTGTCGACAAGCATAGGTCCGTTGATTGGCGAACCCGGTGACGAACTCACCCGCGGGATGAAAACGCTGCAGGATGACGAGTCGTGGTTGGTTGTGCCGGAGCATGTCGATGACAACCCGAATTTGTATCGACCAGGAGTGAAGTGGAACATTCGGCCCGGCAGCTTTACTCACTGCACCGAGTTGTTCGGTCCCGTGTTGGGCGTGATGCGATTTTCTCGATTGGAAGAGGCAATCGAAATCGTTCGCAGCACCGGCTACGGCTTGACCAGTGGAATTGAAAGTTTGGATGATCGTGAAATCGATTTATGGCAGCGGTCAATCGGAGCGGGCAATCTCTATATCAATCGACCGACAACGGGCGCAATCGTTTTGCGTCAACCATTTGGTGGCGTGGGGCTGAGCGCCTACGGTCCTGGTGTCAAAGCAGGTGGGCTGCACTATGTATTGCCGCTGATGCACGTTCGCGACAAATCAGCGAATCTACCGGATTCAAATGCTGAACATGTTGAACTTGATCGTTTGCAGACTTGGTCGGAAGTGGCTGAGCAGACGGGTGCGATGGAGACGGCACTGGCAGACGATTTGCAGCTTGTCATTAATAGCCAACGCGCGGCAGTCAGCGAAGAGTTTTCACGCCAGCACGATTCGCTTCAATTGGTGGGCCAGGACAACTTGCGTCGCTATCTGCCCGTCAAAGCGATCACAATTCGCGTGGATCATTGCGACCAGTTACGCGACGCGTTCGTGTGTCTATCGGCTGCAGTCGCTGTGCGGGCTCAGGTCACGCTCTCGTTTGATCCGAGTATCGATGAAACGTCAAAGAAACTACTCGAATCGCCCGCTGATTACGTGCCAGGATTAGTGGATCCCGTTGAAGAAACGGCCGATGCGCTCTCAAGGCGGATTGGCAATGGAGACGTCAATCGGTTGCGATTGCTGAAAAAGTCGGCGCAGCATTTAGCGTTGTTGAAGGCTTGCGGCGAGCACTTTGTCACTTCGGTTGACGAGCCCGTCGTCAGCGACGGACGCATCGAGTGCTTGCGTTATTTGGACGAACAGTCTGTTTCGCACGACTACCATCGGTATGGCAACTTAGGACGCCGTGCCGACGAAGTTCGCCGCGTCGTGCTGTAGATCGAAGTCAGCAACGATTGCTCAGCGGGCCTACTAAGGCAGTAGATCAACGGCGAAACTGGTTGGTGCAGCCGTCGTTAGCATGGGCGTCCACTTTGATCGGTGGGCGCGGCGAGCGTCGCCGAAAGGATAGAACACAAATCCGAAAATCGCATCGACTGTTCCGGTATCCGCGGGCGTGATGAGATTCGTTTCGCCGTACAACGCCAGCGAATCGTTTAACGGTGCGACGAAGTCAGCGCCGATGACTAACGCTTCGCCGTGAGCGGGGGCAGCGCCGGTGACTGCATTGGATTCGCCATGTTCATCAACCAATCCAATTGACCAAGTACTTTGTACTCCGGTCGAAAAGAAGTGTCTGATGTAAACACTGCCTTGATTGATGGATCGCAGGGTGACGGAGTCATTCAAAAATTCTGCGGTGTCATCGAAAGCCCGAACTCGCCCGGTAAGACCGATTTGCGTTCGGCAAGTGATGTCGCAGGAAACCCTCGCACGAAATTGTCCCAGCGAACTTTCGTCGAAACCGTCTTGGTAAAGATGGTCAAACACACCGCCCCAGCCCCAGCGTCCGACTCGTTGAAAAAGGCCGACGGTTGTGTAGTTTTGAAAACGGTTGGTGTCTTCGCCCAATAGCTCGAACACTCGCACGGCATTGTCGGTCCAGGTTACCGCCGTTCCGATCTGAAAACCAATGCCGTAGTCTTCTGACAATGCCGCGGCGTATTGACCGCGAAGCCGTACGCCCAAGTCAGCGTTGACCCCGTAGTCTTGGGGCTGCTTGGCGCCGTCGATGGCGGCTAGAAATGACAGTTGTTCAAGCGGGTGTGCTTGCTGCGGGCAAAGCGTATTTGAACAGTGGTTGCAGCACGGTTGCTGAGCCAATGCTTGGCTACAAGCAGATATCGCTAAGAGCAAAAGTGCAGTCGCTAGAGAGGGCCCAAGGCGGAGTCGAATCCAGAGTGGTGCTGCAATGGATTGACGCATGGATTCGCCTGGTCGCTGGACTCGATGAACGGCCGTCTACGCTTAGTTATTGCCTACTGGGGTTGACTCGTCATGCCGCTAAACGTGCTGCAGAGAATACAGGCGGAACAATCCGGATAATCGGTATTTTGCTCTTTCAGTTCCGGTTAGGCAAACTGTACCGGGCTATTCCTGTTCGTCGAATCCGAATTCTCTCATCCAGTCACTGACGCCATCGCTGGTGAGTTCTCCGTCGGGTTTGTCAGTTTCATTACCGCCCTGCCCTGCCCCGTCGGAATGTCCCGCCCCGCCGGTTTGCTTTATCGCCAGGTGAACTCGATTGTCCATCAAGTCATCGAGCCAAGGTTGCGAATCGAACTGCTTTGCGCCGCGTCGTTTGGCGGCAGCCTGGATACGGTGATCTGACGAGACCACGGCGAGTTGCTTGGGCGAGTGATGTGCTGCTATCAGCTCTTCGATCAAATCGTCGGCTTCGGGGTAACCGACCGCGAAGCGAATTTGGATTCCGTCAATCGTGAGCTCGCTGGGACGACCCGGCGGTGGATTGCTTGCGTCAAAGACGACACAGGTTCGCAGTTTCGTCTCCGGTCGCAAATGGCTGGCCAAGCGATCGACGAGTAGCATTCGTTCGCGGTGCAGCCAATGGGTATCGGTATTTCGCGAAGGCGGGGCGACAGGGGAAACTACGTTGTATCCGTCAATCAACAGTAGTAACGACATGACGACTTAGGTCGATGGTGATTCGATTGGCGACTGCGGCCGCGTGTGAATGCGGTAGGCCCTAACCAAAAAGAATAGACGACAGAGGGTCATTCCGGCAATCGATATCACAAAGCTAACCGCAGCTGTCGCAAGAGTCCGCTCGCTGAAAGAAAAGTTGGCGGCGACTAAGATTGCCAGGCCAACGATCGCGGAATAAAAACTCTCGTAAGGACGATTGGCTGCCAGCAGGCCACTGGTGAGCACAAAGCTAAGACCAAGAAACGGCATTGCTATACCCAAAGTCGCCGTGATGTGATTGACACCATCGAAGTGGGCCGCAAAGTAGTCCGCGTACTTGGGGCCGAAAAAAAGGTCCGTCAGGTCGTCCCCAAAGACAAACAGAAATGCCGAAAAACAGGCCAGGACGCCAACTACCAGCGTGCCGTATTGCAGCAAGACGCGCCGCATACCTGCCCAGCCGTTTTGGACAAACGCCTGGGCGGCTTTGGGGGCCAGGATGCTGGCGATGCCAAGTAGAAACGGGTTAGCCAATAGAACCACGGTGAAGCAGGCAAAGAAAACACCCGCCGCGGCTTCATCGACTGAAAATGTCAGTACCCAGATACACAGGTACATCGTCAACACTGAGCAGACGTTTTCGCCAGCCACCCAGCGGCCATATCGGAAGTTCTCGCTAACCTGCATCGTCGTGGATTTACTGGCAAACTGAAATTCGCTGCGGTAGATCATCCACCAAACCAGAAGGCCAATCGCGTTGACGCAGCCGATCGTCACGAAGACAGAAATTGCACTGACATTGGCTGCGTAGACAAGCCCGATCAAGGCAACCAGATAGCAAGCCGCAAAGAAACACTCCAGCCATGCGGATGCGACAACTTGCAAATTCGCTAGAAGCCAGCGACGCGAAAATTCGCGAAGTAACTGGAGCGGTGCCAAAGCGGCTGCGGCGACTAGGGCCGCTCCCAATTCAGGTTTCAGGATTTGGAATCCCGCTTGCAAAGCGATCAGGACGCCGGTGATCGCGGCGATCAGTCCGATGACCAGCACCGACGTGATAAGCATGCTGCCAGAGAATTGCTTGCGCTGGCTGTTCGCGCGGTTCTGATTGAACACGGTCAGCGGTGTCGTCACGAATGCTTCGTGCAAACCGACCAACAGCATCAGGACACCAAAGGCGCTGGAATAGTAACCAAGTTGCTCTTCGCTACCTGATCCAAATCGTCCGCCCACTGTCATCGA
>CAYUGI010000146.1:0-16965 GCA_964444105.1 uncultured Pirellulaceae bacterium
GTAAGAATCCGTACTGATTTACAGAGATACAATAGGGACCGTCCTCCCGTTTTAGCATCGATACGAAATTCCCACATCATGTCTGACCCGATCGAACCTTCCCAAGATTTGCTTCGGTTGATGAGAGAAGGCGATCAAGATGCATTAGCGGAAGTCTTTTCGTCGTATCGTCAGCGGCTACGTCGAATCATTCGTTTTCGACTGGACTATCGCTTAGCCAACCGCGTCAGTGACTCGGACGTTTTGCAAGAGAGCTTTATCGCTGCGGCAAAACGCTTGGATCATTTCACCAACCAACAGGACATGCCAGCTTTCCTTTGGTTGCGATTGATTACTCAGCAACAACTGGTCGATTTGCATCGCCAACATCTGCAAGCCGAAATGCGAGACGTTCGCAAGGAAGTCTCCCTTTCAACAAATGCTCCCTCACCGCACACGTCACTAGCAATCGCGGTTCAGCTGGAAGGCAAGATGACCGCGGTGAGCGAAGTGCTGGCCCGAGCAGAACGAATCGAAAAACTGGAGGCCGCGCTGAACCAAATGGATACCATCGATCGAGAAGTGATTGCGCTACGACACTTTGAAGAACTCTCGAATATCGAAACGGCCGAAGTACTCAGCATTGCCACCTCGGCAGCGAGCAAACGTTACCTACGCGCGATGCGTCGTTTGGGTGAACTCATGAAAGAGTTTGGCGACGAGCCGTCGGAGACTACCCCATGAGAGAGTCGCCGCATTTAGACCAGCAGCAGATGGATCAAATTGCCGAAGAATTTTCGCAAGCAATCCGCGACGGCGGCCATCCATCGATCCAATCGTTTCTTTCACGATTTAGCCATAAAGACCTATCGAACGAATCAACCGAAGAACTACGCTCCCTTTTGTCATCGATAGCGATGATTGAAGGCCTGAAACAAGGCAGTGATACGCCGGAAAGATGTGACGACGTTCAACTCACCCAGCTTGACGACTACACCATCTTGCGTGAAATCGGTCGCGGCGGAATGGGAATAGTCTTCGAGGCGATTCATCAATCGCTGGGAAGACGCGTCGCCTTAAAGGTGCTCAGCCATACGCTTTTGAATCAACCCAAACATTTGGCAAGATTTCGTCGTGAGGCGCGCGCTGCGGCAAGCTTGCGACACACCAACATCGTGCCTGTGTTTGGCGTCGGTCAAGATCAAGGCCAGCACTACTTCGTGATGGATTTCATTCGCGGACTGAGCCTTCGTGAATGGCTAGACAAGAAAGCGGGAACCTCCGGGCGACTGCTTCCAACGCGTGCGGAATCGATGCTGGACACCGACACTGAGACGGAGATCGAAACGAGTGTCTTTGCCGAAGACGCGACAAAACCGGACCCGATTACTGACTCCGTACACGGTCAGCTCTTATCATCGATTCCCATGACACCCGGTTCGCCAGGCTACTTCCGCTGGGTTGCCAAGATCGGCTCAACGATTGCCGACGCTTTGCAATATGCGCACAGCCAAGGCGTCCTGCACCGAGACATCAAGCCGGGCAACTTATTACTGGACCAACAAGGCACCGTTTGGATTGCAGACTTTGGCTTGGCCAAACTGACCGAACAAGACGCAACCATGACGGGAGACATCGTAGGGACGCCGCAGTACATGGCGCCAGAAGCGTTTGAGAACGTGTACGACGAGTCAAGCGAAACTTACTGCCTGGGTCTCACCCTCTACGAACTTCTCACTCAGCAGCCCGCGATAAGTGGAAAAAACACCAGCGACACTATCCGACGGGCGACGCAAGGTGTGGCGGCGAACGCGCGAAAAGAAAACAGGTACATTCCCCGTGACCTTGACACCATCATCTCGAAGTCGATTTCTCTGGCTCCGTCGGATCGCTACCGCACCGCTGGCGCGATGCGTGACGACTTGCAGCGTTTTCTAACGGATCGGCCGATCGCCGCTCGACGCACAGGGCCGATCGAACGTCTGGTTCGATGGAGCCGACGAGAACCCACGATTGCTTCGTTGACGTTAGGCATCTTTTTGTCAGTCATGGCGATGGCGATCGTAGCCGGAGTCGCGTACTGGAGAACAAACAACTCCTTGATGGATACGCAAGTTGCGAAGAATTCGGCGGTGTCCGCCGCCGCGCTTGCAGATGAGCAACGCTTGCTGGCCCAATCCAATCTACAAGTTGCCGTAGCAGCTTTTGATGAAATCAGCGACAGCATTGTAAGCCGCAGTGAAGAACCCGATGCAGAACTGCTAGGCGACATCACGGATTCCAATTCGCCTGCCGTGACAGAAGAAGATGCATTACTTTTGAAATCGCTGCTAACGTTCTTTGACGAGTTGGCAAACACGAACCAAGATAATTTGGAATTGAAAACCCAGTCTGCAGCAGCGAGAAAACGTGTGGGTGACATTCATCACCGACTGGGCCAGCACGCTCTGGCAGACCAAGCTTACAAAGAAGCGTTGGATCAGTACGAAACTTTGTCCGCCATCACTGGAACGAGTGACGAATCAACTCTGACTCAGGCCAAGATCATGAATGATCGATCGGCAATTGCCGGGCTACGCGGCAATGTTGCGCACGCCATTGACTTGTACGATCAAACCATCGAGCAGTTGAAACTCTCGCCCAACCTATTGAAGTCAGCTGAAGGAAGGTTCGAGTACGCACGCGCCAACAGCTTGTTCTCGTCGATTGCAACTCGCTCAGGACTCGACATCGCTGAGAAATTCAAATCAAAGGGGCGCGGCCCTGCTGCGAGGCTCTTTGGCGGAAAGCCACTCACACCCAACCCCCGCCAAGAACAAGTTGCCATCGACGAAGCGGTTGATGCGTTGACGTCGCTCACGGAAGAATTCCCCGGTGAACTAAAATACGAAATGGCATTGGCTCGCGCACTGCGAACACGTGCCAATGTGACGCTAGCCGACGCACGCGGATTTCGCGATCGAATGAAGCAACCCAAGATAATGTCTAGAATCCGGCGTGACCTAGACGAGTCGATTGACATTCTGGATTCATTTCATCGTCAATATCCTGATTCCGATTCGGTTCAGTACGAGTTGGCGAAATCGCTAAGCGTCGTCATGCTGCAACCGCTCGCGCCTAATTCTCGTCAAAAGCAACGTGGGCGACTCATGCGTTCTCAAAGGCTCGCCGATGAATTGCTATCTGAGTTTCCTGAAACGCCTCGCTATTTGGCACTCAAAGCGCACGCATTGGATCAATATGCTTCCGTGCGGCGAATGCAAGTTCAACGCGATGAAGAAAAGCGATTGCTGATCGCGGTGTTGGCCATTCAAACCAAGTTGCTTCGCGGTTCGCCAGAGCTAAGCCAGTATCAGGTCAAATTGGCACAGACTATCGAACGACTGGTGGACGCCTGTTTGGCATTAAACCAACGAGAGGAGGCCATGCGATACCTGCGAGAGGTGAACGACTCGCTCGAAAAAGTCGTCACAAGCCAAGCTGCGCTCGGTAAGTTGATCCAACTCAATCGAAGACTTGGTGGACCCCGACGTGATGCGCGTCCCAATTAGAACGGGCGCGACGCTTTTTCATTCCGAGCCTCGACGACTTTCGCACCGGACCAATTCGCACCGGGCCAATTCGCACCGGGCTAATTCGCACCGGGCCAATTCGCAGGTAGACTGCTTGCTGCAGGCGCTCCTTAGACGCTGCCTTACCGTGCACCACGCCGTTCACTAGATTTGTCGCCATCAAAATGTTCGATCATGCAACGCCCTAGGCTACTGCTTTACTCGCTGCCGATTATCGCGTTCTTTGGACACTTTCCCCCGGCGGCGGCGCAGTCTACTGCGAATACTCAAAAATCCACCGAGACAGCCGCGCAGGAAAAAGTTTCCTTGTCGGTCAGCCCATCAGGCATGCTTCAGCACGTTCCTGGTCATTGGGCGACCATGTCGACCAGCGGTAGAAACCTCAGTGACCAAGACGCAGAAGAGCTAGTCGTTGTGCAGGTGGGGGAGAACGCCAAGAAGCAATTTGCGCGTCGTGTTTGGATCCCCAGTCGTTCGCGACGACAAAGCTGGTTACCCGTTCTGATCCCCGAAAACGAACTTTCAGAACAGAATCGCGTTGATCTGATTTCGATGCGACTACGCGAGACGAATCAAGGCGAGACATTTTTAAATAACGCCGTTGGACAACCGCTAACGCGACGTTCGCTTCAACTCTCGCCTTCCGGATCGCAAACCGGTGTTCTCTCAAGACCATCGTCGCACACCCTCCGAATGAGTCCGGAAGTCCCAAACCTATTGGAGGTGATCCACCAGTTGAGGGACGAATTCGCAATCGAGACTTCGTTGCCCGAGCTAACCAACTACTCAGCCAGTTTTTTGCCGCCCTCGTCTCAAACGCTCGATTCGCTTGACCAGCTCATTGTGATCGATGATGGTTTTTTGCAAGACACGACCGCGGCGGCACGCATCGATCAATGGGTCCACGACGGGGGGCGACTCTGGGTGATGATTGATCGAATTTCAACACAATCGCTACGCACGTTGCTGGGCGAATCAATGTGCTTCACACCGCTCGATCGAATCGAACTGAACCAATTCGATCTCGATGGATTGAGTCCGGCAACAGGAAATAAGATTGGATCTTCATCATGGTCATCCGACCGTCCCGCGACGATGGTGCGCGGGAATTGTGATGCAGACCAAGTCCTCTGCCGAATCAATGACTGGCCGGCGGTTTTTACGAAAAGTGTGGGCAAGGGAGAAGTCCTTTTCACGACGATCGATGCACAGACATTGGCAAACGGTCAAATTTCGATGTCTTCATTTCGTTCTGCAGCCAGCAACTTTTTCTCGCCCAGCGCTGATGATGAAAACTATGTCAATCTGATGACACCCGTAGCGGACTTAGAAATCGGCTACCAAATACCGGGACGCACGATCATCGGTTCTGTGTTGATCGCTCAGCTACTCCTGGTGCTTGCTGCCGGAATTTGGTTATTCAGAACTCGACGACTCGAACGATTGGCAATCGTGATTCCCGTGAGTGTCTGCATTGCCACGGCGGGACTCATTTGGCTTGGAAAACACAATACCGGCGCGGTACCGCCCAGATTCGCAAGCGGACAATTTGCACGCGTGGTCAATGGAGGATCCGAAATCCAAATGGAATCGATCTCTGCGGTCTACTCCGATCAAACGACGCCGCTGCAACTAACAGCCTCACCGCGAACGAATATGTCGTTTCAAGACGAGTTGCAGTCAACCACTCGGCTGCTTTGGACAGACGATGGCAGCAGCCAATGGATGAATGTCACTCAGCCACCAGGCGTAGTACGACACATCACCAGCGAAGCGACGGTGCGATTGCCCAGCAAGTGGGCGTTCCATGGACAATTCACACAACGTGGCTTCGAGGGCCGATTTGATGGATTTGACAACACAAAATGTGAAGAAGCGATTGTTGCGAGTGATTCAATTCCCACGCTTGCGTTGGCCGCCAGCGATGACGCGTGGTTAGGCACCCCCGGCGATGTTCTTTCTGCGGGTCAGTTTTCCGGCGAAACGATTTTGACAGATCGATTGCGGACGCGTCAGGACGTTTTACGTTCGATTTTCGCAAACAAGAACATTCGGTTTGGGCGGGAACCGACGCTGCTGTTTTGGACAGACGCCCTACCCTCCGGACTTAAGATAGAAGCCCCTTTTTCCGTCAGCGGATCTGCACTTGTCCACCTGCCGATTCACTACCGGCAAACGCCGCCAGACACTTCGATTAAGATTCCCTCCAGTTTCGTACGGCTTGAAATCGCGGCAAGCGAGGAGGGTTTTTCGACGTTGTACAACCAACGCACGGGGCAATGGCTACAAGGACGAACCAAGGCACAATCAGCGCGACTGAATTGTCACCTGCCTGAATCAGTTTGGCCCTGCAAGCTCAGCAAAGCGGTGATCGAAATCAAACTCTCAGCCCCCTCGCGAACACTGCAACTCGAAGCGTTTTCGGGCAAAGAGTTTGAAACGATCTATCAAGAAGAAAACCCTAATGGACTGATCCGCATTCCGCTGGACGATCCGAAACAGTTGTTTGTCGATTCCAACGGTGCCTTCGCACTTCGTGTTTCAGTTTCCCAAACGACCGCGGAAACGGCTCAGGCGAATTCGGAGGATCGTGTTCAGCCAAAATCCGAACTGAACGACCGCGTTTGGCAAATCGATTTTCTTCGTGTTTCATTTGATGGAATCACAACCTGAGACGCCCTACTTTTTTCGCAGCTACCAAGTCTTTCCTTGCTTTACCGGAACTACATCTGTGACAGACCAACAGCCCGTTGTCTTGATCGAAAATTTGACCAAACGTTACGGTGATTTCGTCGCGCTCGATTCGCTCACGATGCAGGTAGGTAAAGGCCAGATCCTGGGTTTCATCGGACCCAATGGAGCGGGGAAGACCACGACCATTCGCATTTTGGTTGGACTAGCAAAAGCCACCAGCGGCAAAGCAAGTATCGCCGGATGCGACTGTCTGAAGGAGTCTCGCAAGATCAAGCGAATCGTGGGCTACATGCCGGACGATTTCGGCAAGTACAACAACATGCGTGTCTCCGAATATCTCGATTTTTTTGGTGCAGCCTATGGCATTGGCCGCTCTCAGCGAATCCGTCGCGTGGATGAAGTGCTGGATATCGCCGGTGCAACTCACATGAGCGACCTGTTTGTTGATGCACTCTCCCGCGGCATGCAGCAACGCGTCGCCATCGCACGCACATTGATACACGATCCCCAAATGATCATTTTGGATGAACCGGCCAATGGACTGGACCCCCAAGCACGGATCGACATGCGTGGCATCCTGCTGCGCCTAGCCGAACTAGGCAAGACACTGATCGTTACCAGTCACATTCTTCCAGAACTTGCCCGAGTCTGTGACCTGGTTGCGATGATCACCAAAGGTAAACTTCGCGCGTTCGGCACGGTGGACGAAATCATGCGAGGGATCACTCAGCGCCGCACATTCGAAGTCTTCTTGCTGAATTCTGAATCCGTCGATCAAGTGGCTCAGACAGTCGGGCAGTGGCTAAAAGAGAACGACAACCGACGTTCAACCGGTCCATCCGATGAATCAGCCGCGTCCAAACAAGAGACCGTCGCTGACCAAGAAATCGTTGCAGATCGCGCCCAGTCGCTCGTTCGATTCGAGACGGGTTTGTCTGACGCAGAACTATCTGCCTTGCTAAACCAACTGGTAAGAGATGGCACACCTGTGGCACAGTTTCGTGAACTAGCGACCGACTTGGAGGACGCGTTCCTTTCGGTTGCCGGTGCGAGCGAGGTATCAGAAACATCATGAATCCAGTTGTTCAACGCGAATTCTACGGGATTCTTCGATCCCCCAAAGCGTTTTCCATTCTGATGGCGTTGTCCATTGCGTTTGCCTTGGCGGTGCTGTTGCGATGGCCCGCGTCGGCCACCGTTGATCTAAGCGGCACTCAGTCAATGGAAGTGTTCCGGATGCTTGGCTACGGACTACTGGCCGGTGTAGTATTTCTGGTCCCAGCTTTTCCGGCCACGTCGATTGTCAATGAAAAGAACGATGGCACGCTAGCGCTGCTACTCAATTCGCCGCTCAGTCCGCTCGCAATCTACTTCGGTAAGATTTCCGGCGTACTTCTTTTCGGTGCGTTGGTTCTTCTCAGCAGCTTGCCAGCGGCGGCGGCATGCTACGCCATGGGTGGCATTGATTTGCAAAGCCAGTTTGGCCAATTGTATTTGGTGTTGGTTCTGTTGGCGCTTCAATACGCGACGCTGGGAATGCTGGTCAGTAGTTTCGTGCAGTCCGCTGACGCGGGTGTGCGAGTCACCTACGCCGTCGTGGTGAGTTTGTTCTTGCTGTCGGTCCTACCCGTCTTGTTTATTCGGGGCAGTGCTCTTTCGCCATCTCTGGAGATGTTAGCCGATTGGTTTCGCAGCCTGTCACCACTTCCGACTGTGATGGAATTGATGGGACATGGCGACGTAGGAAATTCTGGCGTTCAAGACACACCAAGCCTGCTGCGGTTTGTTTGCGTCAGCGCGATTAGCAGTTTGATCTTTGCGGTTATTACTCTTTCTCGGATGAACTATCGAATTTTTGACCGATCGCGGGCCCAAGGCATCATCACAGATGATCGGGGCGTTGGCTCGCGAGTCATCCGTCGTCTTTTTTACTTGGTTGATCCGCAAAGACGCAAATCGGGCATCCCTTGGTACATGAATCCTGTGATGGTCAAAGAGTTTCGCTGCCGACGATTCGGACGTTCACAGTGGCTCATTCGACTGATCTGTTTCTGCGCGGTGGTGTCGCTTGTATTGACATTCTTTGCGGCGACCAGCGTCACGGCTTGGGGCGTTAACTCGATCGGTGCACTACTGGTGCTAATGCAAGTCGTGTTGATCGTGCTGCTAGCGCCCAGCCTCGCCTCGGGGTTGATTAGCAGCGAACGCGATAGTGGCGGCTGGGAACTTCTTCGGGCAACGCCCATGTCGGCTTTCAAGATTCTGCGCGGCAAGATGCTCAGTGCTTTGTGGACTTTATTGATGGTGCTACTTGCCACACTGCCCGGTTACCTGATGATGATCTACATCCGGCCCACGATGTGGCTACAAGTCCAAATGGTATTGGTTTGCTTGTTGTGGACCGCCATTTACGCACTCGCTGTCAGTGCTGCGGTTGGTTGCCTGTTCCGATCAACCGCTGTGTCGACCTCGGTAACATACATTGTCGTCGTCTTTCTGTTCTTAGCTCCTATCTTGATATGGCTTGGACGCGATGCCCCGTTTGGGCACGATTTGGTGCAAAACGCACTTCTTGTCACGCCGGTAGGTGCCGCGTTGAGCGTCATCGATGCCCCAGGTTTTTCTTCCTACGACCTCCTACCGATTGCGTGGTACGTCGCGGCGGCCGTTTCCTTATTCATGCTTACCGTCTTAGGTGTTCAAACATGGCGACTCACTCGATCGGCCTAGCAAAAAGATTGAGCCGCTGCCTGGTGGTCGCGGTGACACTAGCTTCGACACTGGCTTCAGTGCTTACCACATCGTTTCTCGGCTCGGCCTGCGCGATTGAACCTAGCGACGAAGTGCTTCAGCCCAGCGACGAAGGAACCACGCTGACACGGTACAAGCTTTTGATGATGCAGCGTCCTGAACTCGCCACGCAACAAACCGAAAAGAGGCACATGGAGGGTCTATTGCCACTATGGCAAAAGGCCCTTGATCGACCCGACGCGGAGCTACAAAGAATGACGATCGATACACTTGCGATCGCACACCGCCGAGGCGTTCCGGGAATCGAGAAAGCGAAAGAGCGACTGATCGAATTGGCCAGCGCCCCCGATCAAGATATGGACGTGGTTCTATCTGCAACTCAAGCACTGATCGCAATTGAAGCAAAGGACTGCACATCGGTTCTCACCGACATCGTCAAACGCCACGGCGACACGGCTGCGAAAATTGTTGAGCCCGCAATTGCAAAATGGAAATCCAAAATCATGCTTGATCGCTGGATCAAGCGAGTCGAAGAAAACAGTGCCAACGAGGGATTAATGCTGCTGGCGATTGACGGGCTAGCAGCGGTCGCGGCTGACGAAGCCGACGAGAGTCTCTACGCGTTGGTTCAGGACTCTTCCGCGTCGGTTTCAACACGGCTTCATGCCGCCACAGCGATCAGTACCTTTGAAACAAAGGACGCCTCCGCGAGAGCCGAGGAGCTACTTGCCTCCACACCTTCCGCCGCAAACTCGTTTGTACCGCCGCTACTAGCCGTCGCAATTTTGGGATCCGACAATTCAGACCGTGCGTGTGAGTTACTGACGCAAGTCACCAAACATGGCAACTCGCTTGTACAATCCAAGGCGTTAAATCGGCTTTTTGAAATCGACCCAGCAAATGTGGATCGTTTAGCTGACGACTTGATTGCCAGTAGCGATGTCAATGTCAGGAGGACATGTGTGCGTGGAATGTTGCACGAACCAAATTCCGAACAGGTTCGGTCGCTTGCTTTGGTTTTGAACGACATCAATCCCGCACTACGGTGCGAAACGACTGCTGGCCTCCTTGATTGGGCTAAAGACGCGGAGCTTCGTGAAGAGATCATTGGGCAAACCATGCGTGTTTTGCACGAAGACTCATGGCAAGGTTGCGAGCAAGCCATCGTTTTGCTGACGAAACTGGCGCACAAGCCAGCAGGTAGTCGCATTGTCGATCTATTGGGTTATCCCCGCGATGAAGTCAAAGTGGCGTCGGCATGGGCACTCGTGCAGCTGCGCGACCAGACGCATCTATCGGCCATGTTGCAGCACGCAGAAAGCGTGCATGAGATTTTGAAAGGCAGCCAGTCTGGCGGCCCCCCGCCGGGCTTGGTTTTACAAGTGGCACATTTATTCAATGCGTTTGGCGACCAAAAGTACGCACCAGCCGAAACACTCCTGCGAGCTTTTTTGCCGAAGAACTTTGGTCTTGGTACCGAGTCAAGAGCGGCGGCATGCTGGGCTATCAGCATGCTGTCTGAAGATGATCCCCCAAAAGATATTGAGAAGGTGTTGACGGAGAGATTCAATGACGTCAACGGATTCGAGCCAGAAGAAGATCTTTTTCGATCGATGTGCGCCATTGGATTTGGCCGCATGAAAACGAAGACAAGTCTGCCATTGCTACGCGATTCCGCAGATGAATCGTCGCGAGTGAGCATGGCTTGCAAATGGTCGATCGAGCAAATGACAGGCGAAAAATCGCCTCCCGAACCGATTCGCTTCTACACAGATGATGAGTGGTTTCTAAAACCGGTCGTCGATCAACCGAAGTAGGCACCCACTTTCTCTTACCTGGATCCTCAATGATTCCTTCCCATCAAACGCGCCGGCTACGCATGGGCCTCATTGGCGGCGGCGGCGCTGGTTTCATTGGTAAGGTGCACGCGACAGCTGCCACGTTAGACAACCGCGCTACTCTGCTGGCCGGTGCACTCTCATCAGATCCTGATCGATCCAAAGCCTCAGCTGCTGCGTTCGGAATCGATTCCGAACGAGCCTATCAGTCGTATCAAGAATTGCTCGAAAAGGAGTCCCAGCTTCCTGACGACCAGAGGATCGATTTTGTCTCAATCGCGACGCCCAATTACACGCACGCGCCGATTGCAATCGCTGCGTTGAAAGCGGGGTTTCATGTGGTGTGTGACAAACCAATGACAACCAACATGCAGGACGCCAATGAGATGGTCGAAGCGACCGAATCGAGCGGCCAGCTGTTTGCATTGACACATAACTATTCGGGCTATCCGATGATTCGGCAGGCACGCCAAATGGTCGCCAACGAAGAACTGGGCGACGTGATCGCTGTACGCACGTCGTACATTCAGGGCGGGATGTGTGGTCAAAAGGCCAGCGGAACACCCGCGCGCGGCGCATGGAAATCTGACCCAACGCTTAATGGACAAGCAGGCTCGCTGGGTGACATTGGCACTCACGCTTTCCATCTGGCAAGTTTCGTCACGGAAACCCAGCCCGAATCTTTGCTGTGCCGAATGAAATCTTATTCAAACCACCATGAACTGGACGACTATGGCCATGCTCTCCTGAATTTCCAGAACGGCGCGACAGGCATGGTCACGTGGAGCCAAGTGACCCATGGGCGGCTGAATGACTTGTCGTTGGAAATTGATGGTACACGCGGATCGCTTTCTTGGCGTCAAGAAGAACCCAATCAGCTGTTTGTCCGCTCGCAAGGCAAAGCCACACAAATTTACGAACGAAATCCCAAGGCTCAGTACGCATCGACCGACGCAGCCGTGGCATGCCGTTTACCGGGCGGACATCCCGAAGCTTTTTTCGAGGCTTTTGCGAACGTCTATGCCAATGCGTTTGATGACATGATCAGAATCGCAGAGGGTCAAACAGTTGATTTGTCCAAGAGCATTTACCCCAACGTCTTTGACGGCCGTGCTGGCGTTCGTTTCTTGGATCGTTGTCTGGCAAGCAACGAAGGCGAATCTTCTTGGCAGGCTTGGTAACATGGCTGGCTTAACTCAGCGCGTCCGCCAACTCGTTTCACACACAGCATCACATGTCGAACAAGAAATCATCCTCCGTAGGTCGTCGCGAACTTCTGACTTATGCCGCCTTCGGCGGAGCCGCGTTGGCTGCAACAGGCGCTGCACCGCCATCTTCGGCGGCTCAGTCGCAGTCCTCCGCTGCCGCAACAAAACCCGGCCGCAAATACAACATGAAAAAGTCCATCAACCTTTGGGCTTTTCCGTACCCCGATAAGATGTCACTGAAGCAATGTTTGCAACTGGCAAAAGACGCGGGCTTCGACGGGATTGAATTGAACTACGATTTGGAAAGCGAACTTTCGCCCAAGTCGGGCACCAAAGAGTTCAACGAAATCCGGAAGATGGCGGATCAAATTGGCATCGCCATCAGCGGCGTTTGTTCGTTCCTGTTTTGGCCCTATCCACTGACCAGCAATGATCCTGCGGAACGCGCCAGAGGTATGGAACTGGCTGGTAAGATGACTCAAGCCGCCCACGATCTTGGTACCGAAAACCTGTTGGTCGTTCCCGGTGCCGTTCACATGCCCTGGCGCGAAGACCACGATCCGACTCCCAATGATGTTTGCGATGCACGAGCACGTGAGTCGATCGGAAAGCTATTGCCAGTCGCAGAGAAACTGGGCGTCTACCTGAACATGGAGAACATCTTCTTCAACGGCTTCTTAATGTCACCCATGGAGATGGTCGATTTCGTGGACAGTTTTCAAAGCGAACATGTAAAAGTTCATTTTGATACCGGCAACATTATGGAGTATCAGTTTCCCGAACACTGGATTCCGATCTTAGGCGACCGCATCAAGAATGTTCATCTAAAGGAATTCACCAAAAAAGGAACCGACCATTCACTACAAGCTTTCCGACCACTGCTGGACGGCACAACGAACTGGCCCGCAGTATTGGCAGCCTTTGACGCAATCGAATACGAAGGCTATTTGACGTTTGAGTACTTTCATCCCTACCAGCACTTTCCAGAAGCCCTGATCTACCAAACCGGCGACTCGCTGGATCGGATGTTGGGACTGAAATAGTCTTACCTCTAGTAGACACACAACGAAATCACTTCATCACGCCGGCCGTTGTAGAACACTTCGTCACCTGGCTTCAAATCGCGAACCCGCATGCAAACCGTGTCAGCGGGAACCAAGCGCAGTGGTCGATCACGACGCACCACCACGTAGCGATGTGACCGCAAAGCGATCAACATCGCATCCGCATCTTCCAATGAAGTCGACTTTACCGATTGGTGCTCGGGTGGGCACAGAGTTGATGTAGACATGCCCCCATCATGCTTTGCCCAGTGACACGTTAGGTCAATTGCCCAGAAGCCCCAAGAGAGACTAAGCCACCGAGTCGCCAAACACGTCTGCTAAGTCCAAGACTGCTTCAGCGGTTGCCAGCGGCGACAGTTTTTCGCCCGGTCGCACGACGGCTCTATCGGTATAGTGTCCGTCTTGGGGATGCCGGCACACGTGGACACAGGAATCAGCTGCATCGACGATCCAGTATTCTACGATCCCAGCTTCAGCATAGAGGGCAGACTTCGTTCGCAGGTCGTTTTGCAAACTACTGTGGGACACTTCGATAGCCAGTATTACATCGTTACCGCCGGGATGACGTTCGCGATACCGCTTCGCCTTAACCCACAAGACATCTGGTTCGGGCCGGCTATCCAGTTCCGCAAGATTGAGCCCTGTCTGAGCCGTTATCGATACTTCTTTTGGATCAGTAGAACGCGCAGACCAACTGTTCAAATACAAGATTAAATCGTCGTGAAGTGGGCCAGCTGGATTCATTTCTCGAAGCTCCCCACGGATCAATTCGATCTTTCGATTGAGATGGTCAAAAGCGCCGCACTGGACCATTCGATCGAATTCATCAGATGTAAGATGCAGGCCGGTACTCATATTATCTCTCGCTCAGGCAACGACGGGTTCGTCTTGCTTATTCTAAATAGTTCGCAGGATTCCTGTCACTACAATGATTTCAAGTAGGCAATCAAATCGTTTGATTCGTCTTCCGTTAGCTCATCCGCGCCAGACACCTTCTCTGGACTGTGAAGGTCACTTACGACACGCTCAAGCGTTTTCGCTCGTCCCGAATGCAACCAGCGGACTTTTTGGTAAGTGCCGATCAATGACGGCGTGTTGTAGCCGTCGTAGTGATCTTCGGCGGATCCCAGTCCGACGTCGTGAACTTCTCCGTCTGTGAATTGCGGTCCGTTGTGACAGTCAGCGCATCCGGTTCGGACACTGTGGAACAGTGCTTTGCCTCGCTCAATCCCGACTCGATGCTCCGACCGATTCGCAAATGGATTGGTGGGACGCCGCAGTGTTCCCAAAAACGCAATCAAAGCCTGCTTGTCTTTAACGGATGGTGCCTCCCCCAACATCGTCGAAGTGATCGATTTGTGCATCGCTTGGTCCAAGTCCTCTTGCCAGCCATGCCAAGTCCAGGGTGATGTCTTCGCAACATCAAAAAGCGGCAAGACTGTTTTGAACGTGCGAACGGTCCCGTCGTTCATCGTATCCATGGGTCGCGAATTGACGCCTCCGTTTTGGTGACAGGAATGACAGCTGTACCACTGATCCATACTGCGATTTCCGTCGTAGAAAATCTTCATTCCGTGTCGAGCCACTGAAAATTCGGTCGGCCCTCCAAGCTTGATCTCGCGAACGATCTTTTTCTGCTTGATGTCGACCAGCTGAACGCTATCGCGCAAGTAGTTGGCAACGTAGACCTGATCGTTGTCGATCATTTGCATTCCCATGGGGCGACCACCGACAGGAATCCGGTCGAATCGCTCGCGGTCGCGTTCTAAGCTGCGGTCAATCAAGTCACCTGGGCCACCCGTTCCAACAAACGGCGTGTCGGGCAAACGATAGACCAACAATTCATGAGTTCCCGACGCGGACGCCACCATGCTTTGTTCGTCATCACTAATCACGATGCCGTGCGGATCCGCGACCGCTTTGCGTGGCACGTCCAGTGAGATGGCTTCACGATATGACGGACCATCCAATCGTACACGCCCGATGCGACTGGCAAGAATCCAACCGCGCCTTAGATTGCCAACATCGATAGGGTTGTTTCGATACACCATCCAAGTGAAGTAGGCGTACTTGCCGTCTTTACTGGTCAGCATGTGTCCCAAGTTGATGCCACTGGCAAGTGGCTCGTCGTAAAGAACATCGCCGGTGTTTGTATCGAGGACGGCAACCTTACCTTCGCCACTCAAGCCGACAGCCAACCGTGTGTCGTCGGTCGATAGGGTCATGTAGCGCGGCCAATGCCCCACATCGATCCGGCGCACCACGCTCGCGGATTTCAAATCGATCTGGGCTACCTGCCCCGTCGCGACTAATCCGACGAACGCTTGTTCGCCCGATTGGGTAATCGCGATTCCACATGGCTGGTACCCAAGATCGATCGTAGAACCACGTACTAATTGCTCATTGACGATCGTTGCGGTCGTTAATTCACCCGACCACTGACTGGTCACCAAGACATTGCGTGAGTCCGGACCGAAAACGATATCAGCAGGATGTTCTCCCACAGACAATTCGTCGACGAGCCTACCATCGGAAATGCGAATCAAGGAAACGGAATCAGATGTTTCGTTCGCAGTCACCAGCCATTTCAGGTCCGGCGAAATGGCCAGATCAACGGGGGAACGATGAACCAACGAGGCGTCTGATTTGCTATCAGCCAAAGAAACACTCGCCGTGGTTAACCAAATAATCGCAGCAAGTAGAAGCAAATTTCTCATTTGTCCAGGCAAACCAAGAAGAGAGCACAAATACCCGAAATACGCGGCGGATCCAACGGTTGGGCAGACATCTATCGTAGACAAACGTCGGTTATAGTTGTGAAATCAATCTGCTTGAAGCCAGCGGATGCTTTGGGAACCTGAACATTCCGCGTTTTCTGGTGACCCAACCGCAGGGGGTAGTTTGCCTTACCGCAGCAAGTCTCTTAGCATGTTCCACGTCGCTGGGGACAAGCATCCGTTTTTCAGACCCCTTTGACTTAACCCCGATCAAACGACACGTTTCGCCATGTGATTTGTAGCATGGTCTGTTTCCCCTCCCTCCGAAAGGAAATCCCGTGAAGAATTTTTCTGTACTCAGCCTTGGCCTCGTCGCCTTGATGGCATCGGCAGTCACCCTGAACGCAGAGGAAGCTGCCACGAAGGCACTTAAAAGCGGCCCACAAAAGGGCGATTCGATTGGCGCGTTCTACGTCACCAAACTTTGCGGTGCTGAAGAGGACGGCGTCAAAGAAGGCAAAAACTTGTGCTACCGCTGCCGCAATGGTGCTCGGCCACAGGTCATGGTTTTCACTCGTTCGACTGACCCAAAAGTCGCCGAACTAGTTAAGAAACTGGATGAAGCAGTCGCTAAGAACGAAGACGCATCGCTTCGCGCTTTCGTCAACGTCATGGGCGAAGACAAGGAAGATGTTACCGAGTCCGCCAAGAAGTTTGCTGCGAAGACAGGTGCCAAGAATATTCCTTTCGTTCTCCCCAACGAATTCGAAAACGGACCAGACAACTACGGCATCAACGCGAAAGCGGAAGTCACGGTTGTTCTTGCTGCCAACAAAGGTGTTCGCGCCAACCACGCTTTTGCGAGCGTTAAAGACATGGACGTTAACGCCGTTTTGGCTGACCTGACGAAGATCATCGAGTAGTTTCTGCAACTCTCGTTAGCTAACGTAGACCGCGGCGTTTGGATTCCAAACGTCGCGGTTTTTTGCTGACATCGGCTGGGCAGATCGTGCAAGACCTTTCGCCCAATGCCGCTCAGTTGGGCCACTTTCAAGTAACGCGAAGCGCCAGCCAGCGGCGCGTTCGTCAGGCCGCTCGCTGGCGCTTTTTGATGTTGCGCTAAAACGGAAGAAATCGGCTCT
>CAYUGI010000147.1:0-16623 GCA_964444105.1 uncultured Pirellulaceae bacterium
AATTGCGGGGAAAACCAATCACTTAAGCTGGACGCTCTCTAAAGGCGGGACACCAACGTGCGCTGATGAATAATCTGGGCGAGGGCCATGCAATTCTCAGTAGACACCGCGGAAATGCTACGTAAATTGGCGAAGTGTTTCAAAAAAGCGGTCGACGTCTTTGATTGAGTTGTAAATGTGAGCGGCGACGCGGGCGTTGTTCTTGCGAACGCTGACGTAGACCCCTGCTTCGGCCAGTTTTTTGCCGAGATCGTTAGGTGAACCGCCGGGCAAGCCGATGCCGACCATGCAGGGCGAGCATTCGTCGATCGGTGGGTGCCACAATCCCAACGCATTTGCCTGTTGCACGATGCGAGCGATCAGTGGGCGCGTGTACTGCTCGATACGCGGGACGGTCCAGTCGTTCAGTTGTTCGAGTGCGGCGATCGCCATGGGTAGCAGAATGGTGCTTGATCTTTCGCCGAAATCGTAGCGGCGGGCCCCGGCGACGTAGTCGTCGCAGTAGCGGGTGAGCTGTGAGAAGTCTCCTGAATTTGCTCGGTTCAGCCAGCCTTCTTCAAGTGGTTCGCCTTCGCGCCACTTCGGGGCGACGTAGGTGTAGGTCAACCCGTAAGGACCAAGTAGACACTTGTATGCGGCCGCAACAAGAAAATCGGGCTGCACCTTTTCCACGTCTAACGGCAGCGTGCCAAGTGACTGCGTCGCGTCGACCAGCAGCACACCACCGACCTCGCGAACACGTTTTCCGATTTGCGCGAGATCAAATTCGACCCCGGTCGTCCAGTGGATGTGCGGAATGGCGACCACAGCGGTTTGGTCGTCGATCTGTTGCACGATCGCGTTGGTCCAGTTGCGATCGGGAATGGAAACGACACGCACCGACGCATCCGCATTATTCGCCACTTTCTTCCACGGATAAATGTTGGATGGAAATTGCTCTTCAACGACCACGATGTTTTGACCACGGACGACCGGAACGTTTCGCGCCGCGATTCCTGCCGCGTAGCTGACCGACGGACCGATGGTAACGCCGTCGGCGTCCGCATTGATCAGTTGACTGAAAAGCTCGCGAATTCGTTCCGCCGGTTCAAAGAAGTCAGGCGTTGTGATTTCCCACGGTCGTCCGCGCAGAGCGACGCCTTCAGCGCCCGCTGCTGCAACGTTGTGTAACAGTGGCGACATGTACGCGGAATTTAGCCAACAGATATCTTCTGGTAGATCAAATGCGTCGCGTTGACAGGTAAGGGGTGCCATGGTGATTCAATCGTAGATTGGCGTTTCCCGCCACGAGGTTTTCAGTGATTTTCGGCGAGGAAGCCAAGCTACTTTGCCTTCAACTTTTGCAGTACCTTCTTTGCAGCGTCCAGCAGGATTTCTCCGCAGCCGACGTCAAACGGGCAGGTGTCAACTTCGTAGCTACCTTCGGCAAACGCTTTTCGCGTCGGAATGTAGAAGTCAACATCGTTCGCCAGCGAAATCACGATCGTGGTATTGAACGGCGAGCTTGCTTTGATTGCCAGCCCGATTTCAACAAAGACTTCATGAGGCAGCGCCACGATCGCTGTGTCGGCGTCCAAACGAATACCTTGGACTTCAAGTGGCTTACGCCCATCGGGAAACTGCGTCGTATAGCGGTATCGATGGCAGTCACGCCACGCACGGACCAGTGCGTTGAACGAGACTCGCTGGCTTGTTTGCAGCAGTAACGTCGCTTTTGCTTTCCTGAACGCTGATTCAGAAAGCGGATCAAATGAAACAAATTCAGTATGCCGTGCCACCGCCAAGCTGGGTGATTCAATAGGAATCTGCTGGTCGAGACTCTTGACGATCGTATCGCTAATCGCGTTGCCGATGCGGCGTGATTCGGCAAAGCCACTCAGTGAATTGGGGTTCTGAACGTCGATGTGGTTGATGTCACCTGCGGTGCCTTCGGCGAACAGTGATACGAATTGGTTGCCAAAGTGTTTTCGCAGTTGCGATTGCAGCACGCCGGGGAAGTCCGCGCCAAATTCGCTACCACCGAACACGGCCGTGTGCATGGCGAAGGTCGTGAGTGACGCGAACGGCTTTTGCTGGCCCGAGTCTTCTCGAAAGAGCAGTACCGGCAATGCGTCATCGACGGGGCCGGCTGGACGAATGATCTGGGGATTGCCGACTCCAGGATTGAAACGAACGGAACCGTCATTCATGTGGAAGCGACGGTTGAACGCGAGCCCTGATTGCTGAGCATCGTGAACGGAAATCGCAGCGTCGCGGCGATGGTTGATCGCGGATTCAACGACTGCGGACCAAGCCTCAGCGAGCTGCCGGTGATAATTGACCGGTTCATGCGGATCGCGACCAACCTTTCTCATCGCCTCATCGTGAAAGGTGTCACGAAGCGAGCCCCAATATTCAGGCGAACCGTGGTTGTGTGTTGCCGCAATGATGATGTTGTCGGCGGGGATGCCCGTCGATTTGGAAAGCTGCCGTCGGGCGGGACCGCTCAGTTCAGCGGGGACAGAAAGCAGATCGTTCATCACGATCACAGCAGACGTTTTTCCTTGCCGCAAGACGATCGCTTTGGCAATCAGTTGATCGTGTACGCCGGTGCTAATGACTTCGCCGTAGCCACCCGCAGCGCGGAAACCAACCGGTGGAGTGATGTCGACTTCGGCCACACCTACCTGCAAGACCTGTGAATACGAGGGGGCAGCCATACAGCAAAGCAGCGTGATCAGAAGTAGGCAAAATCGAGTGCTCATGCAGTCATCGTATCATGGTGGGTTGGCGGTTCGAGCCATGATCTGGGAATTCACTTTTACACAACGACAAGCGTAGCTCTCGTCGCTTGGTCAATCAGGTCAGTCAAAATCGACGCTCTGATTTTGGCTTGGGCTACCGCCGTGGGAGCCGAGACTCCATGAGGGTGCCGCGGACGCACTATTTTTCGGCGGCGATCGGGTCTTCGTCTGGCTTGATGCGGTGCCAGACTTCGATGAACTTTGAACCGTTTTCCGCGATGGCGGTTTGAGTGAACACATCGCCCTGGATATCGCACGCCAGTGCCCTGACATTGCCGAATTTGCGTTCACGAAAATCGTCGTGCATTCCGTACAACGCTGTTTCCACGTAATTGCCATCTTCGATTTTCCACGAACCACCCATCGATCGAAATACCTGACGATCGCTGGACGTGTAACTTAGCCACGTGAACTGCGTTGGCGTGATGTGTTTGATTGTCACCACTCCGTAGTGCGCATCGCTTGGTGTTCCATCTTTGTTGGCGTCAACGATTCGCCACGAACCGATCAGCTTTTTGGCTAGAACTTGGTCGGACGTTTGTTCGCTCTCATCAGTGATCGCTGACGTCTCGAAATCGGATTTATTCACCCAGCTTGCATTTAACTTCTCACCCTTCATGAAGCGTTGATGGAAATTGCGGCCGCCGGGCTCGGCGTATTGGTACTGGTCAAAGACGCTTCCGTTGCCAAGCGCGCGTGGGTCGCCTTCCGCTTTGAGTTCGCGGAGGAGCTGATTTTGTAGATCCTCAACCAACGCTCGATGCTGAGGCATCAAAGCAAGATTGCGCATGCATTCGGGGTCAGAGTTCACGTCGAATAGTCCTGCCGCTGGCCGTTTTCCGAACGCCGACTTCCAGAATGATCTGTCGGAACCGCTACGTCGAAGGTTCAGAATTTCCGTTTTTGTTGGGCTGCCATCGGTGTTGAGATAGCCGGTCTCCGGATTTCCGGCCGGCCAACGTGCGGTTTCAAAGTTCTGCAGCAGAAGCATGTTGTTCTTGATGATGCCACGTATTGGATAGCCGTTGTCGTTGGGGCGGCCAATGTCGTGGCGTTCTTTTCCGATCAGAACATGATCACGGTGCAGACTGGCGACTGTCGTTTGGGCATTGAAAACGGAGAACAAACTCTTACCACTCGTCGGCTGCATGCCGCTCTCGTTCCACGCAACTCGGGCGGCTTCCATGAATGTCGGTGCGAAGTCGATGAAGCTAACGTAGTCGTCGACTTGGCGACCGGGACGCTTGATTCCGTCCTTCCACATGATCGCCAGAGGGAGGTGGTTGGATGTCTCGTACTCCTGCCCTTTCACTCGCGGAAACGGCATCCCGTTGTCAGATGTGACGACGACGATCGTGTTGTTGAGTTCACCGCGTTGGTCCAGCAGTTTCAGCATCCGCTCCAGGTGCGTATCGAAGTGTTCGATCTCGTAAGCGTAGTCCAGCATGTCCGTACGAACGACTTTGTTGTCGGGCCAGTACGCGGGAACCTTGTCGATGTCGCCCAGCGATTTACCGCCCTTTTCAATACCGACTCCGTATTCGTATTTGCGATGCGGTTCTGTGCAGCCATACCAAAAGCACCACGGCGTCTCGCTGGGCCGAGCGTCCATGAATTCCTGAAAGTTGCCGGCGTAGTCGTTCGACGAAATGCCCTTTGCGGGCGGTTTCGTGCGGCGATTGTCGAACTTCTTCCCCGCCATTTCGCGTGGGTTTCCGCCAGCGTCTTTGGCGACACCGGGAGCCCAGCCCTTCGCCGTTTTACCGACAAAATATCCGTGCTGCGAAAGCGACTCAGCGTAGGTTTTGAACTTTTCGGGGAAGTAGCACCAGTGGTTGGCGGCTGCTTCCAGCTGCCAAGAATTTCGCCCGGTCAAAATGCAGGCCCGCGACGGAGCACACTTGGCATTGGGTGTGTAGGCGTTGGTGAACAGTAATCCCTGTTTGGCAACCTGGTCGAAACCGGGCGTCGAAACCCAATCGCAACCGTAAGCCGACATGTGCGGGTAGGAAGCGTCGTCGGCGATACAAAACAGTATGTTCGGCCGAGCGGCTTCGCCAGCAACAGCAGCTGACGAAATGAGCATAAAGACGAAGGCGTTGACCGCGAATTTTTGCATGTTGCTGATTCGTTTTGGAAGTCGTAAGGCGGCGATCGCCACCGAGATTGGACGCGGAATTTGGACGTGCTGATCGATGGAGATGATCGAACTGATGAAGGACTAAGCCTTCGGGTGTCTGTACTTGCCGGGCTGCTTCACTTTCACAGCCGGGCCGTCGCCCCATTCATACGCGATTGGCTGCAGATTTTGCGTGCTGCTTGCGATTTGTTCCCATGTCATTTCGCGGCCGGTGTAGCAGACTTCGCGGCCGAGGATTGCCATCAGCGTGCTCTTGCACATGTAGTCGCCATTATTGATTGTGTCGCGTTCGCCGCGAATCGCCCTGAACAACTCGTTTTGTTCTGCTTGGTGCATTTGCACTTCGTCGCCCTTGAATTGCCATTCGTTCGGGCCTTCGATGCGGTGCTTGATCAGGCGCGCCGATCCGTTGGTGCCGTAGACGAAGTCTGCCGTCTGGTTTTTACAGCCTCGCATTTGACGCGTGTTGGCATGCGTGCGCGTTCCGTCAGCCCATTCGTATGTGACGCAAAAGTGATCGTAAATGTCACCATTCAGGACCGGCGCTCGTTGCTGACGACCACCCACGCCGTAGGCTTTGACGGGCGGCTCATCGCCTCTCAACCACAACGCTTTGTCCAGACTATGTATGAATTGCTCGACGATGTGGTCGCCCGAAAGCCACGTGTAGTTGTACCAATTGAAACACTGGTACTCCATTTCCGACATCGTATCTGCTTTGACTTTCGTCCACAGCGGATTTGTCAGGTAGTCGGCTTGGCTCGACACGACACGGCCGATTTGACCATCGTGAATTCGCTTCATGGTCTCCAGCATTCCGCCGTCGTATCGCCAGCACAAACCGCTGACAACGTTCAAGCCTTTCTCGGCCGCTTGCCTGGATGACGCTTGGACTCGGCGAACGCCAACCGGGTCAACAGCGACGGGTTTTTCGCAGAAGATGTGCTTGCCCGCGGCGACGGCAGCCTCCATATGATCGGGGCGATAGTTTGGCGGCGACGCAAGCAGCACGACATCGACATCGGTTTGCATTAGCTTCTTGTAACTGTCAAAGCCAACGAACGTTTGTTCGGGAGTGACCTTGAATTGCTCAGCCGATTGAGCCGCAAGCGAACGTGAAGAACGATCGATAGAGGACTGAAAGAGATCGGCGAGTGCAACGATGCGGACATTAGGATCCGCCTTCATGGCGTTGACAGCGGCTCCAGAACCTCGTCCACCGCATCCGACCAAACCGACTTTGATTGTCTGATCACCGTCCGCCGCGTAGGCGTCGGACGCCGCACTAAGCAGGACGCCAGTAGCTGCAGTTTGCTTCAGAAAGGTCCGTCGATTTTCTTCGTTTGGCATGCGCTCGTTCCATTGGTTCCATGGCTCTCCGAGCCGTAAAGGAGGGGACTACTGACGCGGCTCAGATGGCGTCTCTGATTACTATGGTACCGGAGCGGCTTCGCAACTGTGTTTACGAGACTTCGTAATGTCGTCCGCGTAGGTATCGGCAGACTCCAACTGTGATGGCGTGTACACTTCACCGTATTTGTCTGGTTCATTGTTCGCGTTTCAATCGGTACCCAATGCGTCTACTGCTCATGCTTGTCGTCGCGACATTCGCCACGTTGCCTCCTTTCGATGCAAACGCGGACGAACCCGCACGCGTCAAGGTCACTGACGGTACGTTAGTCTCCGCTGACGGAAAAGTTCTTCGCGGGGCCACGTTCTTCGTGGACCTATACGGCGTGCCCGATATGCGAGAGCAAGAAACGCAGTACCACGAGTATTTTAATTCGATCTTCAAAACGCACCCGGCGCTGAATTGCGTTCGCATTAGCCCTTGGATGGGCAAGTGGAAATACGACGTTGCCGGAAACGAACAGCATCGCAAAGACTATCTGTACGCGATCGATACGCTGGTCGATTGGTGCGCGGAGAACGGCATTTATGCGATCGTGAACCTTCATATTGAATACAACACGAACGTTGAGTTGGAGAAGGCGAATGCCTTTTGGTCGCTAATCGCTCCACGATACAAAGATCGAACACACGTTGTCTATGAACTGCTGAACGAGCCCGAGCCTAAGACATCGCTGGCCGTTTCTACTCAGATTTATCAGCACGTGAAGTCGCTGGCGCCGAAGACACACCAGATTGTTTTCTCTCATGTCGCCGCGACTCAGTTGACGATCGAAGCCTTGGCAAAAGCAACCAAAGGCATCGACTTCCACAACGCGTCAATTGGGTTCCACTGTTACGACAGCGTCTTGCTGAACACGAAACAATGGGACCACGCTGAAGAGATTCGTGCGGCGGGCTACCCGATCATCTGCACCGAATTCATCAGTTTGACGAATAACAACGACATGCCGATCGAGTACGACTCTCTGATGCACTGCATGATGCGAGCGGAAGAACGCAAAATGGCTTGGATCAGCTGGGGCCCTTTCGCTCAGTATCGTAATCCAAACAAACAGGGCTGGACCCACAACGCACTGCGTTACAGCCCCGACTTCACGACGGCTTTGCGTCGCTACGGAATCGATTTCACCAAGGGACCGCAATGGCCGACCGATGGGAACTATCGCTTGCGCTGTCTCGAAAGCGATCAGTACCTCGCCCGATCCGGCGATGGATCATGGGAAGCCGTGACGCTTGCAGAAAAAGACGCACCGACGGTGTGGAGGCTGGAACGGTTTGACGGAAACAACTATCGCATTTGTAGCGGCGAGAATGAAAAAATCGCGTTGCACGGCAAGTTTGATAACGACAGAACCTGGCAGCAAACTGTTGTAGCGGATCGCAATCCCGAATGGAGTTCGCAAAAGTTTCAGCTGCTGCAAACGGGAAACGACACATTCATGATCCGTTGCCGCTGGGGCGAACTGTACCTCACCAATAGCGACGGAAAAGTCCGAACCGCACCACGAAGCAATGAACTTTCACAACACTGGAAACTGGAACGAAAGTAAATGGCCGCCAGACGGCATTTGGAACAATTACATGCACCATCGAAACCGACACGTCGCCCGACTTCTGCTGGCGATCTTGATTTACACCCCGGCAACTTCGTTTGCGCAGGATTCGAAGCCCACCGCTGCCAAAGTAAACGCTGCCATTGACGACACGGCCCCCGGCTGGCGATCGCTCGCACCCGCTGACTTTACGAAGGTCAATAGCGCCGAAGACACATGGAGCTGGAACGAAGGCGTCCTGCATTGCACGGGACAGCCGCTCAGTGTGTTGCGAACCACGAAACAATTCGAGAACGTCGAAATCGTGGTCGAGTGGATGCACGAGAAACCTGCTGGCAATTCGGGCCTGTTTGTTTGGGTTACACCCGAATCGATCGAAAAGCTCGCCTCCGACGGCAAGCCCGGCCTGCCGGACGGGATCGAAGTGCAAATGCTTGACCACGCGTTTACCGAAATGATGAAAGCCAAAGGCCGCAAGACGGACTGGTTCGGCACGAACGGTGATGTCTTTGGCGTCGGTAAGCCGTTCAAACCTTTCCTACCTACATCACCTAACGGAAGTCGCAGCTATCCTCGGAAGCATCTCTCCAAGGGCCATGGGCAATGGAATCACTACTACGTCCGCGCGGTTAACGGTGAAGTTCGCTTGTGGGTAAACGGCGAAGAAGTATCTGGCGGCAACGGAGTATCAAATCCTCGCGGCTATCTGTGTTTGGAAAGCGAAGGCTCCCCGATTCAGTTTCGCAAAGTCAAAGTCCGAGAGCTTCCGCCAGCGGTTGCCCCGACGATGAATCAGCCGCCGCCTGGCTTCACCGCGTTATTCAACGGCAAGGACCTGAGCGGCTGGAAGGGCGTGATCGAAAAGGGCAAGCCGCAAACGGACGTCTTGCCCGAAGAGGTCGCCGCGAAGCAAATCGCCTCCGACAAATCGATGAACGAACACTGGAGCGTCGTCGATGGCGTGCTGACTTTCGACGGCGAAGGCGAGAGCCTTTCCACGGCCAAAGACTACGGAGACTTTGAGATGTTCCTCGACTGGAAGATCGAAACGGCCGGCGATAGCGGAATCTATCTAAGGGGCTGTCCGCAAATTCAGATCTGGGACCCGCAACACGAACCTTATTTCAAGATGGGTTCCGACAAAGGCTCCGGCGCGATCTGGAACAACAAGAAGAACCCCAATCGGCCACTGGTGAAAGCAGACAACCCGATCGGCGAATGGAATACGTTCCACATCCGCATGGTCGGCGAGAAAGTTACTGTCAAACTAAATGGCGAACTGGTCGTGGACGACACCGTGATGGAGAACTATTGGAATCGCGAAGCCTCGATTGGCACACGCGGTCCCATCTTCCTTCAGGATCACGGCAGCATCCTGAACTTTCGAAATATCTATGTGCGCGAACTGAAATAGCAGGGCGAGTTGAGTCGCAGAAAGCCGTAAAGCTATTCATTGGAATAAAAATCAAAGCGGCGTCTTGGGCCAAGTTGCTTGGCGTCTTTGATGGTTGTGTCTCGGGTGACTCCGTTCTTGACGTCGCGCACTTGCAGGAAATGCCCCGCGCCGTAGATGCTTAGTGCCCACTGTGCGGCGAACTTGGAGTCGATGATTTCAAAAACGGGCCGGTCGTCGGGAATTCCTTTTACAACCGGGTAGATGAACGAACCGTAAAGTTCGACCGCCGATCCGCCCGATGCTCGCAGCTTTTGGCTTTCGTACTCTGTCTTGAAACCAAGGCTCCAGATGTTGGTTCCGTCCGCCGTGATGCAGGGAAAATCTTCCGAGTGTGATTCAACATTCCATTGTCGCGCCCACACACTTTGGCCGGGCACGAACGACCACCAAGGGCTGACAACATCGCGAACAAAAACGTTTCCAGCTCCCGGCTTGGCTCGATAAGTAAACCGAGCGTGCTGCAGTACTAGTGGACGGCTTGAACTGTGCTCCAAAGATGCCCTCAGAAACTCAATCGTCAACGGATCATCGGTGTCTTCACTGATCGATAGCGCAGCGCTAAGATTTGGGTAGTCGACGTTTTTACCATCAGCAAGTCCGAACTGTTGCAGGCCATTGTCCATTCCATAGAGACGCTTGACCGTCGCGGGCACGGAAACCGGCTGCGACACCGAGTAACGTCCACCATGTGGAAAGTAGACCGTGGGTTTTCCCGTCGCAAAAGCAGCTTCGATCGCGCGCGACCAATCTTGCTGCTTGCCATCTTGGACAACAAGGCTTACAAAATCCTGAATGCTGACCCAGTCATTGGCGAGATCTCCGCGCGGGGTTATCGGAGCATCTTCGATCGGCAGAGCCAAGGCTTTGACTTTGCGATCGCCGGGGTGAACGGTATTGTCACCAGTGAATTCGTCGATATTGCCGACAAGGGTTGCTCCTTCCTCGCTGGTAAAGCTGGGCTTTCGTCTCGGGTTCCACGAGTGATTTGTAACGTTTGCTCGCGCACCTCCCAAAGCTTAGGCCGAGCGTTTGCGGGTGTTGGATCGAAAAGTCCTGCTACTCTGGGATCAGTTCGCCTTCCCAGTACCAACCATCATTGCGTTTTTCAAGCACCCTGTGCTTGCTGCCTTCGGCAAGGCCTGCGTATTCGCTTGGAACCCATTTGCGAAGACGTTCGGCGACGGATTTCGATTCAGGTCGGATGATCAGATTCTCCTGTTCGGCGGGATCGGACTTCAGGTCGTAAAGCTCTTCGCTACCATCGGCGTAATGAATAAGCCGATATTGTTTTCCTCGGACCGAGAAGTTGCCGGGATTATGTGTCGTTACCGCAGGGCGTCTACGCTTTATCGCGGGGTCGTTAAGCTGTGGAAGGAGACTGATACCTTCAACGTGCTCAGGCGCTTTCGCATCGATCAATTCAACCAGTGTTGGGTAAAGATCGAGAAGTTCGGCAGGTTCATCACAAACACCGGGCTTGATGCCGGGCCCTGCGAAGATGACTGGAACACGTGTTGATCTTTCCCACAATGTGGTTTTGCCCGTCATTCCTTTTTCACCAAGGTGATAGCCGTGATCGCTCCACAGCACCACGATCGTGTTTTGCCGATGCGTTGAATGGTCCAGTGCATCAAGTACTCGCTGCACTTGGCTGTCGACAAAGCTTGTCGCGGCAAGGTATGACCGCACAAGATTCTTGTGCTGTTTGTGTTCACGCAGCCAGGCGATCTTTGGTTCCGGCAGACGCCAATGCAGGTACTCGGAGAATGGCGAGCAGTCGCTCAGATCATCGTCGAGTACCGTCGGGAGGATCAGTTCTTTTTCGGGAAACATGTCCCACCATTTCTGCGAGACGTAACAGGGTACGTGTGGATGAAAGAAACCAACGGCGAGGAAGAACGGTTTTTCCGCAGGCATGTTCGCCAGCTTTGCCTCAGCCCATTCGGCACACTTCCAGTCAGCCCTATCTTCGTCGGCGCCGAACAGCCCCCAGTCAACCCAAGGGTTATTACCGTTCGGCGTTGGCCCAACGAGTTTCTCTTTCGGCATGCGACCAGGACCACTACCCGGTCCCCAATGCTGAAACTCGTGCTTGTTGCCGTTCTTCGTGTGTTGCGCCTGCCAACCGTGATAGACCTTTCCGCAGCTGTACGTTTCATAACCTTGCGATTCAAGGAATTGCGGTAGCGATTTCGTTTCGCGGAATGGTTCAAGATCGCGAATCCACGGAGCGAGTCCGTAGACGCCAGTAGTCGATGGCCGCAGCGAGGTCATCACGCTCGTTCGCGATGGGTTGCACAACGGCGACTGGCAATGTGCGTTGCGAAAAAGGACGCCTCGGTCCGCGAGCGACTTGATCGCCGGTGTTTTCGCCTGAGGGTGCCCGCCTAGCGGTTGGACCCAGTCGTTCAGATCGTCAATCGCGATCATCAGAATATTGGGACGCGCCATATTGGGACTCGCCATATTGGGACGCGGCGCGGAATCCTCGGCCCGAAGCGATTGAGAAAGATTCGCCAAAAAGAGAATCAGGATACAGCGTATTGTTTTCATGAATACTGCAAGGTAGCACGGCCTTCAAAGCCGATGGGGCGCGGATAACTTAAAACTAAGACTTGGATCAATGCACTTGCAAAATCTGGAAATTGCGAAGCGAAACGATGCCATCGGGTTTGATGAGTCTTGCATGGAAACGCAAGTGTAAACGATTAGACATCAGGTGCCTCGATCAACTGTTCGCGTACGGCTAACGCGACCGCCTGCGTTGCTCCGTTGACATGCAGTTTTTTGTAAATGCACCGCATGATGTAGTCGACCGTATGCATATTCAGGTCCATTTCCCGTGCAGTCTGTTTCCGCACCAATCCTCGGGACATGCACTCCAGCACGGCGGTTTCGCGCTCGTTCAGGCCATAGTCCTTTTTTGCGGGTGTGGCATCGTTGAACATCGCCAACACGCGGCTCGCGATTCGTGGATTGATGGGGGCCCCGCCTTGAAGAACCAATTCGATTGACTCGCAAACTTTTGCGATCGACTCAGACTTCAACAGATAGCCTGACGCACCTGCTTTTAGCGCGCGAAAGATTTTGTCGTCGTCCTCAAAGACCGTCAGAATCATGATCGACGTATCGGGAAGCCGACTTTTGATTTCACCAATCCCTTCAATGCCATCGATACCCGGCAAACCAATGTCCATCAGGACCACATCGGGGGCTGCTCCTTGATCGATTTTTGCGATTGCATCTTCGCAGCATGAAAACGCTTCGCCCTCTCGTTTGGGCGCTGCGGCTTTCAATCCCCGTAGCGTTGCGCTGCGAAAGCTCGGATTGTCTTCGATGATCCAGACGGTTGTGCTCATGCTTCAGCTCTTGATTGGGATTTGCAGATGGACCAGTGTGCCGTCGGTTGGAGCAGATTGAATATCAACCTGCCCTTTGAGCTTTTGAATCCGGTGTCGAATGTTACTAAGCCCCATGCCGGTTGACTTGGCGTGTTCAAAGCCGATGCCGTTGTCTTGCACTGATAGCGAGAAAACGGCGTCGGTGTACGTCAGCAGCACCCTGACCTCCGTGGCTTGAGAATGCTTGGCAATGTTGGCGATGATCTCTTTGAAAGTCAGAAACAACTCGCGCGAGAGATCTTTGTTTTGGTCGAACTGAGGCAAGCCGCCATCCTGACGCCAATCCAGTGCAACGTCCGGCAGCATCCGGTTCGCCGAACGCTGAAGTCTGGCCGGCAGGCTGCCGGCTTCATGGCGGGGGCCTCCGAGCAACCAAAGCGTCTCGCGCATGGAGTCCGTGCATTCCAAAGCAAGTTGTCGGACAGATTGCCAGTCCGCCGCAGTTTGCTGAACGTCAGTTTCCAGCTCCGCGACTTCGCCAAGCCGTGCGATCGCGGCTAGGTTGCTGCCAATCTCGTCGTGCAAGTCCTGTGCAAGTCGCATGCGAAACTGTCGCCTCTCGCGTTGGCGAACCTGACGTCGGCGAAACATCCAACCAACAGTCGTCAGAAGAAAGAGTGCACCCGTCACCGAAGAGACTTTTACAGCACGAGTTCGAGCAACCGCGTTCTCCGTTTCGACCAGATCTGCGTTTCGTTCAACGCTCTTGAGCAATGTTCCGTAGCGATCCCAGCTTTCGATCCAGCGTGGCAATTCAAGGATCCTTCCATAGCTGGCAAAACCATCGACGAGGATCTGCGCAGGTTGTTCGTTGGTCCCTGGAATAACAACTCGACCTCCCAAAGCAACGTTGCGATCGCCCGAGTAAACCATTAGCTCGGAAAGCCCGAACCGTCCTTGGTGATCCTGCGACGGTTCCAAACACACCGCTTTGACGAAGCGAGCATTCACGCCAGGCACTACGAACGTAACTGGATTGTTGCCGGGATTGCTGAACGGTTCGTCGCCTGAATCAAACACAACGAGGCTGTCGTCGAAAGACTCGTTCTCGGACACCTCAATTCGCAGACGTTTCGGAAACGCAGCCCCCGGGTTGGAAGCACCCTGTCGCGCGTGAACCGGATGCAGGCGAATTTCATTGACGGTTTTCACATCACCAAGATCAACCATCATCCAGTTTGGATCAGCCGGCGAATCCGGCGCACAATAGACGCCATCGTACTCCGGCAACTCAACCACGATCGGTGGGCCAAGCGGTGTTCGGCCATCCGTCAGATATTGAGGATCCCATCTGCGTGGAATTTTCGGTGCCAGTCTCATTGTGACTTTGGATTTGATCGCCACGTTTCGATTGCCACTGAGCACAATGATTTCACTCAGTGCGTACGTCCAGCGTTCGGCGACTACTGGAAGCCGAAGGATCGTCACGCGAATGTATCGCGCCTTTGTCTGCGGGGCTTTCACGACAAGCGGCAATCCACTGCCTGACTGTAAGTGCGTATCAGATATCGTGCCCAGAGGCTGAAAGGTTGCGAATTCAAGATCATCAGAAGCATCGACGCGCAGCGCGCGAGGAAATGCATAAGCCGATAAACTGCCCGATTCGATTCCCGTGATCGCCGGCACAATCGTGACGCTATCGAACGCTTGCGAGTAGCCAAGATCCAGCTGCACCCACGGCGGGACTGCCGGCTTTGTAGGAGCCATATGAAATTGCGAGCCAAGCTCATCGGCAGTCGTTGCCAAGTCCATCGAGCCCAACGACTGTAGTTCCGCATCCAGACTCGCCCCCTCGGCCCGTGTTTGGGCGAGCCGTGGATTCAGGATCTCCAAGAGACCAGCCTTGGCCGACATTGGCGAGATAAACACGCCGATCAGCGATAGCATGAATCCAAATAGTGAGCCGTAAATTCTGTACATGGACTAAAGGGCAAGGTAGTTGCTCGATCGAACCGCTTCCTGCCCGAGACGGCTGAGCGACATACCCAGTCTACCACGGACGCTACCCATTTCACCTTACGCGATTTCGTAAGTACTCGATCTATGATCGCTCGATAACATTTATGCTTGAGTCTCTCCAAGCCGTGACCCACAAGCCCCCACTGCTCGCAGAGCCGAGCTACGAAGGGAATTACATGCCAAAGAACGACAAGTTCACCCGCCGCGACGTACTAAGAACCGGAGGCGGACTGATTGCCGCATCAGCGTTCGGTGGAATCGTTTCAAACGCCGCTGAAGAGCCAACGTCAAAACCCAAGAAAGAAAGAATCCGGGTGGGCTTCGTTGGCGTTGGCGTCAAAGGTTGGCAACACATGCTTAACCTGCTGCACATCGAAGGCGTGGAATTGGTCGCCGTCTGTGACATCCGTGAAGCTCCCTGCAAGATGACACAGAAGCGATGCCGCACGCTGGGAATGCCCGAACCAATCGCCTATACACGCGGCGAATACGACTTCAAACGCATGTGCGCCGAAGAAGATCTTGACCTCGTCTACACAGCGACGCCATGGCGCTGGCATGTTCCGGTTTGCCTTGCCGCGATGAATAGCGGGGCGCACGCTGCAACCGAAATCCCCGCCGCGCTTACGATCGAAGACTGCTGGAAGCTGGTCGAAACCTCCGAGTCCTCGGGCAAGCATCTGTCGATGATGGAAAATGTCAACTACCGCCGCGACGAATTGATGATTCTGCGAATGTGTCGCGAAGGCGTCCTTGGTGAACTTGTTCACGCCGAAGCCGGCTACATGCACGATACGCGTTACCTGAAGGTTCGCGACTACGGCGACGGACTCTGGCTGGGCGATCATCATGCTCAGCGAAACGGAAATCTGTATCCCACCCACGGTCTCGGACCGCTCGCTTGGAACTTTAACCTTGGCCGAGGCAACCGCATGGAGTACCTCGTCTCAATGAGTTCCAAAGCTCGCGGCATGAACCTGTACGCTCAGGAACATCTTCCGAAAGACCATCCGTATCGCAAACGAAATTACATCAATGGCGACGTCAACAGTAGCTTGATCCAACTTACGGGAGGCGAATCCATTTTGATCAAGCACGACACAGACTTGCCGCGTCCTTACAGTCGCGTCAATCTCGTACAGGGAACACGCGGAATCGTCCGCGGCTTTCCTAGCTTGCAAGTGTCACTCGAAAGCCGAGATTTTACAGAAGGTATAGACAACCCAAACGCAGTGGACCCACACAAAGGTCCACATCACAAATACGATTGGCGTGACGGAAAATCGTACTACGAGAAATACGATCACCCATTGTGGAAACACATCTCCGAAAAGGCCGCGAATACTCCCGTGGCTGCAGATGGCTTCAAGCTCGCTGATGAAATCCGCAGCGGTGACTACCTGGAAGACTACCGCCTGATTCAAAAGCACCTTCACGGCGAGAGTCCCGACTTCGATGTCTACGACGCCGCCAGTTGGAGCGTGGTATCGGCGCTGAGCGAAAAATCTGTCGCTAATCGTAGCCAAGCCGTTGATTTCCCAGACTTCACAAAAGGGAAATGGAAAATGCGCAAGCGTTTGGACCTCGATTCGTAACGCGCTTAACCAGGTCGATTTGAAGCCAAAACGCCTGCGAATCAATTACGGCGTTTTTGCAAGATAGCTTGCCCGTTCAGGAGTCGCGTCACCGTGCGAACTTACGGCCAGTTGGAATCGCTCTCAGTTAACCGAGAAACGTGCGTCATCAATGACGCACAAAAGCGTGAACGTGGCTGAAGCAAAGTTGCCTGCCGTGGCAAAACGCTTCAACGATATGAATACCAAGAAAAATAGCCACTTGCTGGCTTGCAGCAAGTGGCTAATTAGCGGAGGACACGAGACTCGAACTCGCAGCCCCTTGCGGGGTACCTCAGTTCCAG
>CAYUGI010000148.1:0-16436 GCA_964444105.1 uncultured Pirellulaceae bacterium
GTTCCCCGAAGGAAGAGTGAAGTGTGGAGAATCCGCTACGGCGTTGCCCTCCGGGAGAGTCGAGCCATAGCGAGGAGAGGGCCAATCCGGATAGCCGGCGATGTTCATTCACAACACGGATTGCCCTCACCAGCCGCTACTGCGTCCGAATCTCCCGGAGGGAGACTGAAGAATCCGCTACGGCGTTACCCTCTGAAGAGTCGAGCCTGAACGACTAGACGACAGATGCGGTCGCGGAATTTCTGGTTCCATCCGTCCTACTGACGACGGCTGATCGATTGGCCGCGTTGCACCAATTGCTCGATCGCTTTTTGCAACGCCTCGTCCTCCGCATCCAACACGACTCGTCCGTCGCTGTTGGGACGCATCGCGATGTACGGCGATTCGACAGGGAACTTTGGAATCACACCATTGCGGCTGATTTCGCGACCGCTAGGCGAATAGAATTTCGCTGTGGTCAGGCACAAGCCAAAATTCGCGGACTGCATGCGGAAGATTCCCTGCACGCTACCTTTGCCGTAACTGGTGTGACCGACGATGATGCCGCGGCCGGTGTCAGAAATGGCACCCGCAAAGATCTCACTGGCACTGGCACTGTCGTTGTCGATCAGCACGGCCAGCGGGATGTTCCAAGTGTTAGGACGGTGAGCGACATAATCAAAGTTCTCGCGAGCGTTTCTTCCGCGAGTCGTAACGATGCGACCTTTGTCTAAAAAACGATCCGCGACTTCGACGGCAGCGGAAAGCAGACCGCCAGGATTTCCACGGACATCCAAAACCAAAGATCGCATGCCTTGTCGCTGCAAATCCCAAAGGGCTCGCTCGATGTCACGTGTCGTTGTCTTTTGGAAGTTAGTCAGTCGAAGGTAGCCAATTTTCTGAGTTGGATCGACAAACCGGACGTTCTCCACACAAGGGACTTCTACGCGACGGCGTTGAATTCGCAAGTCGCGTTCTTTCCCAGCAGGCGAAACAAGCCCGATCGAAACAAACGTGTGCTCGGGTCCACGCAGCAGGTCGGCGGCGTAGTCGGGATCAACCAAAGTGGTTCTTGATGATTCAACACGAACGATCTTGTCGCCCGCTTTCACGCCAGCCTCTTCGGCGGGGCCACCAGGGATCACAGAGAGGATCTGCAGACTATCGGCATCCGATTTCAGCTCGACGCCCAAGCCGACGAAGTTGCCTTCGATATTTGAGAACATCTCGCTTAATTGATCGCCCGAAAGCAGTCGTGTGTAGGTATCAAGTGTCGAAACCGCGCCGCTGACGTACTCCAGCACCGTGGCGGTCGGTGAAAGGCCTAGTTCTTTCTCGGCCAAATCAGCGACGTATGCAACGTTGGTTCGCACGTCAAAACGTGTTTCGTTTTTGCGGCCAGCCAGTTTGCGGTGTACACCCAAGCGAAATCGTTCGATCGCAGACGGGCTTGCGTTGGGGAGCGTTTTTTCGATGAAAGACTCTTCCGTCAATGCGACTTCCAAGGCAGCGGTGCCGTGCAGCAAGATTCTTGTCCACTCAGTCGATTCGACGTAGTGAGTTTCCAAATTTGCTAGGATCTCCGAATAGAGGTCCAGCGACTGGCTTAAGTTCAGCGTGTTCAGCGAGTCTTGGTAGCTGGCATCGGCAAAGCGGCGGTTCACGTCATAGTGAAGACGGCAAATGATCAGACGCTGATAAAGCGACTTGCTTTCGGGGTGCAGACGCGAGTGCTTCTCGTAATGTTGGATCGCTTCGGCCCAATTGCCGCTGCTTTCCATTGCATAGCCGGCTTCGATAGCGTCCGATTCTCCCACTTTTTCGGACGTCAGGACCGGAATCTGAAGGTTGGCATCATCGCTTTGCTGCTGGATGACAGGACGCTGCGACGACGGGCTCTCTTGAGCGAGAGCGGTCGTACAGAAACCCGTACAGAAAAGTGATGCGTTGGCGGCCAACATGGTAGTGGCGACAAAGCTGGCACGAAGCCAGCGTGATGTCTTACTACAAGTTGCCCGCAGATTTACCCGTGCGTTGAGCAGCATACGAACGTCCATCTGAGCGCCGGGGGAGGCCTACGATATCGAGGGAGGCGACAAAGTAGGGTGGCCGCTAAATGACGCTCAGAAGGCGCGGCCACGGGAATATAGGTCACAAAGAATGCCCGGTCAAAAAACCGTGGCGGTGTTCTGCAAGAAAATTGTGCGTGACCTGAATGATCCGAACTTCGCCACGGCGATCAGCTGGATCGTTCCGGTAATGACGCGAAATGAGTTCAACGAACTCACTCGAGTCAATCCTGTTTCACGCGGTTTCCCACCGCTGCGCGTCCTGGCGCGAACGACGTTCGTCTTGGTTTCGCTCCCCGAATTTCATCGGAAATAGGTCAGCGTACCGCAAACGTCTTGGCTTCAATGTCACGATAGGCGCTGTCCACCTGGGCGGCAACGAACTTTGTATCACTCACGTTGACATCAACCTGGGTTGCTAAGTAGCGTCCCGCATCATCGACAAATGATGCGCAAGTTTCACTTTCAACAAGCCTGCAAAAGCAAACCCTTTACCAAGCATGATGGCCAACAGCCGTCGCACGTATCGACCGCCAGACGAACGCTGTGGAAAACACAGCGGTGAACTGCTGCGCGTTTGCTTTACAACGATGGTGCTAATTGGTTTCACGCTTTGTTTCACGGGCTGCCGTTCGGCACGCTATCTCTCCGAGCGAACCGTTCGTGACAACCCGCTTGCTAGTAGCCTGATGTTGATGAAACCATCAGGACCCGAGATTAGCGAGCGCACTTGGTTGACGCTAAGACGCTATGGGTTAGAGGACCAGTACAACCACCATTGCCGCAACTGCGTCAACAAAATCCGCAACGTAGTGGAAGAGAACCCCGATCCGGAACTGATCTACGCTTTGGTCGAGCTTTCTTATGTGGAAGGCAAAAAGTCGGAAGCAGCCGGACAGTCCAATGACGCACTGAATCAATACGGGCTGGCGCTGACGAGCAGCTACGACTATTTGTTTAGCGATGAACTGGATCCGGTCCGCAATCGATACGATCCGCAGTTTCGAGCCGTCTGTGATTTGTACAACGAGTCTCTGGAAGACGCCCTGAGACTGTTATGCGATAGCAAAAATCTGGTTCCCGGCAAAACGTATCGAATCAAGACGCCAAATCGCGAATTTGTGATTCAAACGAAAATGCGGGGCAAATGGGATCCTGAAGAATTCGAGCGATTCGAATTCGTCAGCGACTATGAAATTGAGACGCTTCGTAATAAGCACACGACTTACGGGCTAGGCGTTCCGCTCATCGCGGTGCGTCGCCCGGCGAAGGTCAAAGACGCACGAGAAAAATTCTATCCGCCTGACTTGAGCTATGCGGTTACGGCGATGATCCGCTGTGAACACCCCAAAAATCAGCGTACCGCCAACACAACGGAGTGCGTGCTGGAGTTTTTTGATCCGCTGACATCCAACCAAGTTCAACTTTCCGATCACTGGGTGCCACTGGAAACGGATCTAACGACACCACTGGCCTATCTGCTGGACAGCCCCCGTTTCCGTGAACGTGACATCGAAACAGAGGGGCTGCTGAACCCGGCCGAGACGCAAAAGGACCGCGGGCTATTCATGCTGGAACCGTACGACCCAAATCGTATTCCGGTGTTGATGGTGCACGGGCTTTGGTCCAGCCCGCGAACGTGGATGGATATGTTCAATGACCTTCGAAGCTTTCCGGAAATTCGTGAACGCTACCAGTTCTGGTTCTACATCTATCCATCGGGGCAGCCGTTTTGGATCAGCGCCGCCCAGCTTCGAGGCGACTTAGTTGCAATGCGTGATGTCGTCGATCCAAGCCATCGTCATCGCGCGGTGGATGACATGGTACTGGTCGGGCACAGCATGGGCGGATTGGTCAGCCGCATGCAGACAATCGACAGTGGTAACGACTTTTGGAAAATCGTTAGCGACGAACCTGTCAATAAGCTCAGCGGAACGAATCCTGAACGAAATAAGCTGGTAAGCACCCTCTTCTTCAAACCCAATCAAAGCGTCAAGCGTGTCATCACGATCGGAACACCGCATCGTGGCAGCAGGTTTGCCAATGATTACACGCGATGGTTGGCTCGAAAATTCATCAAGCTTCCAACAATGGCGACAACAACAGGGGAGCGTCTAGCACGCGCCAACCCGAGATTGTTTAAGGATACGTCCTTGTTGACGATGGCCAATGCGATTGATTCTCTGGCACCCGAGTCACCGATCTTTCCGGTGATGCAACGCGCGCGATATTCTCGCGACGTCAAGTTTCACAATATCATTGGTGTGGTCGAAGACCCCAGTTTTCTACAGCGTCGAGTTGGACCAGGCGATGGAATTGTGGCCTATTCCAGCGCGAAAATGCAGGATGTTGAAAGCGAGTTGATCGTCAATTCAGAACACACGGCAATCCACATGACCGGCAAAGCGATCTACGAAGTGCGGCGGATTTTGCTGCAGCACATGCAAGAGTTTGATTCGCAAGACCGTATCGCCGTGCGAACCGATGACTGGGAGCAAAAGGCCTCCGACGGTCCCTCATCGGATGGCTTGATTCCCGTCACGATTACGCGATAAGTCGTTAGCCGGCAGACACAAAATTCGCCAGTGGAGCACGCCGGGTCTTTGCACGTTCCACGGTTGGCTGGTCACCGGATGCCTTCACCGTGCCGACGAAAACTTCCGAGTTGACTTCGGCGGCAATGCGATCAACATTCAGCGAAAGACGCGAAGGCTGCCGCGTCTGATTCGCGTTCTTGCTTCGGCTGGCGGCGATTTTGGCTGGCGATTTGCTTGTTCCACGAGCCGGCAAATTCACTTTGCCAAGGGCCGGATGAGCAAATGCATGCTCACGCTCTGTCAACGCTCCGTCATCGCAATCACCACTGGACGCTTCCGCAAGTGGTTTCAATTCGCCGCGTACGATGCGGACATCTTTGGGGGCTTCGATACCCAAGCGGACGGTATTTCCTCGGACGCGGATCAAAGTGACCTTGATGTCGTCACCAATCAAGATTTGCTCGTCAAGTTTTCGTGTTAGAACCAACATGGCAGTTTCCTTCGCCGTTCGATGAGTAGTGTTGAGAGTTCCTATCGTTGTTGCGACTTGGCAACGAAGGGTACGTAAAGCACGGGCCGTGCCAAAGCAGCGCATAAACGCCCGGGTTGTTCCGTAAGTCGCTTCTGCCAATGGACTTACGGGGATGCGGTTTTCGCGGCGGTTGCTTTCAGGCCGGTCAATTTTGGAATTTCTTACAATGCGTTGAACGAAAGTTGCATCGCACCCGCTGCGATTTTGGCTTTCGTGTCGGCTAAACCACGATCTGTCTTGAGTCAAAACCGGAGATTTTCTACTTTCCCAGCACTACTGCGAAGTGAAGCTCATGGATGTTGGGTTTCGTAGTGCTTCGCAAAGATGCCCGTGCCCGGTTCAAAGGAGTGACCGAGATGCCACTACAAATTGCCCGCTTGATAACCACGCTGACTCGAATCAAGCGACTTGTAGTCAAGCCAACCGCCCAACAGTTCACGTGTCTCGCGATCGCCTGTCTTGCAACGGCATGCTCGATCGCTGGCAGTGGTCTTTCAATCGCGCAAGACAACGCTGGTGGTGGTGTTGTCGCCGTGGTCAACGCGGATCCCATCACACGCAAAGCACTTTCGGACGCAAGTTTGGAACGATATGGCGTCGACGTGTTGGACAACATGGTCAACCGCTATCTGATCCAGCAAGCGTGCCAGAAAAGTGGTATCGAAGTAACCAACAACGAAGTCCACAGTGAAATCCAACGGCTGGCCAGCAAATTCGGATTGAATGTCCAAAGCTATATGCAACTGCTCGAAGAAGAGCGTGATATCTCACCAGCTCAGTACAGCCACGAAGTTGTGTGGCCGATGTTGGCACTGCGAAAGCTGGTTGCTGGTCAGGTCGAACCGACCCAAGAAGAATTTGACCAAGCCTATTTGGCTCAGTTCGGTGAAGCGATTAAGTGCCGGATGATCATGGTGCCGAGCAAGGAAAACGCGGAATCACTTCGCGAGAACGCGGCTGCAAGCCCCGATCAATTCGGAGCGATCGCGAAGAAGTACAGCAAAGATGAGTCGAGCGCCAGCGTCGGCGGGCTGATTCCACCAATTCGCCGCTACACCGGCGACCCAGTCTTGGAAAATGCAGTCTTTGCCCTGAAGGACAACGAAATATCACCGGCCATTCAAATGGGCGATCAGTGGATCGTGCTGCAAGCGGTTCGTCGAATTCCTGCCAGCACACCACCGCCAACTGCGCTTCCGGCAATCAAAGAGCAAATCAAGGATCGCATCCGCGACCAAAAAATGCGTGGCGCGGCATCGCGACTTTTCGCGCAACTGCAGAAGGACGCGAAGGTAACAAAGGTACTGGGTGATGAAAAAATGCAAGCTCAGTACCCGGGTGTCGCCGCTGTGGTCAACGGACAACAGGTAACACTTGCCGCTGTCGGTGCAGAATGCGTGAAACGGCACGGCATCGATGTGCTGGAAGGCGAAATCAATCGCAAGCTTCTGACGCAGGCTCTTCGCAAAGCCGGCCTTCAGGTCACGTCCGATGACATTGTGGGCGAAATCTCACGAGCTGCTAAAAGCATGGGAATTGTCAATGGAGACGGGTCGGCGGATCTGAAAACTTGGATGGCCAATGTCGCCAGCGAAGGCAACACGACTCAAAGGATCTACGAGACTGATTCAGTTTGGCCCAGCGTCGCGCTGAAGAAACTCGTTGAAAAGTCAGTGGCGATCAGCGAAGACGACCTGAAGCGAGGATACGAATCATCGTTCGGCCCGCGTGCCGAAGTGCTTGCGATTGTGTTGGCCGACCAACGTACCGCCCAGAAAGTCTGGGAAATGGCTCGTGACAATCCGTCCGATGAGTTCTTTGGGCAGTTGGCCGAGCAGTACAGCATCGAACCTGTGTCTTCGAGCAATCGTGGCAAGGTGCCGCCGATTCGCAAGTTCGGTGGTCAGCCGTCGATCGAACGCGAAGTCTTCGGGCTCAAGACAGGTGAGCTGAGCGGGATCGTGGCGACGGGCGACAAGTACATCGTCTTGCGCTGCCAAGGATTTACCGACCCCATCGTCAAAGACATGGCTGCAGTAAAAAGCGAGCTGATGCGTGACTTGCAAGACAAGAAGCTGTCCGTCGCAATGGCGGAGAAGTTCGACGACCTGAAAGACTCGGCCGAGATCGACAATTTCTTGGAAGCAAGAAAGAAGCTGCAACCCGAGGCAGAATCTCGCGTAAGGCAGACGTCCGCCGAGCGTCCCGTGCAACGAAAATAGCGACGGATTCAGCGACATCGAATAGATGATCAAATGGGACCCGGCCGATCGTTTGGCCGGGTCTTTTGCTGCGCGGGCAGTGGCTTGTTGGCCGTCGTGTGCGTCAGCCACTACCCAGAGTGCAACGCCGTAGCAGATTTCTAACCGGCAATTACCGCATTTGTGAGCCGCTGGCCGTGAGGCCACGGGCCTCGTCGCAATAGTGATCGACGAGACTCCCGGCCGCTCACGCGTCGCGGCTCACGAGAACCCGCTACGGCGTTGCCCGGAGGGATAGTAAAATGCAACGTGCAGGCGAATCAGAACAGAAGGTCCGCCACGTCAACGGCTGAACGATGAGCTTCTGCGAGGCTGAATTTCCGTGAGTTCGTCAACCTTGGTCTCCGCTCCTTCGTTTAATAGCAATTCCCGGGCAGGTGTCCTTGATCGTTGTTCGATCAGTCTTGCCATACTCCAAGTCGCTCTCTAATCTCGAAATTAGTGCAGAGAGTTTCACGCAATTAGCTAGGGAGGGCTTGGCGTGCTTCGTCGTAGATCCATTCGTACCAAGCTGGTTTACGCCCTGGGTGTACTCACGCTTATCTTTTGCGTTCTGGCATTCAGTGCCATTTGGGGCGTGCGTCAATATCGTGAACTTGCTGATTCGGTTCGACAGCAGGCGGTTGAGATTCCTTACGCGAACAGTCTCATCCGATACGCCGAAGACGTTCGACGTAGCCACGAACGCTTGGCCAAGCTGCGTAATCGACCTGGCATGCTAGAGACATTATCGCTGACCAGTTCAGACATTGTCATCGAAAACTCCACGATCGATATCAGCTTGATCGAGATCGGCATGACGTTGCAGCAGTACAACATCAAGATCAATCAATCGAGCGATCAGTCGCGAATGCTGGTCGATAGGTCTTTGGAGCAGCAGAGTCTCTGGGAGATTCAAGAAGCAAAGGAATTGATCGACAAGTTGATGTTAAGCGATGATCTGATGTCACGAGAAGGTGACCAGCAATTCGCTTTTCTGGCAAACGATCTTGTCGCTCGCGCGCACGCTCATCAAGATTTGATCCATTCGGAAATGATGCGATTTAGCGAGAACGTCAACGGCCAATACGACCGCTTCATCTGGTTCAATGTTGTTTGCATGATCGCGGCTGTCGCGTTGATGTCTCTGCTTTACTTTTCATTCAAGTCTTTGGTCGCGCAGCCTTTCCGAACTCTTCTGGATGGATCGCGTCTGGTCGCCAATGGTCAGTATGGCCACCGGATCGATCTTGGCACCAGCGACGAACTGAGCGAACTGGCTAACGCCATGAACAGCATGTCCACCCGGTTTCGCGACGTGTACGAAAGGCAAAAGGAATCCAACGCAGAACTTGATCGCCAAGTGCGTTTGCGAACTCGAGAAGTCATTCAAAACGAACAGCTCGCCAGTGTTGGATTCTTGGCCGCCGGCGTTGCACACGAAATCAACAACCCTCTGGCCAGCATTGCTTGGAGTGCAGAGTCACTACAGTCAGATTTGGATGATCTCTCGCAAACGGGTCATGAAACCGCCGCAGAATCGCAATACAAACAGGAACTGCAATCGAATCTGCAGCGTATCCAAGACGAAGCGTATCGTTGCAAAGGCATTACGGAACGATTGCTGGACTTTAGCCGCTTGGGCGACGTCAGTCGATCGTCGACAAACGTTGCCGAATTGGTCGAACGAGTTGTCTCGATCGTTAGCAACTTGGGAAAATACAAATGCAAAACGCTGCGGATGCACTGTGACGAGACCGTGGTTGCCCACATCAATTCGCAAGAAATCCAACAGGTGGTTTTGAATCTTGTCACCAATGCGTTGGAAAGTGTTGAAAGCAACGGCGCCGTGGACGTGGTGGTCCGCAACCGAGGCCCTGTCGCCCACATCAGTGTTCAAGACGACGGCTGCGGAATGAGCCAGGAGGTCTTGGATCATCTGTTCGAGCCGTTTTTTACTCGTCGTCAAGACGGAACCGGAACCGGTTTGGGCTTGAGCATCACGTACCGAATTGTGTCGCAACATCACGGATCGCTGACTGCCAGCAGTGAGGGAGAGGGCAAAGGTTCGCTTTTAGAACTTTCCCTGCCCGTACACGCTGTGACGGATGAAAAATCAGAAGAAACCCAAACCACGATTGGATGGACCGATGACGTCAAAGCCGTCGCCTAAAAAGAACTCGATGCACATTCTGTTCGCTGATGACGAACCCAATTTGCAAGAATTGATGAAGAAGAGTCTCGAGAAATTGGGGCACTCTGTTGTTATCTGCCCCGACGGATTGACAGCTGTCGCGGCGCTTGAGAAGGAGCCTTTCGATTGCCTGATCGTCGATATCAATATGCCTGGGTTGACGGGGATCGAAGTCATCGAGCGAGCACGCGAGCTGCGTCCCGATGTCGAAGCCGTCGTGATGACCGGCAAGCCGACCAAAGAAACCGCGATCGCGGCCGTCAAGCACCAAGCGTTTGAATATCTGACCAAGCCTTGTCCTTTCGCCGATATCGCCGAACTACTCGGCCGGATTGCTCAACGCCGTACAACGCGAAAGCAATTGGCTGCACTGGAGCACCGCGTCAAGCAGGCCGAGGGCGACTCGCAATTGGTTGGAACCGCGCCGGCGATGGATTCAGTCAAGAAACTCATCAGCCGCGTAGCGCCAACTGAGAGCACAGTGTTGATTCGCGGCGAAACAGGATGTGGCAAAGAACTGGTCGCACGTGCTGTTCATCAACAAAGCCTTCGCGGTAGCGAACCGCTGGTTGCGGTAAATTGCGGTGCATTGCCCGAAAACCTCATTGAAAGCGAATTATTTGGTCACTGCAAAGGCGCATTTACCGGGGCCGACGCGGCGCGGGTTGGCCTGTTCGAGGTTGCCGACGGCGGTACCATTTTTCTGGATGAAATTGGCGAGCTGCCCTTATCGATGCAAGCGAAGCTGCTGCGAGTTTTGGAGACTGGCGATATTCGACGACTGGGCGATAACCAAACCGTCAATGTTGATGTGCGGATCATCTGCGCGACGCACCGAGACCTAGACGCGATGGTAGGCGAAGGTACCTTTCGCGAAGACTTGATGTTCCGGATCAATACCTTCGAGATCATGGTCCCGTCACTTCGTCAGCGGCCTCAAGATATTCTTCCGTTAGCTGTTCACTTGCTGCGACGTCACCGAAGTGACGGTAACGACAATTCGGTTTTCACGCCCGACGCTGCTGCTGAGTTAACGGCGCACTTGTGGCCTGGCAACGTCCGCGAATTGGCGAACGTTGTTGAACACGCAGCCATTCTCTGTGATGGACTGCCGATCGACGTCGAACACCTTCCGCGTCACTTCAGCTCGCGACAGCTTCGCAAGGAGATTCGTGACAATGCACCGATGTCGCTGCGAGAGCTGGAGTTGATCGCAATTGATCGAGCGATCGAACGGCATGACGGAAACAAAAAGGCTGCAGCAGAAGAGTTGGGTGTGAGCCTGAAAACCCTATACAACAAAGTCAATGCAGCCGAAGAGAAGAGGCAGTCGGCATAACAAGAATCTGATCCATGATGTATGCAGCTTGTTGCCGCAGTATCAGCCTGAAATGCCAGCCAAAGAAAGCTGACAGACTCCTGCTCTCTCACAGGTCAGCGCCGCGGCGGACTTTTCCTGCCTTCACTCTCTCCTGGGGAGAGTCGGACGTGTGCGCTAGACAGAGGGGTGATTTGAACCGTGAAGTTACATGATGAAGAAAGGTGTGATTTCATTTGCGAGGTTTGCTTTTCAATTCTGTAGAGCATCCGCGCGACTCGACAGATCGCGAAAAGATGCCTGCCTTCGTAACTTGGATTCTGACGGTATTGTATTGAGCAGACACCGTACACGTTCCAAGGTTCGATGGCCGTACACGCCACGCTGGATGAGTGTCAGCGCACATTCCGCAAGCTCCAACGTCTCTTTGGGTGAGCGATTCGCCTGATTGATCATCGATTCGTAGCATTCGCGAAGATAGCTTGTTTCGCGTTGGGTGATGCGACAATCGATGCAGCGAACGCAGTCGGCGTTCAAGGCAAAGGAAAGAACTTCATACCAATATCTTTGTTCTTCGGCAAAGAAAATGAACTTCCGGTTGCAGTCACAACACTTGCGATCCAGATCGTAGTAGTGCGTCACGGCCACGGTGGGTTCATTCTGCAGTCGCGGATCAGCCACAATCGCTGTGTTCTTGATTCGATATTTTGCCGCAGAATGCCAGTGCAGGAAGACGTTGCTGTCGTCCGATTGTGGATTCAGCCAAGTGATCCGCGGAGTACGCCCGTAACGCGGGTGATCCACGTACTCCGAATACTGGTCCAGATCGGCACTGCCAGGCGAGCGTTTCATTCGGGCGATTCTTGGAAGTAAACTTTGGCGGCAACCGTTGTGTCGCACTTTGAGCAGTGTGCGGCGAGACGTTTTTCACGCGAATAGGCACCAAAACGAATCCCACCGATACTCCAAACAGACCGCTGGGAACCGCACTGCGTGCATTGAATCATCCAGCATTCCGAAACACTTTTCACGCGCTGAAAGAGACGCTCAGGCAGCACACGTTCGGCAAGGTTTTGAGCAAACGACATTTCCATGAACCAGTGAAAGCAACGAAGCAGTAGGACTCAATCCGAGTTCCCTGATGATAACATTCAGCGACGACGAAGCACAAATACGGCGTCGCACAGATCATCGTCCATGTCTCTTGGTTCGTCGATGTCGTAGTCGAAGTCATAGATGCTGGCGATCTCCCATACATCAGCAACGCTTTGCAGTGTTTCACTGGCTTGATCGCAGGTGTACAGCCGGAGGGGAAAGACCGTTTCGACGTGGTCAGTCGAACCATCCTTGTGCGTCACGTCGATGGAGACTTCCAATTTTTCGCGGCGATTTTCGCGATCAAACCCGATCACCGACAACGTCGCGTCCACGGTAAAGTCATCATTTGTTGCTTCCCACTGTTCGACTTCTTCTTCGTCGGCATCCAACGGGATGATGTGGAAACCAAGAACATAGATGCCACCGGTTTCGATGTGATCCGCCAGACTTCGCAGGTGGCTAACCACTGCATCTTCGGTCATCAAATGGCGAAAGGTATTGAACGTGCAAAATGCAGCATCGTACTTCCTCGGCAACTCCATATTCGTCATGTCGCCAAGCAACAATGTTGCACCTTGACTGGTTCCTTTTAGACGCTGATCGACAAAATCGAGCATCTTTTGATTTAGATCCAACCCGGTCGCTTGGTACTGCAAGTCAACCATCGCAGCGATCAACCGTCCACTACCGCACCCTGGCTCAAAGACATGCTCAATCGTTCGCCCGGCATGTTTATCGAAAGCGGCTTCAAAGAACGCCACTTCGGCATCGGTTTCGTCGGAAAAGATAAGGTCGAAATATTCGGGGTGGTCGTACCAGTCGGTCATCAACGTGCTTTCGAGTAGTTACGGAGCGTGTATCTGACCGAAATCGTATCGCTTAAGCCATTCGTGTTACAGCGTAGTGAACCAGCTCGGTTGAATTCGCCAACTGCAGCTTGGCCTTAATCCTTTCGCGAAACGAATCGACAGTCTTGGGGCTAATCTCCATCTGCTTGGCGATGCGCTTCGTATCCATTCCCTTGCCAATCATCTCAAGAACTTGCAGCTCTCGATCACTCAGCCGATCGATTCCTTCAGCACCGGATTTTGATTCGGCGGAGTTACGTGTGTGCAACATCATCGCCTCACTCAAATACACTTCATCATCCGCGATGACGTGAATCGCTTCGATCATCTTTTCTACCGGTTCAGACTTACTGATGAAGCCGGACGCCCCGGCCTTGAGGCAGCGGCCGGCGTACAGTTTTTCGTCTTTCATGGATGAGACCAGGACTTTGACAGCTGGATGCCTTTCTTTGACAGTCCGCGTTAAGTCCAAGCCGCTTCCATCCCCCAACGCTATGTCAATCACCATGACTTCGGGGATAGACGACTTCAGGTTCTCTATCGCTTCGACAATCGTTGACGCCGTCCAAACGACGATAAGGCCAGCTTCGTCGCCGATCGAACTTCCAAATCCACGACGAATCAAAGGATGATCGTCGACAACCGCTACGCTTGCGTTCTTGTGAGTGGTCATGAAACCTATCTAGTCTCCAAAGCCAAGTACTGCCATTTTGTGCCCCGCATTGGGAATGATTGTAGGTAAGTTCCCCACGCGAGGCATGTGCTGTAGCGTTGTTTTCTTAGCAATTCCCAAAAGTTGACACCATTGCGAAAAGTTCACACCGTTCGCCTCAACCTTCCGGCGCAAAGACAGATCCTTGTTGCAACTAACCCCGCCAAAGTGCGGTTGCTTTCCATCCGATCGCGACTTCAACGACGACTAGTTTTAGACGCCCAACTGCCTAAGGATTATGCGCGGACGCCCCAGATTTAGCGCGAGCGATCAGAAAATCGACCAGTTCTTGGCAGTGAAAGAACCCGCTCCAGAAACTGTGACCTTGGCCCTTGATCTGAATGAGTTCGACGAGTTCATCTTTGCCAGCCTCATCATAGACCTTCGCGAGGGCAACCGAATTGGCATCGATAGGCACGACGTCGTCATCCGTGCCGTGAATGATGCAAACAGGAATCGAGTGGTCAGCGAGCACACGAAGTTGCTTGACGGGGTTCAGTGTATTTTGGTTTGCCAACAACGATCCTGGTGTCGTTGCGTACGCCGTTGCCGCCCGCTGGACTCCAGGATACGTCGTGTAATCGTAGACTGGGTAAATGCCACCAAGCCCGGCGACACGATCTGGGTGTTCCACAGCCCAACTGCTAGCCCAAAGTCCTCCGCGACTGCGCCCAAGCAACGCTGGTGTTTTTGAATAGCCGCGGCTAACCATTTCATCATACAAAGCATCCAGAAAATCGATTGCATACGGACTTCCGTACGCTTCGCCAACATCAATCCCAGCCACCGCCACGCCGGCTTCCAAAAATTGCTTATGCATCCAGCTTTCCGCCTCGTCAGGATACTGTTTCAAAGTAGGAGCATAGAAAATCCAAGGCATCGCATCGGCTTTACCTTTCTTCGCACCAACAGCAACTGTGTCCTCGTTTGGTTTCATCAAAAAAGCGTGACGGTCTCGCACGAAGAAAGTTTCGGCTTGCAGCAACACTTGCTTGCGCTGCGGCATGGCATCAGCCTGGGCTTGTTTCATTCGTCCCGAACGACCGCCAGGCTTCCGGGTTGCCCCACGACTGATCGCCTCTTGAGTGAATTGCTCTGTTTTGGCATCCCAAGATTGAATCATTGAACGAAGGCGATCCGCGTGCGGGATCGCCAAGTCGATCGATTCACGACGATCGTTGGACAAGTCGTAAAGCTCCCAAGGCTCTCCGATCGGGGACACCGCTTTCCAGTTTCCAATTTGGATGGCTCGATGCCCGTCGTGCAGCCACCAGATTGAATCATGCAGTGCCTCGACGTCTTGCTTAAAGACTCCGGCAAGGCTTTTTCCTGGCAAAGGTGGCGCACCGGAAATCGGCTTGCCACCACAGATTTCCAAGAGCGTCGGGACAATGTCGATGACATGTCCGGGCGTGTGTCGCAACCCTTTTTCCGTTTCCGAATCCCCCGGAAGTGACACGATCAGTGGCGTCGAAACGCCGCCTTCGTGTGTCCATGTTTTGTGTCGTCGAAACGGTGTGTTGCAGACCGTGGACCATCCGGGGCCAAGACAAAGGTAGGTTCCGGCCGATCCCGGCGGCAACGATGAGTCATGACCATCGTCACGCACCATCATTTCAGCACTCGCCCCGTTATCCGACAAGAAAATCACGAGTGTGTTCTTAATCCGACCCATCTCGCGAATCTGGTCCAGAACTCGGCCGATTTCGATATCCATCCGATGGATCATCGCCGCGTGGATCGCCATCTTCTTTGCCTGAAAAGACTGTTGCACCGACGAAAGCTCTTTCCAGGGAAGCGGCCGATTTACTTCGCCCGGACCAAGTATCTCCATCGCGTCGGCAAAGTGATAAGGCGGCCCTAGGTCACGCTCCGGTCGCGACAGTTGACCGCTGGTTGATTCACCCAGCAAGCCAAGTTTTTTCATTCGCTGCCAGCGTCTTTGTCGAATCACATCCCAACCAGCTTTATAGCTCTCGTCGTAGACCGCGATGTCTTCAGGTAAGGCATGCAGAGGAAAATGTGGCGCTGCAAAAGCGAGGTACTGAAAGAAGGGTTTGTCGTTGTGCTCGCGTTGATGCTCTTCCAAAACTTCGATCACATGGTCTGCAAGCGCCGTCGTCGCGTAAAAACCAGAATCTTTCGGTACGGCTGGCAAGGGCTTATCGTCTTTGAAGTGCTTGGTCGGATTGAAGAACCGTCCCTGATCTTTCACGTAGTAACTCCGATCAAACCCCGTCGCAATCGGCATCGAATCGATATGCCACTTGCCAGTGTGATAGCTGCGATACCCCGCGGGCTTGAGCATTTCCGGCAACAGCTTCGCCCACCGCGGTCGCCTACCTGCGTTGCCACCAGGAATCTCCGGCAAACTGTCTCGCCCAACCTGCTGGGGATAGAAACCTGTCATCAAAGACGTACGTGTGGGCCAGCAACGCGCAGTGTTATAGAAATTGGAAAACCGCAAACCGCTTTGAGCGAGCCCATCCAAATGCGGCGTTTGGATTTCGCTGCCGTAGCAACCCAGGTCGCTGTATCCCAAGTCGTCCGCCAAAATCAGCAACACATTCGGCGGAGAATCAGCCGCAGAAAGACCGGAATTCCCCAGCGAGGCACAAAAGAACACCGCGAACACATAACAAGTATTGAGAATGACAAACGCTGGTAGTCGATTCATGGCGGGCACTTGGTGAGGACGTATGTTCGGTAACGATAAGTTGTGACTTTCCATGTTAAGCGATTCGTGCCCAACACACGATAGACGTGGCTCGTGACGCAGGGCAAATCACTTTCTGAGGCTAGGGGACTTTGGTAACCCGACGCGTAAGCGAGGGACCGCGTAAATCCCTCGCTTACGCTTTTTGATGTTGCGCGCGTTTTCACCCTCCCGCTTGCGGGAGGGTCGGACG